>CAVBRV010000206.1:0-4293 GCA_963597965.1 Paludibacteraceae bacterium | reverse complement strand
CGCTAGTGCTGAAGAGATTTCTCCACTCAGGGACACATTGGTATTTACAACTCTTGTTCCATTTCGCAAAAATACGCCCGGTCGAAATGACGTGTTCGGTATTATCGTTTTCTTGAACTAGTGGCATTGTCCGAATGGGAAGATACTCACTGAGCCTATCATCCATATTTAAATACCGATCGATGTCAGCACATTCGAGGAACCTTAGAACCCTTAGAACTTCTAGCACCCCTAGAACCTTTAGTACCCTGAGAAACCTGAGCACCCTTAGCACCCTGAGCAACCTGTAATCTCTATCGAAATCATACCTATTGCCTCAAATCTATAACTCCGCAATATTTCCCCTTGACAGAAGTAGCTCTTCCACCGCATAATAAGTAGTAATTGTTTTTTAGAAAATGGAGAGAAAGGTCTTATTTTCTGAAGGAGAATAAATATGAAACAGGCAATACGACGGGGGTTGATGGTATCACTCCTTTTGAGTGTGGGCGCTTTTGGGAGTTCGGTGTCCGCTTTTTCCTACGCCAGCTTGACCGCGGCTTCTGGGACGGCGGTGGAAGCACCGGTGAAGGAAACGAAAGCCAGTGCTGCGAAGGCGGTTGCTCAACCAGAGGCACCTAAAGCGGCAGCCACGAAGGAAAAAGAGAAGGCATCTCCTGTGAAGGAAGAGCCGCTGATGAAAATCAATGCTGCTCCACTGAAGGCGGAGGATTTTTCTTTCTATGGCGTCACCCTGGGGGATGCGGGGAAGGTCATGACCGCATTGAAAGGCAATCCGACCGCCATTCACCATGGCAATTTACAAGATACCTATACCTGGGACGGCGTGCAGATGCGAGTGTACGGCGATTTCTTGTCGAAATACATGAACCGCAAGGACCTTCCAGTGGATCAGGTGATTCCGACCAAAGGGATTTCTGATTTCTATGTGACTGGCGGAGATTTCACTACGCCTCGCGGCATCAAAGTAGGAAGCCGGCGGGAGAATGTGTTGCGTCACTATGGGAAACCGGATGAAGTGCTTTGGGATGGGGAAAAGAAATCGTTCCTTCTCTCTTATAGTGGCTACAAAAAGGAAATGACTTTTATCATCCATGAAGACAAAGTCCAGGAGATTCATTTGGGTTGGAAAGAAACGAAGCCCCTGGGATTACAAAAGGGGTATTTGGAAATCCATAGTCGAAATTTCTTGCCAGAAAAAGATTTTTCCCTAGCAGGTCTCTCCTTGCATCAAGCCTTCAAGGATTATGCTTTTTCCGAATGGGAAAAGAAAATGACCAACCCCCAGGAAGAAGTGTGGTATTATCCAGGCTATGCGGTGCGGATGACGAAGAAAGAGAAAATGATTTGCGCCATCTTTTTGACGGACCATCGCATGCTCACCTCTCGCGGCTTAGCCATGGGGGATGATGCGACCACCGTAGAATTGCTCTACGGGGCGCCCCATAAGATAGAAATGGATAATTCCGCCGGCGTTCCTCGCACGGCCTATATTTATTTCAACCGAGCCAAGGATAAGGTGCTTCTGATTTATTTGAAAAATAAACAGGTCGATGGGGTCGTAGTGGCGGATAATCCACAGAAGAAGAGCAAGTAATTAGTGACTAGTGACTAGTGACTGGAAGGATGCGTTTCCAGTCACTAGTCACCAGTCTACCAGTCACCTAAAATGTATTTATTTTCGAGGTGTTATAGTGTACGATTATTTTTGCGCGGTTATTATTGGTATCGTAGAAGGGCTGACGGAGTACATTCCAGTATCTTCTACAGGTCATATGATCATCATCGGTCATATGATTGGTTTTGAAGGAACCTTGGCGGATTTGTTTGATGTATTCATCCAACTGGGGGCCATTTTGTCGGTGTTGGTGGTGTATCACGAGAAATTCCGTTTCATTTTGAATACCCATCATTGGTTCCGCACCAAGGGGCCTTCGCTTTTGAACTTGGCTATTGCCATGTTCCCCGCTTGCCTTTTGGGATTGATTTTCCATGGATTTATCAAACACACCCTTTTTGGGCCCATGACGGTGATCGTCGGCTTGGTGCTAGGCGGCGCATTCATGATTTTTGCGGAAAAAATGAGAAAACATTTTTCTGTAGAAGATGTGGACCAGGTCACCATGAAACAGGCCTTCCAAATTGGTCTCTTCCAGTGTCTTTCTCTCTGGCCGGGGTTCTCCAGAAGTGGTAGTACCATCGCCGGGAGCTTGCTCTTGGGCATTTCCAGAAAAGCCGCTGCTGACTTTACTTTCATTATGGCAGTGCCGCTCATGTTCCTGGCTTGCCTCTATGATTTGTTCAAAACCGCCGGCAGCCTGGAAGCAGGGGACTTCGGCATCCTGGCCGTAGGTTTCATCACCGCCTTCCTGGTGGCTTATGCTTCTATCCTTTGGTTCTTGAAATTCTTGAATACCTCCACACTGACCGGCTTCGCGATTTATCGCTTCATTGTAGCAGCCGTGGCGTTGGTGTATTTCTGGTGAGTTGTTTTGTGACAGTTGGTAGTTAGACGAATGGGTGAAAGGTTATTATTCTACTGATTTCGTAGGTTTAACAAAGAAAAAATACCGCTAACCTTTATAACCTAAAGGCTAGCGGTATTTTTCTTTGTTTAGCTAGTGGTTGCTCGTTAATTCGTTTTTCAATAGCAAGAAATAGAATTGGCGATTGTTGCTGGTTGTTAGTTGTTTGTTGTTTGGCCCCAACAACAAACAACTAACAACCAGCAACAATCGAGTTCTTTCTATTGAAAAAACGAATTAACGAGCACTTACTATTTATTCCGGTACCATTTCTTTGTGCAAATACGACCGGTCGAAATGACGCTAATGGTAAACACCGCTACCCAACCTGAGAACCTTGAGAACCCTTAGCAACCTGAGAAACCTGTTGAAAAGGATTTGTCTCAACCTCATAGACAAAAACAGATTCCCATGGTATGATTAAAAATGTAATGCTAGAGTTTGAATTGGATGTACGGATTAGAAACGCTTTATCAAAATTTCTAATCCCCAATCCCTAGTCCCTAGCTACTAGAAATCATCATGGAGGGGAGTTCATGAAAGTACATATCCGTATCAAACATACTGGTGAGTTTTATGATCCCAGTTGCTATGCAGCTTATACCGGCTGCCAGGATTTGGAAATTCCGGTGGAGCCATACAAAGTGGTCTATTCCATTACCGATGAAGATCCCCGAAACCCTGTGGTGGGTACCTTTTCCGATGTGAAAGTGGCACTGGAACGATTCGGCGTCAAGCTGGACCCGCTGGATTATCCCGATGAACTCCTGCCCTTCATGGGACGCAAGGTTTGGAAATCCACTTTATTTACCATCACCAGCAATCCAGAGGCTTGGCATGTTTTTGTGAAACCGGTGGAAGATATTAAGCGATTTCACGGGACGGTGCTAGACAAATCGGAAGATTTGATTAAATTGGGCGGCGGACTAGAAGATATTGATGTCTGGTGCAGCACAAAGGTGCATTTCGTTTCCGAATGGCGACTATGGGTGCTGGAAGGGGAAATCCAGGGCCTCAATCCTTACAAAGGACGCTGGGATGTGTTCCCTGACCCGGAAGTTTTGAAACAAGCCGTGGCAGCGTATAAATCAGCCCCCGCTGGCTATGCGCTGGACTTCGGCGTCACCGATGACGGAAGAACCCTTCTGGTCGAGGTCAGCGATGGCTACGGGCTCGCCTCTTTTGGTTTGAAGTCTTTTAAATATATGAATATCCTGAATGCCCGTTGGCAGGAATTGGTGAAGAATGTGCCTTTCTCGCAGGAGTCTTGATAGGCAGTGATTGTTGGCAGTTGTTGGTTGTTAGTTGTTTGGACTCCCACAGCAAACAACCAACAACTAACAACAACCGCTAATCCGGTCTCTAGCCAGTTGGAAAGTGAATGATTACGTACGAATGGCGTTTTCCAAACTGCCTACTGCAAACTGCTAACTAATTTATACTAAGCACCATTACTTTGGAATACTTTTGAGTTTCTGTAGTAATTGGTGCTTTTTTTACTAGGGATTGGGAGTAACGATGTGAAGGCAAGCGAAATATGGGGTGATTTCTGCTGAGGTACAGGGTACTAAGGGTACTCAGGGTTCTAAAGGTTCTAAAGGTTCTTAGGGTTCTTGACTGTGCCAATTATTGCTAGCGTACTGTATCGATGATATTTAGGGAAACGCTGCGGATATATCGCTATGAATAAAAATGATAGTAGCACAAGCGTGTAGCCCCTTGGAGAAGGGGCGGCGAAGCCGGGGATAGAATGGCCCGAAGGGACATA
>CAVBRV010000205.1:0-4376 GCA_963597965.1 Paludibacteraceae bacterium | reverse complement strand
GGTGACTAGTAGACTAGTGACTCGTGACTGGAATCACATTTCTCCCAGTCACAAGTCACCAGTCACTAGCTACCAAATTCTATTTTCATAGTAGAATTGCTGTGAACCGCCAACTGTGAACCGCCAACTGCCAACTGCCAACTGCCAACTGCCAACTGCCAACTGCTAACTGCTAACTGCTAACTGCTAACTGCATACGCTTTTATTTCATGCTATAATATCGATAATGAAAATTTATATATGTAGATAGTGGTCATTTATTCAATTTTAAACTGGCAAGAATCAGATTAGCGATTGTTGTTGGTTGTTGGTTGTTAGTTGTTGGTTGTCTGCACCCAAACAACTAACAACCAACAACAGAATGCAATCGGTTTTTGCTTTTTGAAGGATGAGCAACCAATCCACCAGTCATTTTCAAAGGAGGTTTCTTTTGATACTACATAAAAAACTCGCATTACTTACCGCCGCATTTCTCGTAGCGGGAGGACTTTTTTCTGCCCAGGCGAAAACCATTCTTCTTGTGCCCCAGGACGATCGGCCGGTCAGCTTGGATTACACCGTTTCCACCGCCGAAAAAGCAGGCTATGACGTACTGACACCGCCGAAAGCTTATTTATCTGGTAAAAATTATCACGGCAGCCCGGACCAGATTTGGCAATGGGTGAAGCAGAATATGCCCAAAGCCGATTGTGCGGTGCTTTCTACCGATACCTTAATTTATGGCGGCTTGGTGGATTCTCGGAAACACAATGAATCGCTAGACACTTTGATGGATCGGGAAAATCGTATTCGCCAGCTCCATCAGACCTATCCGAAAGTTCCGATTTATGCCTTTGGCACCATCATGCGCACCCCCTATGCGTCCAATAGTGGGGTCGAACCCTATTATTATGCCAATTATGGAAATGCGCTGTATCGGATTTCTGGTTTGCAAGACAAAATGGACGTGGGGGACATCACCAATGATGAAGCGGCAGAACTTTTGTCTTTGAAACTCACCGTACCGACCGAATATTTACAGGACTGGTTCAAGCGGCGCACCAAGAACAACACCATCAATCGGATGCTGATGAAAGATACCCAAAGCGGGACGTTTGTCTATTTCTGTGAAGGCCACGATGACAATAGCAAAAATTCCCAATCCGCTATGGAAGCCCGGTATTTAGGAAAAGAATCAAAGAAATTATCCACCAAAATTTACGGTTCATTCCCTGGCGCCGACCAGCTGGCATTGCTTTTGATTGCTCGGTATCATAATGATGACAATCATCTGACGCCTACCTTTGCTTCTATTTATCCTTTGGGACGGGCGGAAGATACGGTGCCCAGCTATGAAAGCCAGCCTATCGGGAAAACCATTGCGGAACACATTGAAGCTGTCGGGGGCGTCATGGCAGGGAAAGGCACACCGGACATTGTATTGGCGGTGAATACGCCCCTGTCTTCCACCGGTGAATCAGGGCAATTTAGCAACTACGGCATGATGAAACCCAGCACCACGGATTTTATGAATCGGGTCAAAGATGTGATCAACCGCGGGATTCCTGTTTCCATGGTGGACGTGTACTTCGCCAATGGTTCGGACAATACCTTGATGAGCCTCATGGTGAAAGACGATTTGCTCTACAAAGTGGCTGCCTATAATGGGTGGAATACGGCATCCAACACCATCGGTTACGCTATTGCTCAGGCGATTCTGGCACCGGACATGAGCGAACAGGACCATAAAGATATGCTCATCGAACAATATATCGATAACTGGGCGTACCAGGCCAATGTGCGGAAAAACATCAGTCGTATGACCGAATTGGAACACACCAATTACAAACCCACTCCCGCCATGCAAGAAGAAATGATTGCAGAAATTCAGGATTTTGCGAAGAAGAAAATGGGCCTCAATCCCGCCACGATTTCCGCCAATTTCCCCTGGGGCCGTCTCTTTGAAATCAATGCCATGGTTTCGCCCACGCCGAAATACACCGTGTACTTAACGAAAGCGGAAAAAGAACGACGCGCCGAAGAAGCCAGAAAGAAAGCAGAAGAGGAAGCAAGGAAAAAGGCCGAAGCAGAAGCCAAGGCGAAAGCCGCTAAAGCAGGGGGAAATACGAATGCGAATGCCGCTAGCACTCCATCGCCAAATACACCAACGGCTAATACCGATGCTTCTGCAGGAGAAACAACGACTGATGCGGGCGATGATATTTCTACGATTACGATTTATAAGTAGTAGGCAGTTAGCAGTAGGCAGTTGGCAGTAGATAGCGGTAGACGATAGAGGAAACATTGAGATGATTTCTGCTGATGAAAGGGGCCTCAAGGTGCTAAGGGTTCTAAAGGTTTCTTGAATGTGCTGATGACACTTGCATGCATAGGCATATTTGGGAAATCTGAGTACCCTGAGAACTTGAGCACTCTGTAACTTTTCTTGAAATCATACTTACTTAGTGATTGGTCAATAATTCATGTAGTCATCACTATGTATGAAAATGGTGGCTGTACTAGCGTGTTGCCCCTTGGAGAAGGGGCGGCGAAGCCGGGGATAGAATGGCCCGAAGGGACATATTTTAGAAAAGCGGAGTGTACTTATTTGAGATAGCCTAACATGGAGATTTATATGAGTGCGATGAATGTGTTTCTAACGAAACACTCTATCCCCCTAGCCCCCTTCTTCAAGGGGGGACGAAATTTACCGCTTGTTTCAAAAAGTGAATGAATGACCACCCACTACTCACTCCAATCCATGACATATCAGCATAACTGCCAACTGCCTACTGCAAACTGCCAACTAAAAGAACAAGGAGGCAACGACCATGCAAATACAGGCGAAACATATTATCCAGTGGATGAACGAATGGGCGCCGAAGAGTTTGTCTGAGAAATGGGATCATCCCGGTTTGCAAGTGGGGAATCAGGAAATACCGGTGCAGAAAGTACTCATTTCTTTGGACTTGACAGAAGAAAATGTGGACCTTGCCATCGAAGAAGGAGCGTCCATGATTATTTCCCATCACCCCTTCCTGTTCAAAGCCATTCACGAATTGGACCTCTCCACCTATAAAGGACGGGTCATTGAAAAGCTTATCAAACATGACATCCTGGCCTTTGCGGCCCATACGAATTTGGACACCGCCAGAGGGGGAGTGAATGATGCCCTGGCTGCTGCCTTGGAATTATCCCACACCACAGGACTTGTGCCAGAAAAAGAAGAAAAAATGTACAAACTGGCTGCTTACGTTACGCCTACCGCAGCGAAAGCCTTCTATCACCACGTGAAAGAATCCTATCCTGGTCAAGCAGGGCATTACTATTTGCTCGATGACGAAGATAATATGACCGGCGAAGCGGAGATGGAAATGAATGTGCTGGAAAGTGCACTGCCTGCTTTGCTCAAAGACTTGAAAGATCGCTGTGGCGACGTGCATTATGATATTTACCCCTTGCAAAATGGGGGCAATCAAGAATACATGGGCCGCATCGGAGACTTGCCTCATGTGATGAGCGGGCAAGAAGCCTTGGCGTATATCAAAGAGAAACTGGGGATTCCCGTTCTAAGGTATGCAGGAAATAGGGACATCGAAGTCCAGAAAGTGGCCGTCCTCGGCGGTGCAGGAAGCGAATTTGCTGAACTTGCCAAAGCCAAAGGAGCGGACTTGTACCTGACCGGCGATTTGAAATACCACGAAGCCCAAGATGCTTCCAGACTAGGCCTCCTCATCGCTGATGGGGGACATTTCTATACAGAAAGAGTCATTGTCCCTTACCTGGCAGAACGACTCCGCAAAGCGGCTCAAGAAAAGAGCTGGGATTTGGAAGTGGTGGAAGATAGCGAGGCGGAAGATATTTTCTCTCAGATATAAAAATAGTGCGTAATGCGAAGTGCGTAGTGCGTAATGAAGGAAGGGGCGCATAAAAATTTGGAAGCGCCCCAATACCCCTTTAAAAAAACGGTATGTATATTACCTGTAATCTATATAGGTGGTATGCATACCGTTTTATATTTACTGTTTGGCCATTAAATAGCTTTTTGAAATAATGTGTAACAAAACAGTAGCAGCACTAACGTGTTGCCCCTTGGAGAAGGGGCGGCGAAGCCGGGGATAGAATGGCCCAAAGGGACATATTTCAGCATAAGCGGAATGTGTTTATTTGAGATAGTCTGATATGGGGATTTATACGATTGCGGTGAATGTGTTTCTAACGAAACACTCTATCCCCCCTGCCCCCCCTTCTTCAAGGGGGAATGAAACTTACCGCAGATTTCAAAAAGTGAATGACCACTCACTATATCATTTTGCGGTGCTATATGAATTGTGCGCCGCTACCTTCATTACGCACTACGCACTTCGCATTACGCATTTTCCCCAAGTATCTTCTTG
>CAVBRV010000204.1:0-4393 GCA_963597965.1 Paludibacteraceae bacterium | reverse complement strand
TGAATATATGCAGTAAAATTTTGGTATTCAAGTGCAAAGAAATACGGGCTATTGTGCAGATTCCTGTGCACTCACTGTTGTTAGTTGTTTGTTGTCGGTTGTTTGATCCCAACAACAAACAACTAACAACCAGCAACAATCACCAATCCGAGTTCTTTCTATTGAAAAAAACAAATTAACGAGCACTCACTATTTATACTCGCGGCGCTTCATGAATTGTGCGCCGCTACTTGCATTACGCACTTCGCACTACGCATTCATCAAAGCTCTAGCGCTGCTTCCCACTTTCCCTTATAGTCCGCAAATTTCTTCAGTGCATCCTCTTCATTCTTCCCTTTCAAGGAATAATAAATCTTGATTTTCGGTTCCGTACCACTAGGGCGGACCGCCATCCAGCCGCCGGTCTTGAGCTGGTATTTCAATACATTTTCTTTCGGCAGATCCCCTACGCCCGTTTCAAAATCGATGACCTGGGAAATATCGGGAATGATGGTGGTCACGTCAATCTGACGGAGATGTTCCATAATGCCCTTGATTTTTGCCAGCCCTTCCAAACCTTTCAGCGTGTAGGATGTGGTCTTATCATAATAATACCCATAGGTACTATACAAATCCTGCAGCACATCCCAGAGAGTCTTTCCCTGCTGTTTGAAATAAGCTGCCATTTCGCAAATGAGCATGGCCGATACCACGGCATCTTTATCTTGCGCATGGGTGCCGACCAAGTAGCCATAACTTTCTTCATAGCCAATGACGAAATCATGGTGCGGGTCATGTTCCCACTGAGAAATCTTTTCCCCAATGTACTTGAACCCGGTCAATGTTTCTACCACTTGAATGCCAAAGTGCCGACCAATTTCTGCCCCCAATTCGCCAGTCACTACGGTTTTCACCATGGTAGAAGCAGGTGTCAACTTTTCTTTTCTCGTAATCAATACAAAATTCGTGAGAAGCGCCCCCATCTGGTTACCGGAAATCAGGACAAAGTCATTTCCCTTCCGTACCGCTGCTCCGATACGGTCACTATCTGGATCGGTGCCAATCACAATATCGGCACCCTTTTTCTCAGCAAGCTGGATTCCTAAAGTCAGGGCTTCTTCATTTTCTGGATTCGGAGAGGAAACGGTCGGGAAATCGCCATTGGGCTGTTCCTGTTCTTTCACCACTTGCACTTGGGTAAAGCCGGCCTTTTTCAAAATTTTCTGTACCGGCTTGCATCCGCTCCCATGAATGGGCGTATAAACGATAGACAAATCCGGTGGATTTCCCTGATAGAAAGACTGTTCGAAAATGGTATCTACAAAAAGGTCCACCACATCCTGGTCTAGCCAGGTCAGAAGAGCATCATTTCCTTGGGTATCAATCGCTGCCAAATCGGTGATGGCTTCCACGTAGCCGGTCAACACGTCCGCATCTTTCGGCACCAGCTGGGCTCCATTGGAACCATACACTTTGTACCCATTGTATTCCGGTGGATTATGGCTCGCCGTCACCACCACACCGCCTAAGGCATGGAAATGTTTCACCGCAAAAGAAAGCACCGGAATCGGTTCCAATTCTTTGAACAGCTTCACCGGAATCCCCGCACTGGTTAATACGTTCGCTGCCACTCTAGCAAATTCAGCAGAGTGATTGCGAGAATCGTAAGCAATGACCACTCCCTGTGAAATACAATTTCCCGCCGTAGCTTTCAAATAATCCGCCAAACCTTTGGAAGCCTTCGCTACGGTGTAACGATTCATCCGATTACTCCCGGCTCCCATAATTCCTCGAAGTCCAGCGGTGCCAAATTCTAAGTCCTGATAGAAACGATCTTCCAGTTCCTTTTCATCCGTCACAGAAAACAGTTCCTTCTTCGTCCCTTCATCGGCCCAAGACATCCAGTCCTGATAACGTTCTTTATAATTCATAGGTATTCTCCTTTGCCATAGATTTGATTGAGTTCATTATAGCATATTATTCGTGTTGTTGGTTGTTAGTTGTTGGTTGTTTGGCCCCAACAGCCAACAACTAACAACCAGCAACAATTACCCACCTAGGGAAAATACCGCTAATGGCTGACTGCCAACTGCCTACTGCCTACTGCTAACTATTATTTCCTAATCCCCAATCCCTTTCATAAAAATCGCGGCGCTTTCAAATTTGTGCGCCGCTACCATCATTTCTCACTTCTAACTTCTCACTTCTAACTGCTTTTTCCTAGTCACCAGTCACCAAACTGTGCTATGATTACAAGAAACACTATGAAAAGAGGCTCATCATGAATCCTATTACTCCAACCGTTACCAAGGAAAAGCCGAAGGAAAAAAAATTACTTCATATCGAATTTCTCCGATTCCTATGCATCTGGCTAGTCATGTTCACCCACACCGCCACCCAGGGATTTTCTATTTTCATTGCCCGGCCAGAATCGCTCTTCTATCCCCTCTATTTATGTGTCCCCTTCTGGGTGAAAACCGCAGTGCCCATTTTCTTTATGATTTCTGGTGCTCTGCTCTTGGGACGAGAAGAACCGATTTCCGTGATTTTCAAAAAACGCATTTGGCGCTTCCTACAAGTCATTTTCGTTTTCTCTCTGATCAACTACATCTGGTTCTATCATAACCTACCCTTGACCATTCTAGGACATATTGCCAAATTCTTCACCATGGTCTATTCTTCCAACATGGCTACGGCTTATTATTTTTTATACATATATATAGGATTCCTCTTGATGCTTCCTATCTGGCGAAAACTGGTCAAAGCCATGACGGAAACCTTGTATCTCTATCTCATTGGGCTGAACCTCTTCTTCGTAGGATGCGTCCCCGTCATTTCCTTCCTAATTTTCAAAGGAACCGCCGAAATCAACTATTTCGTGAACCCCCTCCTTGCCATCAGTGAACCGTCCTTCTACTTCATCATGGGCTACTGGATTGAACACGTCCTCCCAGACCACTGGCTCACCAAACGAAATCTCATCAAATTGGGCCTCGCCGCCCTCATCGGCACCATCATTTCCGCCTCCATCACCCACTACCACGGCGTGGTAGCTGGTGGCATGACCGAAGCCATCTCCGAACGATTCTACGACTCCTTCCTTTTCCTAAATACCGCCTTCGTCTTCTGCCTCTCCCGCTGGTGGTTCTCCCATCATACCGTATCAGAAACTTGGTCCAAGCGTCTTGTCTTCCTAGGGAGTATTTCCTTTGGCGTCATGCTCTTTGAAGAAATTACAAGAAACCTGACTCACATCATTCTTTCCAAATTCCTCCTAGTCTATCTCTACCGCTTTCCCTTCATCGATGCTATCATCTGGATCTGCCTCGCTTATGCGCTAGGGGTAGTGATTACTTGGGCGATTAAAAAGATTCCGTACTTTGCGAAATTAATTTGAGCTGAACCACTCAGCATTCCATGATATCCAGCCAATAATTATTCTCTTTTCCTTGTAAATATGTTATACTGAATGCATAAAGAATTTATTACGTCTTAATTTTATACTAATTCCATATCATGCATAACAGGATACAAAAGAATTTGGAATTATATAGATCTTTATACGAAGCATGATCAAGAAAATTATCAAATGACTCGCTACTCTTAGATTTTCTTTTCTCGCTTTGAATAAAAATTCAAGACTAATTCCAAGTACTGAATAAATCAGTATCTCTCTTGTTTTCTGTTGCAGAGGTGGCAACTATTGAATATGAAAGATTATTATACTGCTGGTGAACTAGCTCATTTATTTTCTATTCCAAAACAGACCATGCTGTATTACGATAAAATGGGTATTTTAAAACCGGAGTTTATCGCAGAAAATGGATATCGTTATTATGCAATGCCTCAATATCTAACCTTGGAAATTATTCTTTTTTTACGCAAGCTAGATATTTCTATACCCGATATTCAACATTTTTTACAACATCGGTCTCGTCGTGAGATTTTGCGTATCTTGCAAGAGAAAGAAAAAAGTTGTAAAAAAATACTAAAAGATACAGAAGCTCTTCTTTACGCTGTTCAGGCTTATAAAGAAAATTTAGAATGTGTCCAACAGCTCCCTGTAGGCCAAGTTCTATTACAAAGTTACCCACAGGCCAGAATGTACCTGACCCCTATTCCTAAAAATCACCGTGGTGGATTCAACGCTATTTCTATCCGTGCTAAGCATGTACATGAAGTTTTTGCTCATTCCTATTTTAAAGATAAACCTACTGGATGGGTAATCAGTCAAGAAGATTTCTTTTCTGGAAACTTCAAACATTCATCAGCTATTGTCACGCAATCAGGATTGGATGATTCTCTTCTCCCTTGTAACTATGTCCGTCCCAGTGGTTTATATATGTCTATTATGTTAAAGGGTTCCTATTTCCGCCATGCAAAGGAAGCTTATGAGAAATTATCTCGTTTTATG
>CAVBRV010000203.1:0-4403 GCA_963597965.1 Paludibacteraceae bacterium | reverse complement strand
AGATGAAATCGCTTTCTTAACTTAACAGCTACCCTCCGGAAGAGATGCCCGATGGGCCTATCATTTCAATTTAAATACCGCTTAATGTCAGATTGCAACGACGAAAAGTGATATTTCTTGGGTGGGAAGTTTGAGTTAATTATACCTCACTTAAGCCAGCAGAAGAAAGCATGACTTAAGCTCTCACTAGAACTAAAGATAAAATTCAACGCTGCCAATCATCAGGTAATATTGGTGTGAAATGACAATACCAATAGAATCCAAAAACGAAAAAATTACAAAATAAAGCTTTCTCAGCTATATTTCGTAACTTTTCCACGTCAAAAAGACAGAGAAATATTCCCCTTTGTGAAGAAGTCTAACCCATGAATCGGCGCCCGATCGGTAGCGTTGGTTTCCGGACATACGTCTTACTTGCCAAGAGGCGGCTCGGAACTAGTCGTCAAATGCAGTCATTGGCTCTTCTGTAGTAGAAATATTTTTCTGTCTTTTTATATTTGCTTTCCCAATGATTCCTCCCGGGCAGAACCCTTGGAAAAGAGAAGGAAGAAATCACCGCATCGCCTCTTCGTCTATTTCTATCTTCGGGGCCTAGGATGAAGATTGGAAATAGCCTTAGATTTGACTTCCGGGAAGTTTTCTCTCCCTTCTGTATATAGAATCGGAAAAAGGGACGGGA
The DNA here is from genome assembly GCA_963597965.1 of Paludibacteraceae bacterium. Lineage (GTDB taxonomy): Bacteria > Bacillota > Negativicutes > Veillonellales > Dialisteraceae > Dialister. Next base: position 3,724 of record CAVBRV010000203.1, on the reverse strand, counting down.
TGTGAACCTTTGGGAAGAAATTTTTATAAAAATGGATGAAAGGTTATTATTGTACTGATTTCTTTTTTCTAACATATAGCAGATACCGCTTACTGCAAGGTTAAAAGGGTTATAGAAGGTTATGTGATTTCGTAAGTTGCATAACCTTTTATACCCCTTTTCTTGTTGTTAGTTGTTGGTTGTTAGTTGTTGGGGTTATTTCCCAAGCACTTCCCTATCAACCAGCAAAAAGAGAAACTTATTGGTTTACGTTCCGTGTCCTTTATCATCCAATTTGCACAAAAGCACCGTGCCATTGGTTTAAGATTTGGTAAATTGCGAAACTTTAACCCCTAAACCAGTGACGCTGTGCTTTTGTGCTAGTTGATAAGGTAGAACCCGGAGAGTAAACCAACACCAAACAACCAACAACAGACAACTAACAACTAACAACAATACCCATCCAGCCTATCAATTTCAAAATATTCTTCCAGCAGCGTAAACCGTTTTAAATGCATGGGATTTTCGTGGAAGCCGAAGAGATGGGTGGCGCAGTGGCAATCGGTGCAGCCGAAGCTGGGGATGGTCCAGTCGGAAATAGCGGATACGGCGCGGGCCATGTCATGCTCCAGTTCGGATTTCGTACGAATGGGAATGGCGCCTATGAAATCTGCCTCTCGCCGGAGGTAGTCCATATGCCAGTGCATTTTCTTTCTCAGGTGCCGATGGTGATTGATGCGCTGGTCCAAATTTTTTTTGGCCGACCCCACGTAGACATAGTAGCCCGCCGGGAAATGCATCATTCCGCGGCTTCCTATTTCTATATCTTTCTCTTCTGGCAGGTGCAAGATGATGAAATAATTTCCTCGATTGCCCATTTCTTCTTGCAATGTTTTTCGAGAGGTCGGGATAAGCCGGGTGCTTTCTGGCATGGTGAATGCGGGCGTCCAAGAAATGGCCGCCGCTTTCCAGTCCACATAAGACATATTGTCATAGAAGGCCTGGGCAAAATCGGGATCCGTATGGAAATCAGGCAAGAACCACTGGGCTTTCCCATAGTGAACCAAGATCAAAAGTCCCGCATGGCTTCCTTCTTTTCCTAATTTTGCCAGATGGAGAAGATGTTTTCTCCCCCGTTCGGTCGGGGCATCGGGAAACATGGCTCCTCGCTGCCCCGCCAGGCTGCAGGATTTCACTTCTACTGGAAAGGCCTCCCCTGTTTCAGGATTTCCCAGAAGCAAATCAAAGCGAGAGTCCCCCATGGTCACTTCCCGGTCCAGCAGAACATAGCGTTCCCATCCAGGAATCATATGGTGTTGCACCATGTAGGCCGCCACATCGTTGCACTTGGACGTATCCAGGTAGAAAATATCCTCCCCTTTGGCAACGCCAATCACGCGATAGGCGGTCTTGGCCTTGGGATTTGTATTCGGCGTCACATACATGGTGGTGCCAGGAAATAGAAGTTCTCGCATCCGCCCTGGATTGGGCATATGGCAGGTTTCTATTTTCCCATTGATTTGGATATGAGAAATAAATCGGTTCGGTCGGTCGATGAACTGTCCGGTGAGGATGGTATCGTAGAGTTTTGGTTGCATAGGTTGCCTCTTTGGGGTGACTAGTAAAAAGTTGGCAGTAGGCAGTTAGCAGTTGGCAGTTAAAATTGGTTCCCTGAGCCGTCATTGTGAGACGAAAGTAAGGAAATCTAATTAGTGAGTGGTCATTCATTCGCATTTTGAAATAAGCGGTAAGTTTCGTCCCCCCTTGAAGAAGGGGGCAAGGGGGATAGAGTGTTTCGTTAGAAACACAGTCATCGCACTCATATAAATCCCCATGTTAGGATATCTCAAATAAGCATACTCCGCTTTTCTGAAATATGGCCCTTCGGGCCATTCTATCCCCGGCTTCGCCGCCCCTTCTCCAAGGGGCCACACGCTAGTGCAGCTCCCTCTTTTATTTTTTTCCCCCCGATGGAGTATTGCTATTAAGTTAAGGAAGCGATTTCATCTCTATCCGTCATTTCGACCGATGGGATTTGTGCTTGATGCTTCTATCGCTTTTCTGCGACTATGTTAGACAGAAGTGGAGAAATCTTGTGAGATTAATGTTGTTTTCGATAGTGTCTCAAGATTTCTCCACTTTTGTCCAACATAGTCGCTTAGCCCTAAAAAGTCATCAAGCACGAATCCCATCGGTCGAAATGACGCCAGAAATGATACCATTAGTAGATCAATCAATTCCTTTGTACTTGTTGTTAATTGTTTGGAGCCCAACAACAGACAACAAGCAACCAACAACAAAAAGGGATTCGAGCCTAGAAATCATGCTTCCCAATTCCTAGTCCCCAATCCCCATTTCTTATAGCGGACTGCCTACTGCCAACCGCAAACTGCCAACTAATCAAACATTAAACCGGAAGTACGCAATATCTCCGTCCTGGATGATATAATCTTTTCCTTCCACCCGAAGCAGGCCTTTTTCGCGAACTGTCGCATAGGAACCGCAAGCCATCAGGTCTTTGTAGGAAACGATTTCCGCGCGGATGAAGCCTCTTTCGATATCGCTGTGAATCTTGCCTGCTGCTTTCGGCGCTTTCGTGCCGGCTCTGACGGTCCAGGAGCGGCATTCATCAGGGCCTACAGTGAAGAAATTGATGAGACCAAGCATAGAGTAAGCGGTGCGAATCAAGCGATTCAGGCCTGGTTCTTCTTCGCCCAAATCTTCCAAGAAGGCTTTCGCTTCTTCTGGATCCAATTCGGACACTTCCTGTTCGATTTCCGCAGAAATCGGCACCCATTTGGCTCCTTCTTTTTCGGCCTGTGCCGCAGCGGCCTGGACGTATTCGTTTGCCATGGGGTCAGAAATATCATCTTCAGCCACGTTCAGTACATAGAGCACCGGTTTCAGAGTAATCAGGTTCAATTCTTTCAAAATCGCCAAATCATCTTCCGACAGGTCCAACGCTCTAGCGGGCGTGCCTTCCTGCAACGCATTATATACTTTTTCCAGTACCGGCAAATCGGCTTTCGCTTCTTTGATACCCGCCTGTGCCAGCTTAGCGGTCTTAGTCTTTTTCTTGTCCACGCTTTCCAGGTCAGCCAGACAAAGTTCGGTATTGATGATGTCCATATCACGGACCGGGTCGATATTTCCTTCTACGTGAGTGATGTCATCATTAACGAAGCAACGAACCACATGGGCAATGGCGTCGGTTTCTCGGATATGGCTCAGGAATTGATTTCCCAGCCCTTCCCCTTTGGACGCGCCAGCTACCAAGCCCGCAATGTCGACGAAACGAGTAAAGGCCGGTGTGGTTTTCTTCGGTTTAAACATGTCCGCCAAATCATAAATGCGATGGTCCGGTACTTCGACCACCCCTACGTTCGGCTCAATGGTGCAGAAAGGAAAATTCGCCGCCTCTGCTCCGGCTTTGGTGATGGCATTAAACAAGGTGCTCTTCCCTACATTCGGAAGACCTACAATGCCGATCTGTAAATTTGTGCTCATGATGCTCCTCTATGTTTCAATTATTGTGTAGTGACTGGTAGACTCGTGACTGGTGACTAGGAATGGGATTAGGGATTAGTAGCTAGGGAAACGCTGATTTAATCAAAGAATTTGAAATGATATGAATTTTTATCCAAAGCATCGTCAAGGAAATCCTTAAATAGCTCGCTATTCGCGGATTTTCTTTCCTCGCTTTGAATAAAAATTCAAGAATCATTTCAAATAACGATTAAATCAG
>CAVBRV010000202.1:0-4407 GCA_963597965.1 Paludibacteraceae bacterium | reverse complement strand
GGCGTCATTAGCTCATTCGAGAAACGTGAGAGACCTTAGCATCCTGAGAAACCTGTAACTTCTAGCGGAATCGTACCAATCGGTTGAAAGCAAATTAATTTATCCTCAATTCCCAATCCCTAATCCCTAATCCCTAACTACTAGTCGCTAGTCACCAGTCACCAAAACAACATTTCTAATAATTTTTTATATTTTCAATTAGCTCTTAGATGTAGATAAAAATATAATGAATAAAAATAGGAATGAGAGGCATTTAATAGATGAAAATAGGTTGCATTTTGAGAGTTAATAAATAGATAGCTATGTAAATGAGCAAAAAGCAATTGATTTTCCATATTTCAAATTTCTGAATGAAAAACATACGCATCTATGTAATTCTATAAAAATAGATAGCTATGTATCTTTATAGGAGATATGTGACAAAAATACATATTATACAATGAAATAGATGCCCATGAAAAAATAATGGATAGTGCACGATTTAAAAGTAAAGTAAAAATAACATAAATAAATAAAATGAAATAAAAAAGGAAAGAATGCTATGGATTATCAATTACATAATAGGCTATGGAGTTTGAAAAAATAGCTGACTATGTATACAATAACTATAGGTGCTCAATGGGTGGCGGAAGTAGGCCCTCATTGAATGCGAGTCCTTTCCCAAGGACTGTGTCGAGAGGAGGATAGCAGGTTGTCGAAAGAAATGGTTGTGACTTCCAAGTGGGGAAGAAATGGCAATTTCTTTTAGGGAAATGCTCCGTTTTCCGGAATGTGTTTCGGGATTCATCAGCATTAGGCTATTATTTTTCTTATCAATTTCATATGAATCCTAAAGCTTTCCGGAAACTTTCTTCAGCAAGTGCTAGAGCGCACCTCTTCAGCCCAACTTGAAGAAATTAGCAAAGGAAGGTGATCTTTATGGATCCAGCTATTATCACACTGTGTGTCCTGGCCGTAGCAGCATTTCTGTTCGTCACCGAACTGATTCCGCTGGCTGTTACAGCAATGGCAGCATGTACTGTACTGGGGATTCTGGGTGTACTTCCATCCAAGGCTGTATACGCAGGTCTCTCCAATTCCACCGTCGTTCTTTTCGGCGGTATGTTCGTTATCGGTGCGGCTATGTTCAAAACTGGCCTCGCTGAAGCAATCGGTGTAGCCGTCGTAAAGAAAGCTGGCACCAATGAAATTCCGCTGATGGCAGCTATCATGATTGTTACCATCATTCTGTCCTCTGTTTCTTCTAACACGGGTACAGTGGCTTGCTTGATGCCAGTTATTATCGGTATCTGCCAGGCAGCAAAGATTCCTGCTTCTAAGGAATTGATGCCTCTGGCAATCGCAGCTAATGTCGGTGGTACTATCACCATGATCGGTACTCCGCCAAACGTTATCGTGACTGGCGCTCTGTCCGCTGCAGGACTTCCATCTTTCGGATTCTTTGAATTCGCATACATTGGTATCCCGCTGTCTGTCATTATTTTGGTTTACACCCTGTTTGTAGGTCGTCATTTCATTCCAGATAAATCTTCCGGTGCTATGGATGAAGAAGCACTGAAAGCTGCGAAAGAAGAAGCAGGTGCTTCTGATGATGATGCTCCAAAGAGCAAAACCAAAATGTGGATTTCTGGCCTCATTCTGATCGGCGTTGTTGTCTGCATGGCTCTTGATCTCAAGACCGTTCCGCTGCACACCGCCGCTGTCACCGGTGCTATCCTCTGCGTTATCACTGGTTGCTTGAAAGAAAAAGAAGCTTACGCTGGTATTGACTGGGTAACCATTTTCCTCTTCGCTGGTATGCTTTCTGTGGCATCTGCTATGGAAAAGACCGGCGCTGGCAAACTGATTGCTGATACCGTTGTCGGCATGATGGGTTCCAACCCGAATCCATATGTACTGACTGCTGTACTCTTCTTGATTTCTAACGTACTGACTCAGTTCATGTCCAACACCGCTTCTGCAGCTCTGCTTGCACCAATCGGTATTTCCATTGCTCAGACCATCGGATGCGATCCGAAACCGGTTCTGATGGCTCTTGGTATTGCAGCTTCTATGGCATTTGCAACTCCAATGGCTACTCCACCAAACACACTGGTGCTTGGTCCTGGCAACTTCTCCTTCAACGACTACGTCAAAGTAGGCGTTCCGATGTGCCTGATTTCTTGGATTGCATGCGTTATCATCGTTCCAATTTTCTGGCCATTCTAAAAAACAGTGAGAAATGAGTAATGAGAAGTGAGAAATGGTGGTGCGGTGCATCAAATTTATAAAGCACCGCGAAATTTATAAAAATGCCTGGCTATATGAATTGTGCCAGGCTACCACCACTCCTCACTCCTAATTCCTCACTCCTAACTTTTGTGACTATCAGCCTTGTGCTGAAAAGTGACATTTATTTTCTAAAGCAAATAAGAAAGGTGGATTAATCCATGGATACTCCAGGCCCGCTTTCGATTTGTATCACAAATATGGTTATTGTATTCGGCGTTCTGATTTTCTTGGCATGCGTTATTCAGCTGATTCACATTGTGGATCCAACCAAGAATAAGAAGAAATAATTTAACAGGTTTGCAAGGTTTGTTAGGTTACTTAAGTTTCTCAGGTTGATCCTCGAGGGACGTGAGAAGCCTAAGAATCCTGAGAAACCTCAAAACCCTGAATTTACAATCAACCATACAATTAGGAGGATACAAACATGGATGGCTTCATGAGAGCTCTCGTTTCTGTATGGACAGACTCCGGCTTTGCTAGTCTGACATGGCAGAACATCGTTATGATTTTGGTAGGCTTAGTCCTGCTCTACTTGGCAATCGCAAAACAGTACGAACCACTGCTGTTGCTGCCAATCGCATTTGGCGATATTATGGCCAACTTCCCGAACACCGGATTCGAAGATGAAATGGGTGTTATGATGGCTATTGGCTTCGGTATTAAATACGAAATTTTCCCGCCGTTGATCTTCATGGGCGTCGGTGCTATGACCGACTTTGGTCCGCTCATTGCTAACCCGAAGACCGTACTCCTAGGTGCTGCTGCTCAGATCGGCGTATTCGTAGCACTCGCTGGTGCTATGATCCTGGGCTTCAACGTTCAGGAAGCTGCTTCCATCGGTATCATCGGTGGTGCAGATGGCCCAACCGCTATTTATCTGACTTCTAAACTGGCTCCACATCTTCTTGGCGCTATCGCTGTAGCCGCTTACTCCTACATGTCCCTGGTTCCACTGATTCAGCCACCAATCATGAAACTGTGCACCACCAAAGCACAGCGTCAGATTAAGATGACCACTCTTCGTCCTGTAACCCACTTTGAAAAGGTTATGTTCCCAATCGTAGTAGCTATCGTCGTATCTCTGCTTCTGCCACCGGTAGCAGCTCTGATGGGATGCCTCTGCCTGGGCAACCTGTTTGAAGTATCTGGCGTAACAGCTCGTCTGTCTGATACCGCTCAGAACGCACTGTGCAACATCGTTACCATCTTCCTGGCAACTGGTACTGGTCTGACCATGACCGGCGACAAATTCCTGAGACTTGAAACCATTGAAATCATCGTCCTCGGCCTGATTGCATTCGCAGCAGGCACCGCAGGCGGCGTCCTCTTTGGTCAGATCATGAGAATTGTTTCTGGCAACAAGGTTAACCCACTGATTGGTTCCGCAGGCGTATCTGCCGTACCAATGGCAGCTCGTGTATCTCAGGTGGTAGGTTTGAGAGATAACCCATCCAACTACCTCTTGATGCAGGCTATGGGTCCAAACGTAGCAGGCGTTATCGGTACTGCAGTTGCTGCAGGTACCATGCTGGCTCAGTTCGGCAAATAATTCTTTGTGAATGAAAAGAACTCTGATGAGTGAGAACTCGTCAGGGTTCTTTTTTTATGCCGGCGAAGCCGGGAAGTTGGCAGTAAGCAGTTAGCAGTAAGCAGTTAGCAGTAGGCAGAAAAGTGAGGAGTTAGGAATGAGGAGTGAGGAGTGGTGGTGCAGCGATTTGAATAACATTTGCATTCATACCGTTAGTGCAGCCCCCTCTGCCTTCGGCATCTCCCCCAATGGGGGCGATAAATAAGGTGTAAACTTACTTACGCATCATAATTTGGAAGCGCCGCGAGTTTTTATATAGGTTCTGGCTGAGATGAATGTGGTTGGTAGCTTTTAGTATTCAATTCCGCAATGCAAGGGTTCTGTAGCGGTGAGATGGATGGAGGGACATGGAGGTGAAGCGTGCATTTTAGGGTTCTGTAGCGATGGGATCGATGGCGAGACATGGAGATGAGGTGTGTATCATAAGGTTCTGATTCACAATTGACACCAACAGAACCTTAGCACAGCGGAGTAAAGAAAAAGTGCCTCAAATGAAAAACGGTATAGGCGTCCAGACTAGCGTCTTGTTTTCCCTAGAGGGCCATGTT
>CAVBRV010000201.1:0-4446 GCA_963597965.1 Paludibacteraceae bacterium | reverse complement strand
ATATGAATTTTTATCCAAATCTTCGTCAAGGAAATCCTTAAATAGCTCGCTATTCGCGGATTTCCTTTCCTCGCTTTGAATAAAAATTCAAGAATCATTTCAAATAACGATTAAATCAGTGTTTCCCTAGCGTCATCAGCTCATTCGAGAAACCTTTAGAACCCTTTGTACCCTTAGAACCTTTGTGACAGCAGAAATCATCGCATATTTCACTTAACTTAACAGCATGGGGGATTAGGGAAACGCTGATTTAATCAAAGAATTTGAAATGATATGAATTTTTATCCAAAGCATCGTCAAGGAAATCCTTAAATAGCTCGCTATTCGCGGATTTTCTTTCCTCGCTTTGAATAAAAATTCAAGAATAATTTCAAACCATGATTAAATCAGTGTTTCCCTAGAAATGATACTGATAGCATTCATAGGCACATTCGAGAACCTTTAGCACCCTTAGCAACCTTAGAACCCTGAGTAACCTGTAATCGCAAGCGTTAGCATACCTACTAACGTAAATCTGTAAAAATCGCTATCCCTCATTTGTCGCTTTGAAAGCGACCATTTCAAAAGAATAAAGGAATATACTAAGACTGTGAGATACTATCGAGAAAATCGATGGTACCTGGACAGTCTTTTTGCTTTTTATTGGTGACTAGTAGACTGGTGACTCGTGACTGGAAATAAAGTCTCCTAGTCACTAGTCACAATTTTCCCAAAGGAGGACAACCCTATGAATAATCTGACAGAACTTGTATTCATCCTGGATCGCAGTGGTTCCATGCACGGCCTGGAGAAAGATACCCTAGGTGGTTTTAATTCTATGATTGAGAAACAGAAAAAAGCCGAAGGAAACGTGCTGGTTACCACAGTTCTTTTTGACTCTGAAATCGATGTCCTCCACGACAGACTGCCCCTGAAGAGTATACGGCCGATGACAGAGGAAGATTATGTAACTGGTGGCTGCACGGCCCTTTTGGATGCGGTGGGGAGTACCATTCACCGTATCGGCACGGTACATAAATATGCCCGCCCGGAAGATGTGCCTGCTCATACGATGATGGTCATTATTACTGATGGCGAGGAAAATGCGAGCCAATATTATGACTATAAAGATGTACAGAAAATGGTTGAAAAAGAAAAATCCAAGTATGGTTGGGAGTTTATCTTCCTGGGGGCCAATATGGATGCAATACAGGTTGCCGGTAAACTTGGCATCCATGAAGATCGGGCGGCACAATTTTTATGTGATGAGGTAGGAATTGAAAAGAACTTTGAAGCCGTGGAAACGTTGTGTTGTTGCTGTGAGGCATGTGAAGAACCGATATCGAAAGATTGGAAGAAAGGAATTGAGGCGGATTTCAAAAAACGAGGAGGAAGGAAAAATAATTAGAAATGAGAAATTAGGAATGAGGAATGGTGGAAGGGGCGTTTCAGAATTATAGGGCGCCTCAATATCCTTTTTATAGGAAAAGGATAATTCGATGCAAAGAGATTTTCTGAAATAGAAATTGTGATGTGAAAAAGTGACGGTGAAATATGATGCGAAAATGGCTATTTCTAGTATTGCTTTTGCTATGCCCCGTATTTCAAAGTGCAGATGCATTTTACTTGGTATCTTATCAGACGGGAGAACGGTATCAATATGCAGGTGGGGATACGTATTTCGATGGAACCCATGGGCGGTATGTACGGATTCCGGTGATACAGTTTCATGGTGATCAAGCGATTACTTCTGATGGGGAAATATATCAAGTGGAGATGACGCCACAAGAACAGATAGCGATGATGAAAGTTATGTCGGGTCAGTGGTAAAGGAGGAACATGTAGAATGATATTTATGGAAATGGTTGGCTTTGCTTCCCTTTGTATTTTTTTGAGTACAGTTATTTCTATTCTTGCCTTTCCCATTATGGCGATAGCGGCATGTTTTTTATTCTCTGGTGGGACTTGTTGGATTGCTATGGGATTGGCTATGTCTTTTATCTTAGGCATTCCACTTCTTCCACTCAATCGGGCTATGGCTCCTACGTTTGTTGTAGAATATGGCAGTCTCTTTGATATCATGGGCCTTATTTGCGTCATCGTTGGATTGATAAAACTGCTATAAAGGAATTTTTATATTTTTAAAATAAACCGTGTAAAATAGCATAAGGAGCGCGATATTATTAGTGGAAGGCAGAAATACAAGCTCCTTGCAAACTGGAACTTTTTGCTACATCTATCTTTTCCTTATATATCAATCCATGGAGAAAGAAAAGATAGAGGCAGAGGAGAGGGATGGTGGATATCCGGAGTGCGTATCTCCCTTCCCTTGCCAGGCTGGCCAGATGGCAAGAACCAATACACAATCAAATAGGTACAGTGACCGCTTTTCAAAAGCACTTGCTATACGAGATTCTCTTGGACGACAAACCGTAGCACGAAGCTTAGCCGAATATTTCGACATGAACCGTGAAATGTGCTGGTGCCTGATTCCCTGGTTCCTCCAGATAGAAGTCAAAAATGAGGCGGGAGCTGTGCCTTTTTGTGGTGGGGAAAATAAGTAGGCAGATAGAGGTGGGCAGTTGGCAGTAACACCATTGAACTAAGAAAACGTTGTTGGTTGTCTGGATCCAAACAAAGAATAACCAACAACAGTGAGGATAAAGGTATTTGCAAGATAGCTTGTGTTGCTATGCATTTGAATACTCAAATTTCACTGCATATATTCAGTAAACATCGGGCGTATGAATTATCGAGCATCCACTAAGTAAACAGCGTATCGGCAGGAGTTATCATGACGGTACACTGTTTTTGTTTGTAGTAATCTTCCATGCAAAAGGGTAAGAAATGTGGTACACTGAAGTTAATTTTATGAGAAAAAACATAGTGAGTGCTCGTTAATTCGTTTTTTCAATAGAAAGAACTTGGATTGGTGATTGTTGCTGGTTGTTAGTTGTTTGTTGTTGAGGCCAAACAACCGACAACAAACAACTAACAACAGTGAGTGCATAGATATTTGCAGGATAGCTCGTGTTTCTATGCACTTAAATGCCAAAAGTTTACTATATTTATTCAGCAAATATCGAGCATATGAATTATTGACCACCCACTACATAGGACACAGTAACCGAAAGGCAGGCATATACTGCTAACTGCCGACGGCTTACTGCCTACTGATATAGATAGGAGAAAACAATGGCAGCAGGAAATTCCAGCCTGGGCTCAGCGAAGCAGGCGAAGAACGATGAATTTTATACCCAGTACAGCGACATCGAAGCAGAAATGAATGCCTATGTGGAGTACAACCCGGATGTATTCCGAGGAAAGACTATTTTGCTTCCCTGTGACGACCCGGAATGGTCAAATTTCACGAAATACTTTGCCTCGAACTTCACCCGTTTCGGACTCAAGAAACTCATTTCCACTTCCTATGCGAAAGGGGCGGCGAACCGGGAAATCAGTCTCTTCGAGAGCGAATCTCCCATTTTCGATGAAGACAAGCACGCCACCCACGGGAAAATCTTCACCGTCACCGGCGATCAGGATGGTTCTGGAAATGTTGACACCGATGACATCGTATTCAATGGCTACCTGGAAGGGGACGGCGATTTCAATAGTGCGGAGGTGAAAAAGCTCCGGGATGAAGCGGACATCATCATCACCAATCCGCCTTTTTCCCAGTTCCGCAAGTTCCTGGCTTGGATTATGGAAGCGAAGAAGCAATTCATTATTTTAGGAAATATGAATGCCATCACCTATAAAGAAGTATTTCCTTATCTGAAGGATAATCAAATCTGGCTGGGGTACAAGTCTCTCAATCAGGACATGTATTTTAATGTGACCGATGATTATAGAGAATGGCTTTTGGAAAATAAAAAAGAAGGTTCTGCTTACAAGATTATCAATGGAACTGTCATGGGACGCTTGGCATCGGCTTGCTGGTTTACCAATATCGACCATGGGAAGCGTCATGAACTCTTGCAGCTCGATACCATGGCTCACAATTTGAAATTCAATAAGAAGCTGAAGAAGAAATTGGAAAGTGAATATGGGAAAGTCGAATATCCGCACTTTGATAATTATGATGCTTTAGAGGTGCCGTTCACGGAATGTATACCGTCTGATTATGATGGAAAGTTAGGAGTTCCGATTACTTTTTTGGACAAGTACAATCCTGAGCAATTTCAAATTTTAGGAATTACAGATAGAAATAACAAATATGGTCTAACAACAAAAATTTATACTCCTGAAGATGGTAAAAATTATGGTGATTGTAATCGAAGAGGGGCCATAAGATTACCGAATGGTAAACTTGTGTCTACATATGCACGACTTATTATTGAGAAAATCAAATGAAATGGGTCTTAGTAGTAATTAAATAGTAATGATAGGTCCGTAGGACCTCGCCCCCTCCGGGGGAGATGCCGTAGGCAGAGGGGGTGTATTTTTTCAGCCGTAGGCTGGTTG
>CAVBRV010000200.1:0-4564 GCA_963597965.1 Paludibacteraceae bacterium | reverse complement strand
CGTGTTGCCCCTTGGAGAAGGGGCGGCGAAGCCGGGGATAGAATGGCCCGAAGGGCCATATTTCAGAAAAGCGGAATGTACTGATTTGAGATAACCTGACATGGAGATTTATACGAGTGCGGTGAATGTGTTTCTAACGAAACACTCTATCCCCCCTGCCCCCCTTCTTCAAGGGGGGAACGAAACTTACCGCTTATTTCAAAAAGTGAATGAAAGACCGGCCACTAAATGGTAGGCAGTTAGCAGTAAGAAATGAACGATGAACCGCCAACCGCCAACCGCTAACCGCTAACCGCTAACCGCTAACCGCTAACCGCTAACTGCTAACTGCCAACTGCTGACTTATCAAAGGAGGAGCAACATGAATCAAAAAACGAAAGCCTTGATTCTCGCGGGGATGTGTTTTCTAGTTCCTGTAGGAATGACAAGTGCAGAAGAAGTGGTTTCTACAGAAGTGCATCCCGTCATGCAAAGTGAGTATCAAGTAGAAACGAGACCTGTCAATTTCCTGGTAGAAGAAAAAACGGTGATGGAACTGGATGGGAAAGAACTTTCCGATCCGGTGAAGCAAGGAAGAAAGACCTATGTGTATAGCGTGCCAGAAGTCACCATCGGTCGGCATCATGTGAAACTCATCCATCCATTGGGACCCACGTGGGAAGGAACCATCATGGTGACAGAGAGTTTCCCTAGCACGGAGAATAACAATTTTTCTTTACAAGGAAAATTGGATTTCTCTACCGCAGAGACCGCTGAAAAACAGACCACCATGCCAGAGGAAACGAAAGTACCACCTCAGATGGGATATGTATTGACAGATCACGTATGGTGGCGCCTTCGTCCTGGAGCAGACGAACTTCCTGAAGAAGAGTTCAGAAATCCTAGCGGATTTGACGTGATTGGGGTGCTCAAGGTGAAAGAGGAAACCTGGTATCACATCGATATGGGCTATGAAAAGTGTGGTTGGGTCGAAGCCAAGTATGTTCGTCTCAAGTGGGATACGTTGAAATACACAGAAGAAGAAGCGGCAGCGTGCCGCAATGGGAAAAAGGTTGCGAAGTAAGAGAGTGTGATGGAAATGTGGAAGAAAACAATGGCTTTGACCATGGCACTTCTTATGGGAACTGCTGTGGTGCCGACAGCGCAGGCCAGTTGGTTCTCTGACTTTCTACTAAGTGGGACAGACTTGAGGGAACGGGTGGATTATATCAAGCACTATCCAGAACGGGTGAAACAAAATTTACGAGACAAAGGAGATGAAATAGCAGAAAATGCATTTCTGGCTCTTTTATCGAAAATCTATGGTACACCTATGCATGATACATCGATGGATTTCTCTGAAGAGACATTAACGCCGGAACAATGGGAGTCTTTGTATGTGGCGGCTGGTGGTTGCAATACAACAGGGTTTGTTGGACCTTTGCGGATTGATACATCAGGTGAGACCACAACATCCAATGCAATAACCAATCTGGAAGAAATGGTTCCCGTGATTTACGAAGAACTGAATGCGTGTCGTGCCAGCATGGGGCTAGAACCGTTACGATTACAACCAGAATGGAAAGAAATTGCACAATACAAGGCACAGCAAATGGTGGACCTATTGAAATATCCAGAACAAGTTGATGTGGATGCGTTTAAAAAACAAGAAACTGATTGGGCGAAGGAAGAAGAAACTATTAGCGTTTGTATGCCCTTTCATTCTTATGTACGCCAAAGTTTACCGCAGTTGGTTTCCGGCTTAGCCAATTCCGCCGAATATCAAAAAGCAATGGCAAATCCGGCGGTCAAAGAAGTAGCTATTGGTATCGCAAAAGGTTCTTATCAGTCGATGTCCATGATTAGTATCACTATGGTACTTATTAAACCGAAATAATTACGCGCATATCTGAATGTCCTGACATAGTTCAATAAGGAGAAAAACATGAAGAAAAAACGTATATTTACGGGCTGTCTGTTTTTGGCACTTAATTTGACAGTGCTGCCTACTGGTGCAGAGGCATTTGCAACTGTTTTATCAGAAAGCAATGGAAAACAGGCCATTCAATGGGCACCGCCACCACCGAAGAAACAACCTACCCAAGAAGAAATTAGAGAAAGTTTCAAAAGAAATGCGGAGCGAGTGAGAAGGTACCAAGAGAAAACAAGGCGAGAAATGGAAATAGCCACCAATCCGGGTGGCTATGAAGCGATGAAAGCACGATACCATGATGAAGGGCGAGCACGCTATGAAGCAGAAAAAAATCAGAGGGAATCGGTGTCTCGTTTGGTAGATTTAATTTTTGGCAGGCATCACAAAACACCAGAAGTGCCGCCCGATGATGGATATGATTATGGGTACCGTAGACCTCATCACGAGGAACAGCCGCCTATGCCTCCTCAGGGAGAAGCTTACGCACGGCGCATACTGGATTTGTGTAATGAAGAACGAAGAAAGGTAGGGGCACCGCCGTTACATTTGTCTGGACCTCTACAAGATGGGGCATGCATTCGTGCGGAAGAACTGACACGTCGCTTTTCCCATACACGACCGGATGGAAGACATTGCAAAACTGTATTGATGGATAATAATCCATATGTAGGGGAAAATATCGGTGCTGGGTATCCTACGGCAGAAGAAGCTTTTCAAGGATGGATGAAGTCTTTTGGACACCGAAAGAATATTTTGGATCCTAATTTTAGTGAATTGGGAGTGGGTTTCTTCTATAAACCGGATACAAAGTATCAGTATTATTGGGTACAAATCTTTAGAGGAACACCAAGACGGTCATATTAAGAAATGTTAAGGGATGGGAATATATTTAGTCGTTAGAAGTTAGGCGTACATAGTATACAGTAAGGTATTGCGAATGGAGGAAGAATATGAATAGAAAATTTCTTGTTGGCTTCTTCATGACCATTATCTTGGTATTGCCGGGATTTTTAGTAAATCCTTGCTGGGCAGCGAAGAAAGTGGTAGCTGTCACAGAAATCGAATATGATAGCTGGTCTCATAATCAAAGGCAGGCTGCTGCTGATTTTCAAGAACAAATGGTGACTACATTGGTTCAAAGTGGAAAGTTTGATGTAGCAGAAAGAATGCAACTGGATAAAGTACTTCGTGAATTGGCTCTTAGCAGTACAGGATTGATTTCTGGGGAAACCGCCATTGAATTTGGGCACTTGACAGGAGCTGATTATACGATTATTGGCAGTGTCATTTCTGCGGATATTGATAGCGGAGCGGCTATATTTGGCGGTTCCAAGGCTATCGTTAAGTTCAATTTCCGATTTGTAGATAACAGGACAGGGATTATCAAAGTGTCTGAAATCATAAAAGGGTCTAGTACTAATGGCCTTTTTGGCGGTGGTGATCCTAAAAATAATATGCTTATTGGCAAAGCTGTGAATGATGCTAGCCAGAAATTGATGAAACTGATCAATAAGATGACGCCACTGAATGGCAGTGTAGTCAATGTAAAAGGCAATGATGTCTATATCGATTTAGGCAAGGATAATGGCGTGAAGGTTGGCGAAGTTTTTATTGTGTATACCGAAGGAGAACCATTGACACAGCCGGGAACCGGAAAAGTACTTGGTGTAGAGGAAAATGATATTGGTCAAATAAAGGTACGAGATGTTCGTGATAGTTATGCTGTTTGTGAAATTTTGAAAGGTCAGAATCGTATGAAACGGGGCGATTTAGTTAAGAAAGGAGAGAAATAAAATGAAGTGGAAATATGTATTAGCAGCAGGTGTATTGGGGGCTCTTTTAGGATGTGGTCCTATGGTGATGGCAGCTGAAGTTCAAACAGCTTCGGCTTATGCAGAAATGTATCATCAGGGAGATTTGATGGGAAAGACACTCTTTCCACAGTTAGCTGAAAATTACAATCGGTATCACCATGAGTTATATAATGACAATCAGATGAAAGCCTATCATTATGGGATAGAACACGGTGTTCTAGCTATTGTTTCTCCTGATGCTGATGGCGGCTATAATGGGCAGTGTGGGCTCATTGGAAAAGATGGAAACTTTATCATTCCCTTAGAAAAATATAAATACATGGTAGCCAATGGGACAGGTGATAAAATTTCTGCCGAAAAAGATGGAGAAACATTAACGTATGATTTACAGGGGAATATTATTGAGCGAGTAAGCAAAGAAGAAACGGAAGCTCGGCAAAAGGCTTTTATGGAAGATTATAAAAAGGCGGGGAAGCTACAATTACCAGATATGAGTCAAATGGACCCGTATAGAACGCAGAGCTTTGATAATGAGGGCAAAGTGTACGTAAACGGGGAATACGTAGATGCTTGGCATGCTTTTGGCCGTGTTGTAAAGCAGAAAGGCGCGTTGGCTTTTGTCAATCATAATGGGAATGTACTTATTGGGCCTGGTTCATTTGAAGTGGCGGCAGGTCAAAGAATTGATGATGACACAGGGCTTATTGCTTTTATGGATAAAACAACAGGTAAAGTAGGGGTATTCAGTATGTATGATGGTACACCTGTGGTACCTATGCAGTACGATAATGTGACATTTTGTGGTGGCGGCAGGCTTCTATTGGAAAGACAAGATGTA
>CAVBRV010000199.1:0-4661 GCA_963597965.1 Paludibacteraceae bacterium | reverse complement strand
GTTGTTTGTTGTTGGGGCCAAACAACCGACAACAAACAACTAACAACAGTGAGTACAAAGAAATCTGCACAATACCTGTGTTTCTATGTATTTGAATGCCCCTAAAACCTTTAGAACCCCTAGAACCTTTAGAACCATGAGTACCTTGTCAACGAAAGGAATACTATGAAACAAATTCTTCTCCATGTGAAACCAGAGGAAAAAGTCCTTGCCATATTGAACGACGGCATTTTATGGGATATTTCCATAGAAAAAACAGAAGAAACCGACCTGGTCGGCCGCGTGTACAAAGGCGTCATTCGCAACGTAGTGCCTTCCATCAATGGCATGTTCATCGACATCGGCGTGGGGCGGAATGGTTTTCTGCGGTCCAAAGACATTCTTTCCCAAGAACCCCACACCGAAGGGGCATCAGTGCTGGTGCAAGTGGAAAAAGATAGCACCGAAACGAAAGGGCCACTCTTGACAGAAAAGATTTCCTTTGCGGGGAAATATGCGGTGGCTCTGATGAATACGGACTATATCGGTATTTCTAAAAAAATCAGAAGCGAAGACAAGAGAAATCATCTCCGTGAGACCGCTCGCTCCATCTGTCCCGCCGGCATGGGGGCCATTGTGCGAACCGCCGCCGAAACGGCAGACACCGCCGCTTTTACAAAAGACATGGAAGCCATGGCCCATATCGGAGACATTGTTTCTCGTCGTTTCGAAGTAGAAAAAGCGCCGGCCCTCCTCTATCGGGACGGCGACCTGGCGGTGAAAGCCTTGCGCGATTATATGACGGAGGAAGTGGAAAGACTGTGGGTGGACGACAAATCCACCTACGACCGTCTGCAACAGATCGCCGAAAGCGAATCCCTTTGCACAGCAGATAAAATTGCTTTCTACCAAGGGCGAGAACCCCTTTTCCACGCCTTTCATGTGGAAGAACAAATCCAGGCCCTCTTCGATAGAGAAGTGCCCCTGCCCTCCGGCGGGTCTCTTGTCATCGATTACACCGAAGCCCTGACTGCCATCGATGTGAACTCTGGTTCCTTCAAAGGAAATATGCCCCACAACGAACTGGCTTACCTCATCAACCAAGAAGCGGCAAAAGAAATCGCCCGCCAAATCCGCCTCCGCGGCATCGGCGGCATCATTATGATTGATTTCCTGGATATGGATAAAAAATCTCAACAAGAGAAATTGGTTCGTTTCCTGAAAGAACAAGTCCGGGGCGACCGAGTGAAAACCGTGGTCTGCGGCATGACCTCCTTGGGCTTAGTGGAAATGACCAGAAAACGCACCGTCCATCGTCTCTGGCAACACTACTACGACACCTGCCCCCGGTGCCACGGCACGGGCCGCATCCTTTCCGCCGAAGCTATGGCAGGAAAAATTTTGGACGATTTACGAAATAGGGCGGGACAAGGCGTTTTCAAAACGGACCTCCTCATCCAGTGCGAAGCAGAAGTGGCAAAACTCTTAAACCAGGACGAGTGGAAAGAACGATTGACCCAGTTGGTGCACCATGAGGTGACTGTGGAAGAGAGCGGGAGTTCGGCGAGAGAGGCGTATGTGGTTTTAAGTAGGCAGTAAGCAGTTAGCAGTAGGCCGTGGCGCTAGTGGTACTAACGAAGTCATCACTAGCGGAAAGCCCTCTTCCTCTGGAAGGGGAAATGCCATTAAGTTAAGCGAAATATACGATGATTTCTGCTGATGTAAAGGTTACTCAGGTTTCTCAGGATGCTAAGGTCTCTCACGTTTCTCGAATGAGCTAATGACGCCAGAGACTATCGGCACATTCGAGGAACCTGAGCAACCTTAGAACCCTGAGAACCTTGAGCAACCTGTAACCTCCAGCGGAATCATTTCTACTAAGTTAAGGATAACGGTATAAAAACTACCGTCATTTCGACCGATCCTATTTGTGCTTGATGGTGTAAAAGGATTGAAATGATTTGTGTCCCTGAGTGGAGAAATCTCTTCAGCACTAGCGGTAAGGGCTTAAAGACTGAGATGGGATTCTGTCATCAAGCCTTTACCGCTGGTGCCACTGAGATTTCTCCACTCAGGGACACAAATCCATTTATACCACTTTCTTCATTTCGCACAAATAGGATCGGTCGAAATGACGGAGAGATGAAAGCGTTTCCCTAGATAAAAGAGTGATGAGCCGACGGCAGTTATACAAAACTGGATGAGAAATCGAGAGGTCATTGAATTCTTAGGTTTATGGGAAAGCTTACACAATCCTAAGTTTAAACACCTCGATTTCGATGGGTTTAAAAACTAAGCCGGTTCCAATGCATTTACCATGTCTCTGAAAAATGGATAGAAGAAGGTAGAGCAAAAGGCATCGCAAGCGGGAAATGAATAATTTGAGTATTTGATACAAGGCACTCTCTATGATGGGGAGTGCTTTTTTGTTGTTGGTTGCTGGTTGTTAGTTGTTAGTTGTCTGGATTTAAACAACCAACAACTAACAACCAACAACCAACAACAATAGCTTATTCGGCTTCTTACCAGTTGAAAAATAAATGACCATCTACCCCCTATAGCTATTCCACTCGAAAACTAGTACAATACAAGAAGCAAATATTATTTCTTAGGAGGACACTATGATTACAGGAACCGTCAAAAATAAAGTCGATCAAATTTGGACCAATATCTGGGCCGGAGGCATTACGAACCCTCTGACCGTCATCGAACAGCTCACCTATCTCATGTTTATCCGTTCTTTAGACGTGAAGGAAACGAACACGGAGAAAATGGAAAACGCCATGGGATTCAAAGGAGACCACATTTTCCCATCCTCTCCCGTGGGGCAAGCCATGCGCTGGAGTCATTTCAAGGACAAGAACCCAGATGACATTTTCCATATCGTGAGAGACTACGTATTTCCTGCCATCAAAGCCATGAAACGAGGGCACCTCCCTGATTTCGATAGCACCGGGAAATTGATTCCCATCACCGATGTATCCGGCGAGACAGCAGGAGAGGACAATGCCTTTTCCACCTATATGGCGGATGCCACGTTCATGATTCCTACCGCCCAGGTACTGGAAAAAATCATTACCGGACTGGAAGAACTCTACACCCATGACCTGGAAGACAAGGACATGCAAGGCGACCTCTATGAATACATGCTGGGGAAATTGTCCACTGCCGGACAAAATGGACAATTCCGCACGCCGAAGCATATCCGGGAAATGATGGTAGAACTCCTTCGTCCCACCCCGGAGGATCGCATTTGCGACCCCGCTTGCGGTACCGCAGGATTCCTGATTTCCTCAGCCGAATACATTCACAGCCACTACGGCGATACCATGACCAATGAAGAATGGAATCATTACAAGACAGACACCTTCAATGGTTTCGACATGGACCAGACCATGCTCCGTATTTCCGCCATGAACCTCATGCTCCACAGCATCGACCATCCCCATGTGGCTTATAAAGACAGCCTGTCCAAACAAAACCAGATTCACGACGCCTATACGGTGTGCCTGGCCAATCCGCCATTCAAAGGCACCATTGACGCGGAAAGTATCAATGACGACCTGAAAGCCATCACCAATACGAAGAAAACAGAACTCCTCTTCCTGGCTCTTTTCCTGCGGATTCTGAAAAAAGGCGGTCGCTGCGCCTGCATCGTACCAGACGGCGTCCTCTTCGGAAGTAGCAAAGCCCACAAAGCCATTCGCAAAGAATTGGTGGAAAATCACCAGCTCCAAGCAGTCATCTCCATGCCATCCGGCGTCTTCAAACCCTACGCTGGCGTTTCTACGGCGGTCCTCGTCTTCACTAAGACCGGGGCAGGCGGCACGGATAAAGTCTGGTTCTACGATATGAAGGCCGACGGCTTCTCTTTGGATGATAAAAGAAATCCGGTTAAAGAGAACGACATCCCCGACATCATCCAGCGCTTCCATCACCTGGACGAAGAAGCAGACAGGAAACGCACGGACCAGAGCTTCTTCGTACCGAAACAGGACATCGTGGAGAATGACTACGACCTCTCCATCAATAAGTACAAAGAAATCGAATACGTGCCGGTGGAATATCCGCCCACCAAAGACATCCTGGCAGAACTCCGGAAATTGGAAACAGAAATTCATGAGGGGCTGGATGAATTGGAGAAGATGTTATGAGGAATACTTGCGTTATGCTCAAAGATGTGTGTGACAAGGCATCTTCTAACATCGCACAGAAAGATTTGACGTCACACGAAGGACCATATCCTATTTATGGAGCAAGTGGATTCATAAAAAATGTTGATTTTTTCCAACGTGAAAAAGAATATATTGCTGTGGTGAAAGATGGTGCAGGGATTGGACGGACTTTGAAACTACCTGGACAGTCCTCTGTTATTGGAACTATGCAATATATTCTTCCTAAGGAAAATGTTGATATTTCATATCTTTACTATGCAATTTGTGCAATGCATTTAGAAAAATATTATAGTGGTGCAACCATACCGCATATTTATTTTCGAGATTATCAAAATGAGAAACTAAAATTACCATCATTAGATGAGCAAAAGAGAATTGCTGCTATTTTAGAAAAACTAGAGTCTCTGATTGCAATAAGAAGGCATCAGTATTCTCATTTGGATGAACTGGTCAAATCCCGGTTTATAGAGATGTTTGGAGATCCTTTAAACAGAACAGGGAAATGGC
>CAVBRV010000198.1:0-4666 GCA_963597965.1 Paludibacteraceae bacterium | reverse complement strand
ATTTATAAAAACCATACAACCAGCCTACGGCTGAAAAAATGCACCCCCTCTGCCTTCGGCATCTCCCCCGGAGGGGGCGAGGTCCTACGGACCTATCATTGCTATTTAAAACCGCTAAATGACTTAGATTATATCGGAATGAATCACCATTTTACGGGTGGGAAGTTTGAGTTATTTATATCGCCTTGTATTTATAAAAACCATACAACCAGCCTATGGCTGAAGGAAATACACCCCCTCTGCCTTCGGCATCTCCCCCGGAGGGGGCGAGGTCCTACGGACCTATCATTCCTATTCAAAACCGCTAAATAACTTAGATTATATCGGAATGAAATATTATTTTACGGGTGGGAAGTTTGAGTCATAACCCTTTATAACCTTGATGCTATCGATTTGTCTGTATGAGTATCAAACGAACTCAGCAGAATAATAACCTAATCCCTAATCCCTAGCTACTAGCTACTAGTCACCAGTCACGAGTCACTAGTCCCCAGTCCCCAGTCCCCAGTCCCCCAAAAGCAAATTCCCCCTTGAGAAACGGACTTTAAATATTATATAATGAGTCGTATGCATAAAAGGATTATATTTTATTTCTAGGAGGAAAAGGAATGTTCAAGACATTTCAGATGGACCTGGCCGGTCGTCCGCTTATCATTGAAACCGGCAAAATGGCAAAGCAGGCCAATGGCGCTGTACTTGTCAGATATGGTGAAACAGCAGTGCTGGTCGCTACTACAGCCAGCAAGGAACCGAGAGAAGGCACGGATTTCTTCCCTCTCACTGTAGATTATGAAGAAAAAATGTACGCTGTAGGTAAGATGCCTGGGGGATTCCTGCGTCGTGAAGGCCGTCCAGGAAATTCTGCCATTCTTTGCGCTCGTCTGATTGACCGTCCGATTCGTCCTTTGTTTGATAAGAGATGCCGCAATGATGTGCATGTGGTCGCTACCGTTTTGTCCGTGGATTATGACAATGCACCGGAACTGTGCGGTATGCTGGGCGCTTCTGCTTCTCTGGGCATTTCCGATATTCCTTGGGATGGCCCGATTGCTGGCGTTCGCGTAGGTAAGGTGAATGGCGAATACGTCATCAACCCGACCCAGGAACAGATGGCACAGTCTTCCATGAATGTCACTGTAGCCGGTTCCGAAGAAGCCATTATGATGGTGGAAGGCGGTGCGAACGAAGCACCGGAAGAAGAAATTCTGGATGCTATTATGTTTGGTCACGAAACCATCAAAGAACTTTGCCGTTTCCAGAAGAAGATCATCGAAGAAGTGGGCAAAGAAAAGCGCACCCTCGTGTTCCCAGAAGTACCGGCTGAAATCGAAGGGGCTGTGGAAGAATATGCTACCGAAGCTTTGAAGAAAGCCATTTTCGATGCCGATAAGCTGAGACGAGATGGAAATATCGCCGCTGCTAAGAAAGATGCCATGGAACATTTCGCCGATATTTTCCCAGAACATCTCTCTGATGTTGCCGATGCCCTGGACCACCTGACCAAGGAAATCGTTCGTCATACCATTTCCAATGAAGGCATTCGTCCTGATGGCAGAAAGCTCACTGAAATTCGTCCGATTACTTGCGAAGTGGGATTGCTCCCGCGCGTTCATGGTTCGGCACTCTTTACTCGTGGTCAGACCCAGGCACTCTCCATTACTACTTTGGCTCCTATGTCTGAAACCCAGATTATCGATGACCTGACACCGGTGACCGAAAAGAGATACATTCACCAGTACAATTTCCCGTCCTACTGCGTAGGCGAAACCAAAGGTTCCAGAGGACCAGGCCGCCGCGAAATCGGTCATGGCGCATTGGCTGAAAGAGCCCTTCGTCCGGTGATTCCGAGTGTGGATGAATTCCCTTATGCGATCCGTGTGGTTTCTGAAATTTTGGAATCCAATGGTTCTTCCTCCCAGGCTTCTGTTTGCGGTAGCACCATGTCCCTTCTGAATGCAGGGGTTCCGATCAAAGCTCCGGTAGCTGGTATCGCTATGGGGCTTATCGAAGATGGCGGTAAATTCTCCATCCTTTCCGATATTCAGGGCATGGAAGATGCACTGGGCGATATGGACTTCAAAGTAGCTGGTACCGCACAGGGCGTTACCGCTATTCAGATGGATATCAAGGTTCATGGGATTTCTAGAGACATCCTTTTGACCGCTTTGAAACAGGCCCATGAAGGTCGTCTCTTCATCTTGGGCAAGATGGCTGCTTGCATTGATAAACCAGCAGAACACCTGTCAAAATACGCACCAAAGATTATTTCCATGACAATCCCGGTCGATAAAATCCGTGTCGTTATCGGTAGCGGCGGAAAGACCATCAATAAGATTATTTCCGAAACCGGTGCGAAATTGGATGTAGAAGAAGACGGCCGCGTGTACATTGCTTCGGAAGATGAAGAAGCAGCACAGAAGGCAAAGGCTATGGTAGAAGCACTGACTCACGATGTGAAGGCTGGCGAAACTTACCTGGGCCGTGTCACCCGTCTCATGAAATTCGGTTGCTTCGTAGAAATTCTCCCGGGCAAGGAAGGCTTGGTTCACGTATCCCAGTTGGCTCTGCAGCGCGTAGAAAAACCAGAAGACATCGTTCATGAAGGGGACGAAATCATGGTCAAAGTCACTGAAATCGACGACAAAGGCCGTATCAATCTGTCTCGTAAAGCATTGCTTTTGGAGAAAAAGAAACAATGAGAACTCGCGGATTTGAAATCCTTTCCACTTGGAAAGGAAAAGGCATCCATCTGCCGGTGAGAAAAACCGCCCAGAGTGCTGGCTATGACATTGAAAGCGGGGAAGACGTGGATTTGCAGCCAGGCAAAGTCACTTTGGTGAAGACCGGGCTCAAAGCCTATATGGGCTGCGATGAATACTTGGCCCTCTTCATCCGTTCTAGCATGGCTATCAAGCACGGATTGGTTCTCATCAATAGCACCGGCATCATTGACGCCGATTATTACAACAACGAAGATAACGAAGGCCATATCATGGCAGCCATATACAATACTTCTTCCGAAGTATTCCACATCGGCAAAGGCGACCGTGTGGCGCAGGGCATCTTCTGCCATTATCTCACCACCGATGATGACAAGGCAGAAGGCATTCGCAAGGGCGGTGTAGGCAGTACAGGTGTGAAATGAGCATCGAAAAAGAAAAACTCATAGCGCGGCATCCTGCTTTTGAAGGGCGCATGCTTCATGTCTATAGCGATGACGTCACCATTGGCGGACACGAGACCACCAGAGAAGTGGTGCTTCATCCAGGCGCATCGGCTATCATTCCGGTGACGGAAGAAGGGGAGGTGCTCTTCGTCCGTCAATATCGGTATGCAGTGGAAACGCCGCTTCTGGAAATCCCGGCGGGGAAACTGGATGCTGGCGAAGAACCAGAAACTTGCGCCTATCGAGAACTCACCGAAGAAACAGGGTACAAGACGGATCATTTACAGAAATTGGGCTATGTATATACGACGCCTGGATTCTGTAATGAAACCATCCATCTCTACCTGGCAGACCATCTGGTGAAAGCGGAGCAGCACTTGGATCAGGATGAATACCTGGACGTGGTGCGGATTCCACTTTCTAAAGTATGGGATATGATTGCGAAAGGCGAAATTTGCGATGCGAAAACATTGGCAGCCTTCGCCATGGCAAGGGATAGATTGGATTCCATGCTATTACGCTAAGCGAAAACTGGAATGATTTCTGCTGTGATACAGGTTTCTCAGGTTGCTAAGGGTTCTAAAGGTTTCTCGAATGAGCTGATGACGCTATCGTCCATAGGCACATTCGAGCAACCTGAGAACCTTGAGCAACTTGTAACCGATACGAAATTATGCCTATTTTAGCCATAGTAAAGTTGAATATATGAAATACGGAGCGTGTCGTGCGTGTGCATGGCACGCTTCTTTTAGTTGGTGGTGACTAGTGACTAGGGACTAGGGACTAGGGATTAGGGATTAGGGATTAGGTTATTATTCTACCGTCTCCGCTAGATGCATATAGCAAGGCACCACCATCATAAAGGGTAAAAAGGTTATAAAGGGTTATGTGAAAAATGCGGAGTCACATAACCCTTTATAACCTTTTATAATCCTGATGCAGGCGTTGGCTTGCTATAAGCATCTAGGGAAATCTGTAGAATAATAACCTAATCCCCAATCCCTAGGTACTAATCCCTAAAGTTACTGCCAACTGCCAACCAATCCCAATTTCTTGAAAATTTCAACTTGATTTCTAATGGAATGATATTTAAAATAAATATGAATCATGATTTCTCTAAATAAAACGAATTTATTGTACATGATTTATTATGCTATTTAATCATTTCATTTCAATTTTTGAAGGAGGCACTCCTACTATGAAAAAAATGTTGGCATTGGCGGTTTCTGCTGTATTGGCTTTGGGATTGGCTGGTTGTGGTGAGCAGGCGCAGCCCCAGGGAAGTGTGACACAGAAAGTGGCGGAGTCGCCGATGAAACAGGATTTCCAGGCAGTGACTGAAATCAAAGAAGGCCAGAAGAATGTATATGCTGTCGTAAAAGCCATGAATGGACCCTATTGGAAAGAAATCATTCGAGGGATGAAAGAAGCAGGAGATAAACTCCATGTCAATGTCTATGTGGGCGGTGTACGGAAAGACGGCGATTGGGAAGTACAGCG
>CAVBRV010000197.1:0-4719 GCA_963597965.1 Paludibacteraceae bacterium | reverse complement strand
TTGATGCTTCTATCGCTTTTCTGCGACTATGTTAGACAGAAGTGGAGAAATCTTAGTGCACTGTTGAGGCAAAGGATGTAGTGAACTTTGGCGGTGAGTTTATTTCACTGCCAACTGCCTACTGCCAACTGCTAACTAAAAACGTTTCACGTGAAACATGCGGAAAAGGATTAGGGATTAGAAGGAAATAACCTAGACGCATCCTGGACGCATAACGCGTCTAGGATGCGTCCAGGATGATGTTCAAGCTTTTCATGTTTCATGTGAAACATGGTTAGTAGCAAAGAGGTTAGGGAAATGACTTGGACGCATGAAGCGTCTAAGTTGCGACCAAGAAGCGACCAAGAAGCGATCAAGTTATATTTGTTTCCATGTTTCACGTGAAACATAGGGGAGGGAAATAGGATGTTTGACAAAACTCGGTTACAAGAAGCGGTAGTTCTTTACAAAAGAGATTTTGATAAGAACTGGCCGAATGAAAAGTTCAAATGGGAAGCGGTGAAGTGTTTTCAGGATAACTGGGATATTGACGCCCCTGATTTTTCGGAGATGCTGACGCGAGCTTTAGCGAAAAGTGGAAAATTATTGCGAAGTAGAAGCCGTTATCCGTTGGGGATGTTGGAAGGGTTTGCTGCATCAGCACCAGATGAAGTACGAGCTATGTTTC
The DNA here is from genome assembly GCA_963597965.1 of Paludibacteraceae bacterium. Classification (GTDB taxonomy): domain Bacteria; phylum Bacillota; class Negativicutes; order Veillonellales; family Dialisteraceae; genus Dialister. The sequence goes on along the minus strand of CAVBRV010000197.1, from coordinate 4,052 downwards.
GGGCTCTTTTTGAGGAAACCGAGGATGTGATTTCAAGAATATCAGCTTTTAAAGAATCAGCGGTGGAGATGTTAGATAAATATGGAAATGGGGCCAGAAATCATTATCAAGACGAAAATGTAATTTGTACTTATCTATGGCTTCGTTATCCAGATAAGTATTATATTTACAAGTTCAGGGAAATAAGTAGCGTTTTGGAAAAACTGAGCGCAGACTTTTCACTCAAACAGGGACATTATGTGGAAAATTTGAAAAAGTTCTATTCCTTTTATGATGCCCTATGTGAAGAGTTGAAAAAAGATACCGAACTCCAGACCATATTGAAATCTCACATAACAGAAGATTGCTATCCGGATCCTGAATTGAAGACACTGACATTTGATGTGGGATTTTATATTAGTCGATATATAGAAAGTCCCAATGAGTTAACATCAGAACAATCACCAGATGAAAGTATTGTGGATAATACAAAACCTGTTCATTATTGGTTATATTCTCCAGGTGCAGGAGCGGATAAATGGAATGAATGCTATGAACAAGGCATTATGCTTCTTGGTTGGGGCGAACTAGGAAATTTGCAACAGTTTGAAAACAAAGAAGCGATGCGAGAACGAATGAAATCTGTATACGGTGGCAGCAGCTCGTATAAAAATTGTGCCCATGCGACGTGGCAGTTTGTTCATGAAATGCAGCCGGGCGATGTGGTTTTTGTTAAACAAGGATTTCATAAAATCATTGGCAAGGGTGTTGTAACTTCCGATTATCGATACGAAGAGAGAAAAGATGGATATTCCAATGCAAGAAGTGTGAAGTGGACGGATAAGGCTAATGTTGAAATTAAAAGCCAAACACCGGTAAAAACATTGACTGACGTTACGGATTATGCTGATTTTGTGAATGAAATTCAAAATTTGTTTACAAAGCAATCTGCAGAGGAAAATGAAGAACCAGATGAATACAATTCTCTGTACACAAAAACAGATTTCCTACAAGACGTCTATATGACAGAAGCGGAATATGACCAGTTGTCCTCTCTTCTGCATCGCAAGAAGAATGTAATTCTCCAAGGAGCACCAGGGGTAGGGAAAACGTTTATTGCGAAACGATTGGCCTATGCCATGATGGGACAGAAAGACGACGAGCGGGTGAAGCTCGTGCAATTTCATCAAAGTTACTCTTACGAAGATTTCATCATGGGGTATCGCCCTACGGAGACCGGCTTTGCTTTGCACAAAGGTGTTTTTTACGAATTTTGTAAAAAGCGGAAAAGGATAAGGACCGGGACTATTTCTTTATTATCGATGAAATCAATCGAGGCAATTTGAGCAAAATTTTCGGCGAACTCTTTATGCTGCTAGAAAATGATAAGCGGGGAGACGAAGTGCAACTGCTCTATTCGGATGAAACTTTTTCCATTCCGAAGAATCTCTACGTGATTGGCATGATGAATACGGCGGATCGCAGTCTGGCCATGTTGGACTACGCCCTCCGGCGGCGGTTTGCTTTCTTTGACATACAGCCCGGTTTCGATACGGAGGGTTTTAAGACATACCAGAAATCATTAGAAAGTGCCACATTCGATACATTGATGGAACGAGTGAAAGCGCTGAATGAAGAAATCAAAGACGATGCGTCTCTGGGAGAGGGATTCCGCATTGGGCACAGCTATTTCTGCCACCTGACAAAAGAAAATTGCACCGCGAAGCAGCTACGGGAAATCGTGGACTATGAACTGATTCCGCTTTTGAAAGAATACTGGTTTGATGAACCTTCCAAAGTGGAGACTTGGATTCATGATTTGAGGAGCGTACTCCCGTGATACCGATACGAAATGTGTACTATATGCTGGCCTACGCTTTTCAAGTACTTCAAGAAAAAGGGTACAAGCACATGGGGGAAGAGGCTTTTGACAATATAGCGGACCTCATGGCGGCGATTCTTGCCAAGGGTATTTCCGTGCAAGTCAAGCGGGGGCTCTCGAAAGATTATATTTCACAAATCGAAACCACTTCTTCTCTTCGTGGGAAAATCGGTATGACCGCTTCCATCAAAGGGCAGACCTTGCGACAAAAGAAATTGGTTTGCTGCTTTGATGAATTTTCTGCCAACGAAAGAAAAAATCAAATCATCAAGTCTACGGTGTACTTGCTGTTACAATCCCCTATTTCTCCCTCACGAAAAAAGGAATTGCAAAAGCTGATGCATTATTTTTCCGCGGTGGATCGTGTGGATTTGCATCAAGTGAATTGGCATATGCAGTACAACCGGAACAACCAGACCTACCAAATGTTGATTGCCATTTGTGAGTTGATGGTGAAGGGGCTGTTGCAAACGAAGACCGATGGAACCACGAAACTCATGGATTTCCTGGACGAACAGCGGATGTGCCATCTCTACGAGAAATTCATTCTGGCCTATTATAAAAAAGAATGGTCCCGGCTTTCCGCCAATGCATCGGAGATTGCGTGGGGTCTGGACGAGGGCGATCCATTCTGGCTGCCGAAAATGAGAAGCGACATCACCTTGCAACAGGGGCACCGCACACTTATTATCGATGCGAAATACTACGCCCACACTATGCAGCAGCGGTTCGAAAAACGGACCGTGCATTCGCACAATCTGTATCAGATATTCACCTATGTGAAAAATAAGGCCTATGGTTTTTCTGATGGAATGCAAGAAGTGGCGGGCATGCTTCTCTATGCGAAGACCGATGATGACATACAACCGGACCAGACCTATCGGATGCATGGAAATACGATTAGCGTGAGGACACTGGATTTGAATTTGCCCTTTGAGGAAATCGCAGGGCAGCTGAATGAGATTGCGAGAAAGTATTTTGTGGATAGTGAGAAATGAGTTATTCGAAATTTTCGAATAACTGAAATGGGATGGAATGTTTCACGTGAAACATGAAAAATGAACTATCCGGAATTTCCGGATAGTTCGTTTTGGGGGCAACTGTTAAGTAACACTTAATAGTTGCCCTTATAGGAGAAGCGAAAATGAACTCTTCGGAAATTCCGAATAGTTCATTTTGACGTGGCAGTATGTGAAAATATCCCTAGAAAACATTTCTGCCGACTGCCTACAGCTAACTGCCAACTAAGAAAGTTTCACGTGAAACATTTTTATAAAGGATAGCGGAATCATAGATAGCGTCATTTCGACCGATCCTATTTGTGCTTGATGACGAAGACGTTATGAAATGAATTGCGTCCCTGAGTGGAGAAATCTCAGTAGCACCAGCGGGAAGGTCGTAATGACGGAAGCCGATTTATATTACTATTTCCTGATTCATACCAGATAAGGACTAGTCCCTTTTTCTGTCTCTAAGCCCTTACCGCAAGTGCTGAAGAGATTTCTCCACTCAGGGACACAAATCCATTTATACCACTTGCATCATTTCGCACAAATATGATCGGTCGAAATGACGGATAGAGATGAACTCGCTTTCTTAACTTAACAGCATTACCCGGAGGGGGAGATGCCCGATGGGCCTATCATTTCAATTTAAATACCGCTTGATGTCAGATGTGATATTTCTTGTATAGAAAGCTTGAGTAAATGAACTATTCGAAAATTTCGAATAGTTCATTTCTGCCAACTGCCTACAGCTCACTGCTAACCAAAAATGTTTCACGTGAAACAGACCCACTAAGAATAGCGGTTAATACACGTATCGTCATTTCGACCGATGGGATTCGTGCTTGATGTTTCTATCGTTTTTCTGCGACTATGTGAGACAGAAGTGGAGAAATCTTGTGGAAATAGCGGAGCATTCGATAGTGCAGTGAGATTTCTTCACTTCTGTCTCACATAGTCGTTTGTTTCTATAGAGCCTTCAAGCACAAATCCCGTCGGTCGAAATGACGATTTCAGCTAGACGCTTATTTTCCAATCTCCAATTTCCAATCTCCAATCCCTAGCTAGTGAGTGCTCGCTAATTCATACGCCCGATGTTTACTGAATATATGTAGTGAAATTTGATATTCATGTGCATAGAAATATGGGCTATTGTGCAGATTCCTTTGCACTCACTGTTGTTAGTT
>CAVBRV010000196.1:0-4758 GCA_963597965.1 Paludibacteraceae bacterium | reverse complement strand
TACGGCTGAAAAAATACACATCTCGCTTCGCTCGAAATGGCGTCTCACTACATCTCTGCCTACAGCATCTCCCCCGAAGGGGGCGAGGTCCTACGGGCCTATCATTCCGTATTCAAAACCGCTAAATGACTTAGATTACATTGGAATGAATCACTATTTTATAGGTGGGAAGTTTGAGTTGTTAGTTGTTTGAATCCCAACAACAAACAGACAACCAACCAACAACAATTGCTAATTTGGTGTCCTGCCAATTGAAAAGTGAATTAACGAGCAGGTTACTCCATAGAATCTTGAGAACCTTGTAGGAGGTGCTATATGCCAAATATTCAACCCGGTCTGGTTCTGATCAATACAGGAACTGGTAAAGGAAAAACTACCGCCGCACTAGGTACAGCCATTCGTGCCTGGGGAGATGGACAGAAAGTTTTGATTCTTCAATTCATCAAAGGCGCCTGGAAATACGGCGAACTGAAAGCCATTGAAACCTTAGGCAAAGCGGAAGGCCGCATTGAAATTCGCCCCATGGGAGACGGTTTTGTATTTCATAATAAAGATAAAGAAACGGACGAAGATTACCAGAAGAAAACGCAGCTTGCCCAAGAAGCCTGGCAGATGGTGAAAGAAGAAGTAATGAGTGACAAATGGGACCTTATCGTTCTGGATGAAATCAACTACGCCATCCACTTCGGCATGCTGGATGTGGTTAATGTGGTTTCTCTCATTCAAGAAAAACCAAAGCGGCTCAATATGATTCTCACCGGTCGTTATGCGAGAGATGAACTGATCGCTCTGGCAGATACAGTGACCGAGATGACCCTGGTGAAGCATGCATTCCAAAAGGGGATTCGGGCGAGAAAGGGAATTGAGTTTTGAAATAGTAGGCAGTAAGCAGTTGGCGGTTAGCAGTAGAAATCTACGGCTAACCGCTTTTTGATTGTTTTGGTGAGAAGGCTAAGGGTTATAAACTATCAACGGTTCACTGTAAACTGTCAACGACCTAGTGGGTGCTCGATAATTCACACGTCCAATGTAAAGAAATACGGGCTTTTGTGCAGATTCCTGTGCACTCACTGTTGTTGGTTGTTGGTTGTTGGTTGTTTGTTTGTTGATTGGTCCCAACAACTAACAACCAACAACAGTGTCTAATACATTTTCTTGATACTTAAATCTATAACTAATTCATGACTACTACATAGCCCACTATTTATAAATGAAAGAAAATCGCAAAAAATATTAAATGTAAACTTGAAATATTAAAATACTTGAGGTAAAATGATGAAGTCTTAAATAAAACAAGTGAGACAATGAGAAAAATAGATGCATCACAGGTGTCTTTGATAAAAGACTGAAAAGAGAATCCGGTACAAGCCGGAGCGGTCCCGCCGCTGTAACCAGGAGCGCGTGATAATCCATTGGAGCAATCTGAGAAGGATCACAAAGCGAGGAATGGAAGCCAGAAGAACTGCCTGTGATGGGAAGCTATACCTCCTGCGGTGAACAGGGTGAAGGTAGCAAGGAGCGATGGAGCTCTGCTTTTGGAGTGCCATTGCCGTTTGCGCCTTTTCACGCCTTTCTTCTATGTAGGAGAAAGGCGTTTTGTCGTTTTAGTAGGCAGTTGGCAGCAGGCGGTATGTTATGTTGTTTGATGAAAACGAAATCAGGTTCGTAGGACGTCGCCCCTATTGGGGGAGAATTAAAGAGGGAGTGCTTTTCCCTCGGCCGTAGGCTGGTTGTATGGTTTTGCTACATACTAAGCGATATGTATATTGTTTGACGAAAGTGAAATCAGGCTCGTAGAGCATCTCCCCCATCGGGGGAGAATTAAAAGAGGGGGTGCATTTCCCTCGGCCGCAAGGCCGGTTGTATGGTTTTCTTAAATACTAAGCGAAATAAATTACGATGTTTGGCTAATGTCAAAAATGTATTCAAATCGCTTGGTATTCAAGAAAACCATACAACCAGCCTACGGCTGAAAAAATGCACCCCCTTTGGTGCCTACGGCCCCACCTTCCCCCCGAAGGGGGGACTGCCCGATGGGCCTGATTTCGCTAGTGAACATGGAGATATACCGCCAACTGCCTACGGCTAACTGCCAACTTACATAGTTTTCTATCCTCCCGCAGTCGAAACACGGAAAAGACCGGCGGAGAGGTGGAAATATATTTCTGTTTTGGGCTTGAGGTTTGGTGACTGGTAGACTGGTGACTCGTGACTGGGATGATTGTTTTTCCTAGTCACCAGTCACTAGTCACTAGTCACCACAAAGGCAATTGCCTCTATCCGAAAGCACCGGTTGTTAGAAAATCAAGAAGAAAGGAGGAGAACAATGAAAAAATGGTTTCTGGCCATCCTACTCATACTGAGTGCCTGTCTCATTCCATCCTTCACTGCATCCGCAGCGACACAGTCCTCGGATACGATGATTCTGGAATGGACACCGCAGAAAGTGTGGACAGACAAGGGCGATTTGCTCATGCGTGGGACTTTCAAGAACAAACGTAGCGATCTCAGCATCACAAAAATCAATGAATTTACCACACAAATCACCTTCACCAGAAGCGATGGCAGCAAGTACCAGTTCGTAGGCACGCCGAAGAAAATGCCACTCGTCAAAATCAGCGGCAACGGCTCCCGTCAGCTGACGCTGAATCTTGGGAAATTTGACGACAACTGGAAAGACTGGGTTGCGACAGAACATATTACTTTTACATATATTGATAGCTCTCGGTGGTAAGGGGAAATAGTTACCACTCTAAAGAAAATGAAAAGAGGAAATCTCATGAAAAGAAAAGCATTGTTAGGCTTGGTTTATGCATCTATGTTGACAATTATCGGGGGGGGGTATCACTAACGCTGCCTTCGATGAAAATTTAAATATGTACACCCTCGACACAGTGGTTGTCGAAGCGGATAAAACAAAAAATAAATTTGGTGATACCATTACTGAACAGTCCTACTATCGTACTGGCGGTGATGTGAAAGTTATCACTCGTGAAGAAATTGAAAAGCGTCATTATACAGATTTGACCGAAGCAATTAAACGTATTCCAGGTGTCACATTCCAGAATCCTGGCTATCGTGGCGGGGAATATGGTTTTCAGTTTTATAACAACGGAGTATCTATCAATGGCGATACTCGTGTCATCATTTTAGTCGATGGACGTCGTGTAGATAATGCAGCAAGCACTCGTTTAGGCTCTTCTACTACTTCAGGGTCGAAATCCACAGGGGTCAACTTAAACCAAGTAACCAATATGGAAAATGTGGATAAGATTGAAGTTATTAAAGGACCAGGGGCTTCTGTCTATGGTTCCGACGCTACTGGTGGTGTTATTAACATTATCACTAGAAAGGGTGGAAACGATAATAAAGCAACTATTGATGTTTCTACTGGTTCTTGGCATCAGCACAATTATGCTGTTAGCGTATCTGGTAGTACAGGTAGTGATAAATCGGTACATTATTTCATTTCTGCAAACCGTAATATGTCAGGTGATACCAAATATAAAGATGGTATTACTGGAGAAACAGGAACGCTTGGCGGGTCTCGGTGGAAAGAAGATGGGGTCAATGTCCGTGTAGATAAAGACTTTGATGAAAACCATTCTTTGAAAGTTTGGTATAACCATAAAGGTGGGAAAGACGGATATCCAATTGCTACACCAAGCATGAGGTACTGGAATCAGCAGGATTGGAATCGTATTATTTTCAATGCAACTGTTGGACAATTGGATGAAAATAATAAATTGATTTGGAATGGAAAGTATCAAGAAAAAGGTTGGAGAGATCCAGCAGGAACTAAATATGAACATGATGATGCAACGGGTAAGGATTATGTATTAGATGCTAATGGAAATAGAATCAAGACCTTTACTAAATTGACTGGTGATCCAAGCAATCCGGGATATCATAATTTATATGCTTTGGATGGAGCTTTATATAACGCATTTAGCAAATTTAATAATAATGATTTTGAAATCACCTATACCTTTAACAAAGAAAATGGTATGGATAGTTTCATTCGTTATTATTCGCAGCGGCATCGGTATATGCATAAAGATAAATATAAATGGACTATTTTATCTAATGCAAGTACCGCATATGATGAAATGTTCCCCACTGGTGCAACTAATGAACAGCTGAATCAGTGGATTGCGGATAACTTGGCTCCATTCCCAGGAAGTGGGGATCAGAAAGCCTTTGACCGTTGGTTAGAATTGACCGGTGGCAAAGCACCCGAACCGACTAACTGGCATGATGAACAAAATAGAGGCCTACAGTTACAGTTAGCTAAATCGATTGGTATTCATGATGTAATTGCTAGTGTGACTTATGACAAAGCGAAAAATTTCTCTCGTAATATCTCAAATAGTGGGGAAATTAATAGTTCGCATGTACAAAGAAAAACGTGGCAAGCTTATATTCAAGATAAGATCCATTTGACTGATAAATGGGATTTTACACCGGCTGTTCGATATGCGAAATATAGTTCATTTGAAACTTCTACAGGAACTACGCAAGGCAAGGGTGATACCCATAATTTAAACTATACTATTAATACTGAGTATATGTTCAATGATTCTACCAGTATGTATTTGGGATGGACGAGAGTATTCCGTCCACTAAAACAAGGGGATTATACTTCTGTAGATGGTGTATTTAAAACTCCGCTGAAAGATGAAAAGGGGAATGCTTGGACACTGGGGGTTCGTAAGGAATTATCTGATAAGACTTCGTTGGCAGTTCATTATGATATTA
>CAVBRV010000195.1:0-4850 GCA_963597965.1 Paludibacteraceae bacterium | reverse complement strand
ACGCCGAAAGTACTTGGCTGGAAGCGGCCCGGGAGGATAGGAAGCTGCTGATTAACAAAGACCTCAATCGTTTTTAGCGGTTGAGGTTTTTACTTTGTCTTAGACATAGAGCTTGCGTTGGCTGGAATCGCCGGGAGGAACAAGCTGCTGATTAAGTGTTAAAAGCACCGACTAGTGATAGCTGGTGCTTTTTTCGTGCTTTCTAAATAATTAGGAGTTAGGAATTAGGAGTGAGGAATGGTGGAAGGGGCGCACAAAATTTGGAAGCGCCCCAATACCCCTTAAATACATTTTATCACTGAAGAAATCACTGAGTATAACCTTCTCAATAGCGAGAGCATATGAAATGACACTAGCGGGAATGTAGTGTTATAACCTTACGAGAATCTATTATGATATTTTTGCACCGAAATATAGACAAAGCATGCGTAATTCGTATTAGCATAATTTCTTGTTTTCAGAGATAATAAGGGAAGCATATCTCACGTGGTGATGCCTTAGGGCGGAGGAGGTTCCTATGGAAATGGAGAACAAGAGCGTGGTCAAGGGATTAGGGAAAAAGAGAAAAGGGTTCATGCTCATCGAACTCATTATTGTAGTGGCAATCGTAGGTATTTTAGCGGCAGTAGCAATTCCCAATTTGGTTGGATTGACTGATGAAGCGAAGGTATCACGAATCAAAGCAGACCTATCTACCATAGGAACGGCGGCAGAATTGTACTATGTGAAAAAAGGTACCTATCCAAAAACAATAGCAGAATTGGTAGATACTTCAGGGAATAATGGATATTTGAAAAGTATTCCAGAACCACCTGATAAGAGTGTGACTTATGAAATTAAAGATAAAGGTGAAGTGATAGCTACGTTTAATAATATAACCTATTCCTCTTTTGGGACGACTTCGTCAGGTAAATAAAACCAAAATTTGAATAATAATATAGAGATGTTTTGAGCTTAACTGCTTATTGATAAGATATTTGGTTTATGCAAGAAGGCGCTGATTTGTTCAGGGATTTCTAAAATCTTTGAATAAATCAGCGTTTAATTTGTCTTTTTACCGGTAAGAGATACGTTGTGGTACAATATAAAAAAGCATTTATTTTACTATGGGAAGAAATCAAGGATATAATTCTATGACAAAGAAATACAAAAATATCTTAATTATCAAAATGAGTTCGCTGGGAGACATCATTCATGCCTTGCCTTCACTCTATGTATTGCGGAAAGCTTATCCCGATGCGAGAATTACTTGGGCCGTTCATCCGGCCTTTGCAGGGATTCTTCCAGGAAAGCCATGGATTGATGAGATTTATTTGGTGGATCGTAAACAGATCAAAAAACTTTCTTATTGGAAGAAACTCCGACATGACTTGCATGCACATCATTTCGACCTGGTTATCGATTTACAGATGATTGCGAAAAGCGGAATTGTTTCGTTCCTTTCGGGTGGAAAAACAAGAATCGGCTATAATGATGCACGAGAAGGTAGTTTTCTTTTCAGTAAACCTGTCCATGGACCGCATAAACATAGCGACCATATCATCGAACAACTCCTAGACGTGATGCGCTACCTGGGGTGTCCAGTAGATAAAATCGAATTTCCATTACGAAACTTTGACCACGAAATGGAAACAGTGAAAACCCTTCTCCATAGCCACGGCGTTCATGGCTCCTATGTGGTACTTGTGCCAGGCACACGAGGCGAACATAAAAAGTGGCCTATCGAATACTGGGGCGAATTGGCGAAAAAATTGGCAGATGACCAGATTACTACCGTGATTGCTGGAACCAAAGGAGAAATGGATATGGGAAAAGCCATCAAGAAACTGTCTCCTTCACCTTATACGGTAAATCTCATGGGAGAGACCAATCTCCTGGAATTGGCAGCCCTGGAAAAAATGGCAGCTCTTCATATTTCCTGCGACACTGGCCCTCTCCATATTGCGAATGCTGTACATACCCCGATTATCGCCCTCTTCGGACCGACCCTTCCCAATCGAAGTGGTCCTTATGGAAATGATAATAGCCACGTTCTTTTGGCAGACAAACCGGGAACGAAAGAATGTCAAATGAGTACAATTGCAGTGGAAAGGGTGTATCAGTTAGCAGAAAAAACTTTGAAAAAATAATATACATTTTGTTATAAAAAGAAAACCTGACGTCACTTATGTGTTGTCAGGTTTTTGCCATGCTTATGTAGTGGGTGCTCGATAATTCATAGGCCCGATGTTTACTGAATATATGCAGTAAAATTTTGGTATTCAAGTGCAAAGAAATACGGGCTATTGTGCAAATTCCTGTGCACTCACTGTTGCTAGTTGTTAGTTGTCGGTTGTTTGATCCCAACAACAAACAACTAACAACCCGCAACAATCGCCAATCCAGCATTTTGCTATTGAAAAAATGAATTAACGAGCAACCACTATGGAATGACGTGCATTTTTAATGTATTTTTATCAAAGAAAAAAGTGAAATGTGGTAAAATAAATGTAGTAGTAATGGATTTTGATATAATTTTCAGAAAGGGAACCGCATGGACTCTAAAGTAGTGGCTACAATTAAAGAATCTTTTGATCGAGTAATACAGCGTGATGAAATCAATCAAATTGAGTTTTGGTATGCTCGTGATTTAATGCTTTTACTAGGATATGAACGTTGGGAGAATTTTGATAAGGCCATCACACGTGCAAAAGACAGTTGCTATGCAGCAAAAGTCCCGATTGTAAACCATTTTCGTGAGGTCACGAAAATGGTTCGACTTGGTAGTGGAGCACAAAGAAATGTAAAAGATTATATGCTTACCAGGTATGCATGTTACTTGATTGCACAAAATGGAGATCCGCAAAAGAAACAAATTGCTTTTGCACAAGGATATTTTGCGGTGCAAACACGAAAACAAGAACTTATTGAAGAACGTATTTCTTATATTGAACGAACTGAAGCAAGGGAACGGTTAAAAGAATCAGAAAAACGACTGTCTAAAAATATATATGAACGAGGTGTAGATGATTCTGGTTTTGCTCGTATACGCTCCAAGGGCGATCAAGCATTGTTTGGTGGGCACAGTACGAAGCAAATGAAAGAAATACTGGGAATTAATGAAAAAAGACCATTGGCAGATTTTTTACCTACATTAACCATTGCTGCCAAAAACTTAGCAACAGAGATGACAAATTACAATGTGGAAACTAAAGATTTAATTGGAGAACTGCCAATTACGAATGAACACGTAAAAAATAATCAATCAGTAAGAAAGATGTTAGGAGAACGAGGTATAAAACCAGAAGAATTGCCACCAGCAGAAGATATAAAGAAATTGGAACGGAGAGTAAAGGCCCAGGAAAAGAAAATGGCATTGCAAGTTGGAAAGTTGCCAGATAATAAGTAGTTATGTTGGAAATAGGAGATAATGATTAATGAAAGTTTTACTGGCAGATTTACACAAATTCATCGGCTATAGCGGAGGTATCGAAAATGTCTTTGCGAAGATGGCGAAAGCTTTATCTGAACGAGGCTATGATGTGGTCGGTGTTTTTGCTGATGAAAAGGAAGAAGGAGATTTTTTCTTTTCCATTCCGAAAGAAGTCAAGCTGTATAATCTGTATCATATTCCAGGGCAAAAGGCTGTGAAGCCAAGTAAAATACGAAAAATCCTTCGGGAAATCATTCGACCTCTGTCTCGCGCAGCGGCGAGAAATCAGAATTATCAACTGCTGTACCAAGCGAAGAAGCAAATGCAGTATGTGCTGGATACGGAAAAACCAAATGTGATCATTTCCTTCCGCGAACCAACAGGCAGGTTGCTTTTGGATGGTGTGGGGACGAAGATACCAGTGATTTCTATGCTCCATTCCAGCCCTGATGAGATTTTTTATGGTATGCCAGAAGCAGAAAAGAAAGCTCTCACAAAAAGTGCTAGGATTCAAGTACTCATGCCTTCTTTTATGAAAGGGACAAAGAAGTATATCAACTATGATCAATTTGTGGTAATTCCAAATGCAGTCAATCTTCCTCATGTGACAGCTGATGTAGGAGCTGATAAAGAAATACATACCATCACTTGTGTGGGACGGCTCACCGGTAGAACCAAGCGCCAACATCTTTTGATAGAAGCCTTTAGCAAACTGGCGAAAGAGTTTCCTGATTGGCAGGTAGAACTTTGGGGCGATATGTATGATAAACCTTATGTAGCAGCTCTGAAAGCATTGATCCAGAAAGAACATTTGGAGAAACAAGTGCGTCTCTGTGGTACGACAAAGGATCTAAACTCCGTATGGAAAAAGACGGATATTTTTGCCTTTCCTAGTCATCATGAAGGGTTTGGCATGGCACTCATTGAAGCAATGGGGGCCGGTATTCCGGCAGTGGGATATAAATCTTGTTCGGCGGTGAATGAACTTATAGTGGATGGGAAAACTGGGATTTTAGTAAAGGATGGAGCTAATGCATTGTCTGCAGGATTAGAGAAATTAATGAAATCATCTATTTTAAGAAAAAAATATGGAAAAATAGGTAAGGAAATGTTTGAAAAGTATCGGTCGGACACAGTATGGAAACAATGGGAAAAACTCATTGGTACGATAGTGGGGACTAATCACTAATCTAATTTTTTGTCACTTGAAATTTAATTTTGAACGGCTACTACTGAGTAAAAGTAAAATGTAAGCGATACTTTTTAGGAGGAAATGATTTTGAATATACTCATTGTTTGGAATGCTCAGTTTGTGGGGCATAATGGGGGGATGGAAAAGGTAACCTGCAACTTTTGTAATGAAATGATTAAACGTGGGCATCAGGTAACATTTGTTTATTGTACAGAAAGAACTGGGAAAATATATACGCCATTAGAT
>CAVBRV010000194.1:0-4928 GCA_963597965.1 Paludibacteraceae bacterium | reverse complement strand
CATAGAAATACGGGCTATTGTGCAGATTCCTTTGCACTCACTGTTGTTAGTTGTTTGTTGTCGGTTGTTTGGTTCCAACAACAAACAACTAACAACCAGCAACAATCGCTAATCAGGTTTCTTGCTATTGAAAAATGAATTAACAAGCAGCCATTATATCTGTTATTTTGTTTGTTATAGGAGCCAGTAGAATCATACCCTTATATACTCTGCGGCGCTTCCAAATTATTATGCGCCGCCACCACCGCTCCTCACTCCTAATTCCTCACTCCTAACTATTTCTAATTACCGTAGCTGCAGAATCACCCTCCCTGGCAGTTGCGATAAGAACACTCCCACTGTCATAGCGATGACGCCTATCATTTGGTGAGTGGTGAAGCTTTCGCCCAGGAAGAAAATCCCTGACAGTCCGCCGAAGACCATTTCCATACTGAGAATCATGGAGGCTTCGGTAGGGGGCAAATATTTCTGTCCTACCGATTGCAAGGTGTAGGCTACGCCAGTGGAGAGTAGGCCGGTATAAAGAAGAGGCCACAGGGCACCTTGGATGCCAGTGAACGTGGGCGTTTCTAAAAAGAAAGCCAAGAGGAGGTTCAAGCTGCCAGTCACGAAGAATTGCCCCGCCGAGAGCACAATGGGAGAAAACCGCTGGGTGAGGTAGGTCATGACGTGAATTTGGATGGTGAATCCCAGGGCGCAGAGGAGCATGAGCAGATCGCCCGCGCTGATGGAGAAGTCGTCTGTGATGGATAGGAAATACACGCCGGTCATGGCGAGAATGGCACCGATGACGTGGGTGATGCGGAGCGCTTGTTTCAAGAAAATGCCCGCTAAAGGCACCAGTAAGATATAGGTAGCGGTGAGAAAGCTGGTTTTGGACGCGGTGGTGTATTGCAAACCCACCTGTTGCAACGTAGCAGCTACAAATAATGGAATGCCCACCATGAGGCAAGCCAGCCAGAGGGGAATCTTCGTGGGCAGTGGATTGTTTTCTTTTTTAGAAAAATAAATGACCGGGAGCAATACCAGCGTGCCCAAAAGGAAACGGACCCCATTGAACGTATGGGGACCGACGCTGTCCATGCCGACCACTTGCGCCACAAAGGCGACGCCCCAAATCAAAGAGGCCAAGAGCAGCAGTAAACGATATTTCATAAAACTCTCCTCGTGTAGTATAATTGGGATGGAAATATTATAGCAGAAATAGATTGCAGTTTGCAGTAGGCAGTAAATTCTGTTACTTTGGTTCCTTCCTTTGGAAGGCTATGCTGTTAAGTTAAGGATTTAAGTGAGTTAGGGTGCTAACGCTTGCGGTTACAGGGTTCTCAAGGTTCTAAGGGTTCTAAGGGTTCTAAGGGGGCTCAGGTTTCTCGAATGTGCTGATAGATGCTAGATCATCAACTTGTTCGAGAAACCTTTAGAACCTTGAGAACCCTTAGAACCTTTACCGTAGAAATCATCGCATGTTTCGCTTAACTTAATGATATTGCTTTTGAAGGGGGATAGTTGCTTGATAGCATTTAAAACTGTCAACTGCCAACTGCCAACTGCTAACTGCTAACTGCCTACTAAACAAAGGAGTACATTATGTCCATTCGATTGATTGCCATTGATTTGGATGGCACCCTTCTTCATGACGATATGACCATTTCCGAATATTCACGAAAAGTCATTCGCCGCGCCATGAAGAAAGGATACGATATAGTAGTTGCCACAGGGCGCATGTGGGATTCGGCCAAGCCGAAAGTGGATTTGCTAGATTTGGGCAATGTGCCTGTCATTTGCTACACCGGCGCCTGGATCATGATGAGTGAGACCGGAGCACCAGTTTGGCAGGATGGCATCGACCCCGATTTAGCACGAGCCATTTTTCTGGAAGCCAAAGAAAAGGGATGGGCGGCGACAGGATTCTGGGGCGGCCATATTTATATGGAAAAGCCCACCGGCACCGAAGCAAAGTATCAGAAATATAGAACCCAGAAACCGATTTACCTGTGCGAGGATTTCTACCATCCCAAAGAAAAAGTGACCCGCATCGTTTTCGCCGACCCGACCCAGGAAGGGAAGGACCGCATCCGGGCGGATATGGAAGAAAAATTTGCGGGACAAATCGACGTGATTTATCCTGGCGATGATTTTGTGGATATTCATAAAAAGGGCATCAATAAGGCCAGCGCACTATCCTATCTCATGAAAGAGAGACATATTGCCCCAGAAGAAGTGATGGCTTTCGGAAATACAGAAAACGACGTGCCCATGCTCCAAATGGCGGGCACTTCCTACGCCGTGGCGAACGCCGATGAAGTAGCAAAACAGGCGGCGAAATTCCTTTGCGAATCCAATGAGGAAGATGGAGTGGCAAAGGTGATTGAGCGAGAACTATTGTGGTAGTAGATGTTTTATGGCAAATGTGTATGGTGACTAGTGACTAGTCACCATGTTATAAAGGATAAAGGGAAAATGTAAGGGAGCCGATAAGGAGGAAATATGTTTTTCAACTTATTTACTAAAAACAAGGACGAGTTCATTCTGGCCTATGCGGAAAAGCTGTCTCAGGCCGTACTGGATGATGAGATGGATGGCGTGCTGGATGAACTGATTTCCTATGGCAAGGAGAAAGGGCTTTCCAATAAGCAAATCGGACAGGCCCAGGGCATGGCTTGTGATAAAGTTTTTGAAGAATTGTATCAAAATGGGTACATGACGGACGAAGACCTGGAACTTTACCAAGAACTCATCGCCATGTGCTATCTGATGAAAGAGGACCAGAAATATCGGTACACCACCATCGCAAAGCGGTGCAACGCCATTTACAAGATTCAAGAAAAAGGCCTGCTGCCCAAGGTGAATAAAGATTACGCCAATGTGAAATACAGAGACGGCGAAAATCTCCATTTCGCTACGCCTGCCATCTGGATGGAACGAAACGGAGATTGCACCCCAGGAATTGTGATCTCCAAAGGCCATCCGTTTGAGGCGGGTACCCTGACCGACCCGTCCAATGGCAGCTGGAAGGAAATCAAAGGGCCCGGCGCTTTCTGGATTACTACAGACCGAGTGGGGTATCGCGGGAAGAATGGATCCTTCACCATAGAGCTTTCCGATTTGGACCGAGCCGAACTGGACCGCGGGCCCCTTCGTATTTATGAAAAAGGGAAAGAAGAACCCTGGGCTGTCAAGATGGACGATTATGAAATGGCCGGGGCTATTTTGTCGCAGCTGTTGAATAAGTAGGCAGTGAGCAGTTCGCAGTAGGCAGTAAATAGTAGGTGATGCTTCATTCATTTTTCAACTGGTAAGAAATTGGATTAGCGATTGTTGTTGGTTGTTAGTTGTTAGTTGTTAGTTGTCTGGATCCAAACAACTAACAACTAACAACCAACAACAGTGAGTGTAGCGGGGCTAGTCCTTTGATAGCATTTTTTCGTATATGACTGCCAACTGCTAACTGCTAACTGCCTACTAAACATAAACAATCAAAGGAGGAATTGATTATGGAATTTTTTGACGTATTATCTCATCGCGTATCGATTCGGCGCTATGAAAAGACACCGCTGACAGAAGAAGAAATAGGGAAAATTCTGGAAGCGGCGCAGCGTTCGCCTATCGGGCATTTCGATTACAAGAACTACGCCATTGCGGTGATTACCAATCCAGACATTCTCGCCATGTTGGCAGAAGAAAATCAGGCACTCTCTGGACAGGGTGATCCCCTCTACGGTGCGCCGGCACTGTTCCTGATTCTTCGCAGTCCACAAGCCGAAAATGATACAGCCAAACTGAATGCAGGCATCATCGCCGAACACATTCATCTGGCAGCGGTGGATTTGGGACTGGGTTCCCTTTGTGTCTACAGTTTCCTAAGAAACTTTGAAAAGCAACCAGGCTATGGGAAATATTGCCAAGTCCTGCACCTACCAGAAGGCTACCAGCCCATCATGAGCGTAGCCGTAGGCCACACCCCCATTCCAGAAAGAGAACGTCGCATGACGCCGAGACTCAAGGTGTTGCGGTTTGAGTAATGGGTGACTGGTAGACTGGTGACTGGTGACTGGGAGTAAGATAAAGAAGCTCCAGTGACCAGTCACTAGTCACTAGTCACCTTAAGCAAAGAAAGGAGATATATGATACATTATGGAATTTGAAAACATCTTATCTCTTCGCAAATCAGTTCGTTCTTACACCAAAGAACCGGTTTCCAAAGAAGATATTGAAAAATTGATACAGGCTGCTCAGACCGCTTCGGTTGGAAAGCACAATGATGCAGGTTACGAATTAGTGGCTGTCACCAATCCAGACCTTCTCAAGCAAATCGACGAAGAAGCCACAGAAAAATTGGGGAAACCCCACATGTTCTTCCAGGCACCACTTTTGATTTTCATTTGTGAAACAAAAGATGCCTTCCATCATCTGAAAGAATTTGACGCAGGCATCATTGCGGAACACATTCATCTCAAAGCCACCGAACTTGGTTTGGGTTCTGTCATCCTTTTCGGCTTCATTCATCATTTAGGCCATGAAGCAGATTATGTGAAAGCTCTCAAATTACCAGAAGGTACCTATCCTCTGTTGGCAGTAGCCGTGGGGCATAGTCCGATTGCAGATAAGCCGAGGAAAGAAGATAGGCACTTTGGGGTCGAATTTCGGGAATGAAATGTGGGGGGACTAGTGACTGGTGACTAGGCAACTAATGAGAAATATATTGAAAAGGTTATGAAGGTTAGAAGGGTTATAAAGGTTATGCGACTATCGCCAGTGACATAACCTTCATAACCTTTTTCTATATTTTTTTAGCAGTCTTATTACACTTAAAATAAGTCATTTATAATGACAATGTATTGCAAAGAAACGAAAATGTAATTATAATATAGAAAAGGAGGTGTTAGTATGGAAACTACGAATTTAAATATTCGGACAGACAAGATGGT
>CAVBRV010000193.1:1523-4949 GCA_963597965.1 Paludibacteraceae bacterium | reverse complement strand
GATTACTAGCGATCACAGTCAAGTTACAATTAACAAAAATAGAAGAGATTCTTCAGTAGAAGGAAATTTACAAGTTAAAAATAATGGCACTATTGATGTAACTGTAGCAGGATTAGAAAATTACTTCAAAGGAGACATTGTTGGAGAGAATGTAACAACGGCTACGTTTGATGCCAATCCATATCCGGATGGAACTGTCAATTTGAAAGTTCTTAATGGCGCAGAATGGACTGGTGGACATAAGAATGCCAATGCTGCATTGAACCTGACTTTGAATGGTGGTAGTTGGTATAACACATCAGAAGAAGCAACTACGGTGAATACACTTACTGGTGGTGATAATAAAATCAAAACCATTGAGTACAAAGACCCCAAAGACAATGCAGATAAATCAATCGATGTGAATGGCTTCATCCGCATGGGAGAAAATGCTGGCGATTTGAGTATCAATAACTATAGCGGTACTCATATCATCAGTTATGCCCATGAGAATAGCGGTAGTGATGTCAATGATTACAAAGGTGGAAATACTCATATCGGAAATGCAGCAGAAAACTCGATGATTATTGCTGCTACGGATAGCAAGGACATTAGATTAAGTGATGAAACTGCTGTAGAAAACGCCATGAAAGCATTGGCACAAAAATTCTTCTATGAAGCAGGCGATAATCATCTGACAGGAAAGACTTTGATTGCGTCTGGATTAACTTCTTCTAGTCTATCTCGATTTATTGGTGATATGACTTTTGATGAGTCCCATCAAGGCCAGTACAACGAAGGTAGTTTGATTGATATTGCTGGGAATTTTGAAACCGCTATCATGAGAGGGGCCAGAGCGGCTATTACCAGTTCCCTCATGTCCTGGAGAACCAATGCAGATGATTTGATTTATCGTGGCGATTTGCTCCGTCAGCATATGGAAGAAGATGGACTGTGGGCTCGCACCTATGGTGGAAAAGATAGCTATGATGCCACTGGCGTAGACATCAGCAACAAGTACTGGGGTGTACAGATTGGTTATGACAAGGTGTATCCTGCAGGTGTTATTGCGGGGGCAGCCATTGATTACCAGACTGGAAATTCCAACTATACCTACATGGATGATGATTTTGGCGCTGTGTATGGAAATACAGGAAAATCCAAAGTCTATAGCTTAGGACTATATGGTTCTAAAGATTTGGGCAATAAGGATCATTTTGATTTAACGCTCAAAGCGGGTAGTGTAGGCAATGACTATACCGTTTATAACGGCATCGGCAATGAACTGAAGGGAAGTTATAGAAATCGTGCTTACAGTATTTCCTCTCGGTATGGAAAGAAATTTGGTAGCGATAAGAGATACTTAGAGCCGCAACTCCAATTCACTTGGGCTCATGTCAGTGCGAACAATTATACGGCTCATAGTGGCGATGAAGAAATGCAAGTCGGACAGGGAAGCTTTGATAGCGTGGTTGGTCGCGTAGGTATCGAAGCAGGAAAAATAGGAAAATCTGGAACTTTGTACGGCAAGCTGAGCCTGGCTCATGAATTTAATGGGGCCATTCGTGGGACCTATTATGCTGATGATGGCGGAGAAAAGACCACCGATGTATCCATGAAAGATACCTGGGTAGAAGCTACCGTAGGGACTACCTTACAGATTGGTGAAACCGGTACGGCTTACCTGGATATTTCTCGTACCTTCGGCGGCGACTACCAGCAAGACTGGAAAGTCAATGGAGGTGTCCGTTTTGCGATTGGCAGCGGTGTAACACCGGGGGCGAAGAAAGCGGCTCTGCAGAAATCCATGGAAGAAGCGAAAGCTGTGGTGACGGAAGCACAGAAAGCAGATAGAACTACGGCAGCTACCGGGAAGACAGCTGCTTCTCAGACCGCACCGATTCAGAATGTGAACTTAGTCACCAATACGGCAGCTACTACCCAAACGGTAACAGAAACACGGACGACCACCACCACTACTCCTGTACAGGCAGACATTGTTTATGGAAATGCAGAAACGACCTATACGCCGCCGACTACTTCTTATGAAACGGCTGCCAATGGAACGCCAGTCTTTACTTTAGGACCAGTAGTCGTTACTGCTAACCGTATTGCACAGCCTATTTTAGAGGCCAAAGCAGATATGAGCATTGTTTCCCGCAAAGAAATTGAAACGATGCACATGGAAAATGTTGAAGAAACTTTGCGTACTGTACCAGGCGTTCAGTTCTTGAACTATGGCTCCAATGGTTTGAATGCTAACTTAGGTGGTATTCGTATCAATGGTAGCCCGGATGTTATTATTTTGGTGGATGGCGTCCGCTTGAATGACTTCAATGGACCGGGTAAGAGTGGTTATGCCTTCACCGCACTTTTGAATAATATGGATAATATCGAAAGTGTGGAAGTCCTGCGCGGTGCAGCGGCTGTCATGTATGGTTCTGGTGCAAAAGGTGGGGTTATCAATATCATCACCCGGAAACCAACCTCCAATACAGCCACTATGGATATTTCCAGAGGCAGCTTTGGGAAAGAAAACTATAAATTCAATACCATGGGTGTTAAAGGAAAACTCAGATATAACGTCTATGATGACAAGACCATCCAAGGGGATGTCAAAGATGGTAGTGGACGTAAGTGGCCAGGACATACCAATACCAAGAGCTCTGGTGCAAAACTCCAGTATGATTTCAATAAGAAACATAGCTTTACTGTAAATTATGATACCGTTAATTCCGACTTTACTGGGACAGATTTGATTTATAAAGGTCATTACGTTGGTTCTTATGAGAATGAGCGTTTGACACTGAAACATGATTGGAATATTTCCAAGCAATGGAATAATACCTTGGTATATCGCAACAACAAAGAAAAATATCTGTGGTCTAAACCTGGTGGAGAAGACCCAGATATGGTGGATCCGATTTACGGAGATACAGAATATACATTATTCAGCGATGTGTTCAAGTATGAAATTAATCGTTTGAACGTAGTTGGCGGTTTGGAATACAGCAAGGGTGAAGACCACATCAATCATAAAGAAGCAAAGAATACTTCACTTTTTGTACAAGGTGATTGGGAATTTATTCCGAAATGGACAATCAGTGCTGGCGTTCGACATGATAAACCAAATCTGTTTGATTCTCATAATAGCTTCAGCTATAAATTGTCTTGGGACGTTACAAAGAAAGATAGTTTGTATGCTGGACGTAGTGATGTATACATCCTGCCGAGCTTGACACAACTGTATGACCATAAATTTGGTAACAAAGACCTTCAGGCTACTGAAGGCCATACCACAAGCATTGGTTACAATCATGAGTTTAGTCCAGACCATTACATCATGTTCAACTGGTTTGAAACGAAGACCGATACAGATACCACGATTTACAACAACCCAGAAGACAGAGATGATCCATTAAATGGTACCTATGTAAACGTTAAAAA
>CAVBRV010000193.1:0-1367 GCA_963597965.1 Paludibacteraceae bacterium | reverse complement strand
GGAATGCACAATACAATGTGCCGATTGGAAAACATATCAATGCGAAATTTGGTTGGGCTCATCTGTTTTATGATGAAAATACAGGTAGTTTCCGACAGGGATATGCACCAAAAGACAAAGCTACCTTTGGTATTTACTATGACAAAGATAAATTCAGTGCAGCCTTTGATGGATTCTATTTCATTCGTGATACCAGAGAAGCGAAAAAAGATGTTAAAGGTTGGCCGAGCGATAAATATGCCGTATGTAATCTGGCCTTCAATTACAGAGCGAATAAAGATACGGAATTCTATTTCAAGGTGGATAACCTCTTTAACAAGCTCTGGGCAGAGCACACGGACATCATTTGGAATGGTGGTACCGATCGCTGGTACGCAATGCCAGGCAGAAGCCTTACACTCGGCATGAAACTGAGATTCTAAGACTCTGTTGGCAGTCGGCAGTTTGCAGTTGGCGGTACAAGTAGGCAGTCAGCAGTTTGCAGTTGGCGGTACAAGTAGGCAGTCAGCAGTTTGCAGTTGGCGGTATAAGTTGGCAGTCGGCAGTTTGCAGTAGGCAGTGAATGGTTGATGGTTCACGGTAAACAGTTGACAGTTGACCGTAAACCGTAAACCGTTTACTGCCAACTGCCTACTGCAAACTGCTAACTATTTGCTAACTATTCCACTCCAACATCTGCATGGGTATACCTGGTTGTTGGTTGTTAGTTGTTTGAATCCCCTAACAACCAACAACAAACAACCAACAACCATATATCCTCATGCAGGTGCTGGAGTGGGATAGTCGGTTCTAGCATCTAACAATTTTTAGTCGGGAGATGTGTTTTACGCATTTTACATAACAATAAATCTCCATCGATTGGAAAGAAGGCGATAGAAGTTAGGGGAGTCGTGTACATGGCTTTCGTTTGACGTCAGGCGGTATTCAATATAGATGAGAGGCCCATCGGGCATCTCCCCCTCCGGGGGAGAATTAAAGAGGGGGTGTATTTCCCTCGGCCGTAAGGCCGGTTGTATGGTTTTCTAAATAGCGGATGGTCAATCCATTCATACGCTCGGTATTTGCTGAAATATATGCAATGAAATTTAGCGTTCAATGCATATTTTTGTGCTATCTTGCCAATACCTTTGTACCCACTGTTGTTAGTTGTTAGTTGTTAGTTGTTGGTTGTTAGTTGTTTGAATCCAGACAACAAACAACTAACAACCAGCAACAAGGGGCAATTTGGCTTCTGGTAAGTTGAAAAGTGAATTTATGAGCAACCGCTCAATACTAAGCGGTAGGAAAACATTTTGATGGTAATCAAACATGGTGATTTATACCGCCTTGTATTTATAAAAACCATACAACCAGCCTACGGCTGAAAA
>CAVBRV010000192.1:0-5008 GCA_963597965.1 Paludibacteraceae bacterium | reverse complement strand
TGTTTCTAACGAAACACTCTATCCCCCCTGCCCCCCCTTCTTCAAGGGGGAACGAAGCTTACCGCTTATTTCAAAAAGTGAATAAATAACCATCCACTATGTAATCTTGAGACACTAGCAAAAGTCACGTTAATCCCACAAGATTTCTCCACTTTTGTCCAACATAGTCGCTTGATTCTGCTGAATCTTCTTGCACGAATCCCATCGGTCGAAATAACGATAGGGAAAATACCGCTAATAGCAAACTGCCAACTGCCTACAGCTAACTGCTAACTATTATTTCCTAATCCCTAGCTACTAATCCCCAATCCCTAAAATAAAAAATAGCGGCACCACCAAACCTGGTCGCGCCGCCACCTTCATTTCTAACTTCTCACTACTCACTTCTCACTGCTCTTCAGCAATATTCCAAGCCATCGCTCCGCTCGATATGGCCCGATTTCAAATGAATGAACTCGCCAGTCCCCTTTTCTGCCCCCACTTCTTCTGCAATATGCATGGTCCGTGCGTGGCAAGTGAAGAGGAAGATCTGCTGGGTTTTGCCCAAATCCATCAAGAAACGCAGCGTTTCCCGTTGCCGTTCTTCATCAAAGCGAACGAAAATATCATCCAATACAATCGGCAATGGTTCAATTTGTTCCCCGAAGGACAAAGCCATAGCCAATCGAATGGAAAGGAATACCTGATCTCCCGTCCCGGACGACCAGATTTTGGCATCTTTTACGTGATGCTGTCCATCGATGATGCCGATGGTTTTCCCATCGTCCGAAATGGTGAGTGAATATTTTCCCCGTGTCATGGCTTGCAAGAATTTGTTCGCCTGTTTCACGATTTGAGGCTGCTTTCCCGATTCATAAGTAGACTGGGCCTTTTCCAAAATTTCTTCGGTGTACATATAAGACAGCCATTCGGCGAAGGAAGATTTCAGCTCTGCTTCGATTTTTTCCTTTTTCTGCAAGGCCAGGGTAATAGTATTGTCCTCTGCCAGGCGGAAGATTTCATTTTCCACCGCTCCCTGGTTGCGTTGCATTTCGCCCAGGTCGGCGGTTTCTTTTTCTATCTTCTTCAAAAGTTCCTGGTGCTCTTTCATCCAGTCATCATATTGCCCAGTTTCCAAGGAATGCCACAGTTTTTGGAAATCCTCATCGCTGCCTGCATAGAGGCGAAGGTCCTGTTTCACCGTTTCCCACTCTTTGGTGAGCTGGTCATGGTGCTCGTGGGCATTCACTTTTTCCGCAAATTCTTCCGCATTTTTGGCATCTACTAGGTGCAGCAGGGTATCCATTTCTCGCTGGCAGGACGCCCAGGAATCATCGAGTTTCGCCATTTCTTTTTCATAAGCTTCGTGCTGCTTGTTCTTTTCGGAAATCGATTGCCATTCCAAGCTTCTCCGGTGGGTTTCCTCATACAAATCGGCCACCCCATCGGGACTGATGGCATAAGGCAATTTCGCCACTGCCATGATTTCTTCCGCCCGACGACTGAATGCATCCAGTTTGGCATCCATCTGTTCCAGTCGAAGGTCCAGAATTTTCCCTTTTCCTTCGGCAGTGTAAATTTTCTGCCACTGTTCCTGCAACGCAGACAGCGCATCGGCTGCCACCGTCGGAAGGCGATTCTTTTTCAACCAATCATTCCAATCTGTATCGGCCTGGGCTTTTTTCTTTTTCAATTCCTGCCCTTCATCGCTCCATTTCTGGTGCTGCAACTGCTGCTTCCGAATGGTTTCCCGTTTCCAGGAAATCGCTTGCCGTTTTGCTTGGTCTTTGTAGAAATCGCTCCGCTTTTCTTGCATCAAATTGTGGAACGCTTGCAAATCATCTAGCGTTTTCGGTGCCTGCCCTGGGAATGTTTCAGATAACTTGTCCCGACGAGCCACCAAATCGGTCAGCTGTCCATTCAATTTTTCCAAATCATTTCCTTTTTTATGGGTGGCCCGGTTATGCAACATAAAGCAGACCATGCCAAAGAGCAGTCCTGCCGCTGCCCCATACAGCGCCGCATAGCCGGCCATCGCCATATAGAAAGCGCCGACGCCGCCCAGAGCGCCCAACAAACACAGGATGCCCATGACGAACCAGGGAGTAAATTTCTTATCTTCCTGTCCCGCAAGGTTCTGGATTTGTTTTTCCAAATCGCTGGTCTGGTGGAGGATTTGTTCCAATTCGCCTGCCACGTTTTCACAATGTTGCCAATCGTCTTCGGTCAGAATGGTCTTGCCATCGCTCGGCGTTTCTTCCACTTCTTCCACTTCCGGTTCCCGCTGCTCCCAGAAATGGAGTTCATTATTTCTGACACCCACACTCTGCGCCAGCCGGCGACCTTCAGACCAGTCCACATTGGCACAGGGTTCTTCCAAGGAAAGGGGCCGATCCCACAGCGGCAGAGCATAGCCCAGATTCATGAAATCCAGCCGCCAATTTTCCTTTTCCTGTTCCATTTCTTCTGCGTCCTGGATAATCTGCCGCCACTGGCCCAAGTCGATGTATAATTTCTCCAGGGCTTCCGACACGCCATCCCAGGGAATCACTTCATCTTTTCGCATAGGCGTATAGGCGTCCAGTTTGGGCTGCAATGCTTCCTTCTGGTCATGAATCACTTTCATCCGATTCATGAGCTGGTTCCATTGCTCTTTCCCATTGGTCGGAAACATTTTCACCTGTTCCGACAGAGCCAACTGCTTTTTGATCCGACTGGCCCGCTTGTAATATTCCCAAGCGCCCAACCGTTTTTCCAGGCTGCGATCCTTGTCTTGGTCAACGGTCAATGTCTTTTTCAGTTCTTCAATCTGTAGCTTCAGTTCGTCCTGCTTCTTTTGGAGTTCCGCAAATTCTTTTTCCTGATTGGATAGTCCATCCAATTCCTGGTTGACACTTTCCAAATCTGCTAGAAGCTGATTGATTTTTCGTTTCCCTTGGGGTGAAGCGACCAGCAGTTTTTCCTTATTTTCCTGGATAACCTTCTTCACATTGGACAGCTTATCCCCGCCCTGGAGCATGAAGAAACGACTGCGCACCGAATCATTGGCAAGGAAGGACGCCCCTTGCAAGTCTTCCAGACCCACGGCGAAAATCTTTTCATACATGTATCGATTGAGGCCATGCCACCAAAGGGTCGGCATTTCGTCCTCAAATTTCACATGGTTGCTATTTTCAAACCAGCGATCCTTTTCGTCACGAAATACCCGGTACTCCTGTCCATCCGAACGGACAAAGGCCATATTTCCTTTCCGTCCCTGCCATTTTCCACGGCCGTAGCCGAAGAGCATGTCCCGGATGAAACGAAGCATGGTGGTTTTGCCGCTTTCATTTTCTCCCATCACCACGTTCAGCGAATCCAGAGAAGGCTGCCAGGAAGCCTGATGGTAGATGCCATACTGCTCCAGCTGCAAATCAGTGATTTTCATTTTCCACTTCCTCCTCTGTCAGCATTTCTGCGCCAATCAATTCCGCCCGATGGAAGGCATGCGCGAGTTCCTCGTCCGACATGGCCGCTAGCAGCTGCTTGTACTTCATCACTTCAGGCTGCTTCTCCGCCATCTGCCGAAAAACCTGTGTCTTTTCCGCCGCCGGAAGTTCATCCAGTGCATCAAAAGCTTTCAGATAACTCCCCGTCACATCAGGCAATTCGCGCCGTTCTTTCAAATTGATGGTAGGCCGCGTATTGTCCTCGATCCGAATAAAAAAAGCAAATAGGAAACGGTACTGTTCCTTCTCATTCAAGGTCTGCAATAAAAAGTCCCGTCCTTCTTCCGTCGCCACCGCCTTATGCAACGGTCCGCTGCCGGTCAATACGAGACGCACCATATTCGGCCGGCCCGTCAATTCCTTCAATCCCGCTCTTCGCCGGGCAATTTCCTTCAGCAAATCATCCACCTGGGGAAAACGGGAAATATCGATGACCATATCCATCCAACGAATCGCATCGGTTTCGATGAATTTCATGGTGACAGTCCCATAGGCACCCACATCCACCAAGTAGCAGCCTCGTGGACCAATTTCAGAAATATCGAGACCCTGGGTATTTCCTGAATACACAATATAGGGCTTCGTAGAAAGCGTCTTTCTGGTGTGCACGTGGCCCAGCGCCCAGTAATCCATGCCCGCATTTTTCAGCTCTTCCACCGTGCAAGGCGCATAGGGACTGCCCTCCACCCCCGTATCGGTATGAAGCATGCCAATCGCAAATCCGTCATCTGGATTCTTGTGAAATTGCTTCGCCAGATTTTCTTTGGTATGACGGGTCTTGTAACTGATACCATAAATGGTAGCCACCTTTTCCCCATCCTTCATGAGGGGCACCCCTTCCACCGCATCGGAAGAAAAGACATGCACCGTCTCCGGCATAGGAATATCCGCCCGCCACGCCTCGCCGGGGTCATGGTTCCCATGAATGATATAGATTGCAATGCCTCCTTGGGCTGCCCGGTAGAGTTCTCTGCCAAAGGCCATCTGGGCCGCTAAGCTATGATGATCCGAATTATATACGTCACCGGAAATCAGAATCGCATCTACTCTGTTTTCCAGCGCAGCATCCACTACTTTTTCAAAAGCTTTAAATGTCGCTTTGCTGATTTGCTCATTCCACGGACCTTTTGTCCCCAGTCGTACTTGGTTAAAGGGTTCGCCCAAGTGCAAATCGGCACAATGGATAAAAGAAAAATGCTTTCCCATAGATCCTCCAATTTAGTAACTCGTGACTAGTGACTGGTGACTAGGAAACTGATTTCTAGTCACCAGTCACTAGTCACGAGTCACCTTTTATTTATAATGATACACAAGCTATGCATCAAGTTTTGAAATATATGCATTTTTATTGTATCACAGATGGGAAGAATGGAATAGTTGGCGGTTTGCAGTTTGCAGTTAGCAGTTGGCAGATAGCGGTTGGCGGTTTATGGTTTACAGTTTACCGCCAACCGTTTACTATGAAAATGTATCTGGTAGCTAGTGACTAGTGACTGGTGACTCGTGACTGGGAAAACGCATGTCTAGTCACGAGTCACTAG
>CAVBRV010000191.1:0-5009 GCA_963597965.1 Paludibacteraceae bacterium | reverse complement strand
CGCTTTGAATAAAAATTCAAGAATCATTTCAAATAACGATTAAATCAGTGTTTCCTTAGAAACTTGAGCAACTTGCAATCACTATCGAAATCATACTAACTCACTCAAAACCTTAACATAAATAGCATGGAAAGGAATCTGGGAATGAAACGACCACAGAAAGTGACAAAAGAAACACGGCCCAATCAATATGCCCGGAAGATGTACGGGAAAGAAAAGGAAGAAAAACTTTGGGATCAGGAAGAACAGAAAAAAGCGGCAGAGCCAGGTATTTCTTCTCCCAAAGGATCCAAGAAAAAAATCCGCACCTTGCTCAATCGGAAGTTGCGGCATAGCACCAAGAACCAAGACATTGCAGACGGCGGAGCCTATAAGAAGCAGTGAGGATGATAGGGATAGAGGCATGTTTCACGGAAAAATAATGGAAAGGTTATTGTTTTGCAGGCTTAAATTTTCTAACAAAGAAAGTCTATGGCTAGTGTCAAGGTTAAAAAGGGTTATAAAAGGTTATGAGAAAATCAGCAGTGTCATAACCTTTTATAACCCTTCATAACCTTGCGTCTAGCCATCAGGTTTCTATGTTAGAAATAGGAGTCAGTAGAATTATAACCTTTAAAAATATGGTTTCCCGTGAAACATAACTCTATTCATAGAAGCAGAAAGGAGCATGTTTCACGTGAAACAAAGTGGAAAGAAGAAATACTACGTAGTCAAACGAGGCAAGCAGCCCGGCGTTTACTACAACTGGCCTGATTGCCAAAAGCAAGTACAAGGCTTTGCGGGAGCGGTGTTCAAAGGATTCGTGACGAGACAAGAAGCGGAAGCCTGGTACGGAAAACCAGTGAAAGAAGCGCCGAAACAAGCACAGCAAGCGGCTAAAGTGACCGGGATTTCTTTAAACGATGCAGAAAAAAATTATCCCGCCCATGTGCAGCCTATGGATGATCGGATTTTAAACTATGATGGGATTCAAATGACCTTGCATTTGCCAGAAACATTGACCATTTTCACCGATGGTTCCTGTCTGGTGAATCCCAA
The DNA here is from genome assembly GCA_963597965.1 of Paludibacteraceae bacterium. Classification (GTDB taxonomy): domain Bacteria; phylum Bacillota; class Negativicutes; order Veillonellales; family Dialisteraceae; genus Dialister. The sequence goes on along the minus strand of CAVBRV010000191.1, from coordinate 3,971 downwards.
TGGCCCAGGCGGATTTGCGGCGGTATTTCTATCAGAAGATGGAAATACGGAACTTTTGCGCGTCACCGGCGGCGAACCTTCCTCCACCAACAACCGCATGGAACTGCGGGCAGCCTATGAAGCCCTCAAAGTGTTAAATGATGGACAGCCGCGAGACATTGTATTTCATACAGACAGCAAGTACTTGCAGCGGGCCTTCATGAACCACTGGATCGATAAGTGGAAACGAAATGGTTGGAAAACCGCCCAAGGCACGTCGGTATTAAATAAAGATCTGTGGATGGGGCTCATTTCTTTGATGTCCCAGCATCACATCACCTTTGAATGGGTGAAGGGCCATGTGGGCACGAAGTACAATGAACTCTGTGACCGGCTGGCGAAAAAAGAGGCCTTTCGGTTTAAACGGTAGGCAGTTAGCCGTATGCAGTTGGCAGTTTATTGCTCATTATTTATGGTTACTGTTTTCTAACTATGTTTCACGTGAAACATAAAAAGATTGATTTTAAAAAATATCATGCTATAATAAAGGTACAAATCAATGAGGCCTTTGGGTCATCGGGGAAAAAGACGGACTGCCAAATTACCGTCTTTTTTTCTTGCACGCAAAAAAGCGGATATGCTGCCAAACATATACCGCTTTTGCGTGCAATTTCTGCACCGTTCTACATTTTCCTAAATATAATTAAAAGTAGGATTGGCATGAGGATGGCACTAGAAACTACAGATACAACTTGGAAATCAATGAAGCCTTCCATGGGATCACCTCCCTTCAGGGAAGGTGATTTTATTTTATCATATAAATGAGCACGAAAAAAGCACGATACAAAAATGCATCGTGCTTTTTCACTTGGTGACCCAAGAGAGATTCGAACTCCCGACACCTTGATTCGTAGTCAAGTGCTCTATCCAGCTGAGCTATTGGGCCATATGGCAGGGGCAGAGGGACTCAAACCCCCAACCTACGGTTTTGGAGACCGTTGCTCTATCAATTGCGCTATGCCCCTATCAAGTTTTTATGGAGGCTGTCTCCATGTGACTTGTATATAATAACAGACGGTTATAGAAATTGCAAGTGCTTTTTTTGCTTTTTTGTGAAGTTGTTGGTTGATGGTTGTTAGTTGTTTGGATCCTGCATATGAAATCATTTATGAAAAAGTTTCACGTGAAACTTTATTAGTTGGCAGTTAGCAGTAGGCAGTAGAAATATTCATCATGATTCACGAGGGGGCATAGTTTATACACCGAGTTCATAGGCCGTGGTTGGTTATTTGAATCTTGGTAGTAATAAGTTTCACGTGAAACTTTGTTGTGAAACATAAAAATACGGCCAACCGCCAACGGCTAACTGCCTACTAACAATGAAAATTAGGAGACAGAAAAAACTCATGATATAATACAGATGATTACAGTATCATTTTTTAAGAGCCAACAACCCGCAACTAACAACCAACAACCATTAGCTCTAGCATTACTGCCAACTGCCTACTGCTAACTGCCAACCAACAAAAAGGACGTGATACCATGGAAGAAATGCGCCACATGTCAGCGGACCGCGTCTTGTCTCGCATCATGCAAGCGGCGGTGCGAGAAGGGGCTAGCGATGTCCATATTGAACCAGAAATGGACAAAGTGCGAGTGCGCTTTCGTAAAGACGGTCGGCTGTTGGTGCGATTTCATTTGTCCACTTCCTTGATTTCTGGATTATCCGTCCGGGCGAAGGTGTTAGGGCGGATGAACGTGGGAGAAAGTCGGATTCCCCAAGATGGCAGTTATACGGAGACCATGGACGGCGTATCCTATGATTTTCGTATTTCTATCTTGCCTTCCATGTACGGAGAGACCATTGTGATTCGTATCCTGTCTGGGCTGGTGGATTTTATTGAAAATAATGAACTTGGCATGTTGCCCTTTCAAAAAGAACAATTTCATCGAGCATTGAAGAAAAAACAGGGCCTAATATTGACCACCGGTCCAACAGGGAGTGGCAAGACGTCCACTTTGTATGCGGCGCTGAAATTGCTCAATCAAGAAGATGTGAGCATTATTTCCATCGAAGACCCGGTGGAGTATCGCATTCCGGGGATTACACAAATTCAGGTCAATGAAAAAGCGGGCATGACGTTTGCGGAAGGGCTGCGGTCGTTGGTGCGGCAGGACCCGGATATTGTGATGATTGGTGAAATTCGAGATCAGGAAACGGCGGAAATAGCCATTCATGCGGCACTCACCGGGCATTTGGTGCTATCCACCCTTCATACCAATGGGGCCGCCGCCGCACCGCTTCGGTTGATGGATATGGGCATCCCGCCTTACTTGCTGGCAGCCTCTTTATCTCTGGTGATGGCCCAGCGATTGGTGCGGAAATTGTGCCCCTCTTGCAAGGAAGAGACGCTTTTGACAGAAGACATGGTCAAAACTTACGAACTTCCTATTTCCTGTGTCGGGAAAAAGGGATATGTCCCTAAAGCATGCGCAGAGTGTCAGGAAAGTGGTTATCAAGGACGGACCGGCGTTTTTGAATTGATTGCTATTGGAAAAGAAGAAAGAGAATTGATTCATCATCATTTTTCGGTGGACCGATTGCGAGAGCAAATGAAGAAACGAGGAGAATGGACCATGGGCGAGGCCGCCCTCTATTGGATGCAAGAAGGGCTGGTATCGCCAGAAGAAGCAGGGCAGATCGCAGCAGAGGAGGTATAAATGGATATAGAAAAAATCATAGCCGCTCATCCTGGGGTGACGGATATCCATTGGAGCGAAGAGCAGCCGGTCATGATTCGGTTGCAAGGAAATTTGAAAAAATGTAAAGAAATGGTGCATCATGAGGATTTTGAGGCCCTTTTTCAGTCCTATGTGTCAGAAGCACGGCAGAAACTCTTTCAGACAACCGGGGCTTGCGATAGTGCTTTTTCTTTAGGACCCTGGCGTTGTCGCTTGCATCTCTATCAAAGCGAAGGGAAATGGGCCGCCGCCATTCGTATCTTGCCAGAACTTTCTGCCTGCCGTGAAGATCCCGATTCGGATTGGCTAGGGAAAATAGCGGCCTTGCCTCATGGATTGGTGCTGATTACAGGACCAACGGGAAGCGGGAAGAGTACCACCTTAGCGAAGCTGACGTCGCTCATCAATCAGAAACGGCCTTGGCATATCATCACTTTGGAAGACCCGGTGGAATATACTTTTACTTCGGATAAAGCACTCATTCATCAACGGGAAATCGGACGAGACGTGGTGGATTTCCCTAGCGGCATTCGAGAAGCCCTCCGAGAAGACCCGGATGTGATTGTGCTAGGAGAAATGCGAGACACCGAAACCATGGGCGCCGCTTTGACGGCTGCCGAAACGGGACACCTGGTCCTGGGCACTCTCCATACGACGAGGGCGAAAGATGTGGTGGGACGAATCATTCATGCCTTTCCGGCGGACCGAGAACGGGACATTCGGAATCTACTCGCCAGCAATTTATCCGCTGTGGCTGCCCAGCAATTATATCGGACAGGAACAGAAACCTACCTGTTGCGAGAAATCATGACCAACATCCCCGCTATCGCCCATCTCATCCGAGAAGGCAAGGAAGAACAAATCCCGTCTTATATGGAAATGGGCCTGCAGCACATGCGTACCATGAAGCAGGCCGCTTATGGATTGAAAGGGATTAGCGAGAAGGAACGGGAGAAAGTATTGAAAACAGTGAGAAGTTAGAAGTGAGAAGTTAGAAATGAAGGTGGCGAGCACCTTGTATTACTCTTAGCCCGATTGGATGCAAGTAGCAACTTTCCTTTTTATATAGCTCGCCGAGTTTGGTCAACGGATAGAACTATGTTTCACGTGAAACATGTCGCTATCCGTTATCTATATAGTGAGTGCTCGTTAATTCGTTTTTTATAGAAAGAACTTGGATTGTTGATGGTTGTTAGTTGTTTGTTGTTGGGGCCAAACAACCGACAACAAACAACTAACAACAGTGAGTG
>CAVBRV010000190.1:0-5027 GCA_963597965.1 Paludibacteraceae bacterium | reverse complement strand
TATTCCTTTGATAGCATCGAAATGAATGCTCATTTTATGGGTGGGAAGTTTGAGTAACAACCAACAACTAACAACCAACAACCATATACTATAAACATTCTAATAAAATGAGAAAATATAAAAAAATAAGGGGTGGAAATGTGGAATTGCCAAAAAGGGTATGGTAAAATAGTAGCGAATTTGAAAGAATCGAATTTCATAGATAGCGATAGAATGACATGGCGTTAAGGCCTTGCGTGAGTAAGTGACACTTAGTGGTTGCTTGTTAATTTGCTACAGCAGGATGCCAGAGTGGTGATTGTTGCTGGTTGTTGGTTGTTAGTTGTTTGGAATCAGATAACCAACAACCAACAACTAACAACTAACAACTAACAACAATATCTAATTCGGTTTCTAGCTGTTGAAAAGTAAATAATTACTCACTAACTGCTCGAATGCCATGGAACAGGAGAGGGGATTTCCTTGAAATTACTTCAAAAAATAGCAGCGGCGGCAGAGAAGATGTCACCGAGAAAAATTTTTTTGCTTTGCACCTTTTTGGCAGTGGTTGTTTTCATTGTCATTTACAGCGCGTTGTCTTCCTTGTTAGGGGATAAAGAAGAGGAAAAGACAGCCACTGTGAACGACCTGGTGCCTGTGATTGAAGCTTCTACGGATATACCAGCCCAGACCATCATCACCGATGATATGATCAAAGCCGCAGCGGTACCGCAAAACTTGGTGCCCCAGGGGGCGATTACGGATAAATCCAAGATTGTAGGCAGACCGGCGGCGGTTTCCCTTTTTGCAGGGGATATGATTACAGACCGGAAAATGTATGACACCATGGGCAATGGTTTCAGTGGATTGATTCCGAAGGGAATGCGTGCTATTTCCTTCTCTATTAATGACATCACTGGCGTATCTGGTTTCGCCAAACCAGGCGACAAAGTGGACATTCTTCTTATCAGTGATAAAGATGGACAGGATCGCATTGCATCTCGGGCCATTCTGAAAGATGTATTGCTTTTGGCAGTGAATAAAACCAGTATGGGACCGAAAGGGGCCAGTGAGACAAAGAAGGACAATGACAAGGATAATTCCGATAAAGTCAGACCGTCTGCTGCAGATACCCATGCTTCGGCTACACCGGCTATTGCGACGGTAGCTGTATCTCCTTATGAAGCAGCGAAATTGGCCGCTTCGGCGCAAGTGGGACAGCTGTACTTGGTGCTTCGTCCCTATGATGCTAGCAATGCGGAATCGGAATCCGTATCTTACTATGTGATTCCGATGCCGAAAGCCCAGTCGTCGGCTCCGGCCCAGCAACCACAACCGACCTATGCGCCACGGCCGCAGCCCGCACAGCCAAGTGCGCCGGCACCGTCGGTTTCTATTTCTTCAGGCTCCTCCGGCGGTTTCTCCGGAATCGAAGTCATTCGTGGTACCAATATAAGCAGGGGGAACTAAGATGAATACAATGATAAAAAAACTAGGCCTCCTGATGACTGCTTGCATGCTAGGCACGGGGATCGCCACTGCCGCTACACCGCTCAGTGTGAATCTCAATGAATCCAAGTACATGGAAACGCCGAACATCACTCGTTTGGCCGTAGGAAATCCAGACATTGCAGATGTGCAGCTCTTGTCTCACAATGATTACTTGCTAGTAGGCAAGAAAGCGGGCTCTACCTCTCTCATCGTTTGGTCCAACGGGGAACGGAAAGAATACAGCGTTTACGTTTCCAGTGAAGACCAGGGGACGGCCCAGGCCATCCAGAAAGCCATCGGCTATCCGGGCGTGCAAGTGCAAATGATTAAAGATAAAATTCTTCTTCGAGGGAAAGTGAAGAACCAATACGAACACGATATGGCGGTTCGTATGGCCCAGCTCTACTTAGGAGAGGGAAATAGTAGCGGTAGTTCCAACAGTTCTTCCTCCAGTGGTGATGTGGGGAGTAGCGGAATTAGTACGAATCTGTATGCTCATAGTGATAGTGTGCTGGATATGTTGGAAATGGAACATCCCAGTCAGATTCGCTTGGAAGCCCTCATTATTGAAATTAATTCAGAAGATACCAAGAACCTGGGCATTCAGTACTGGTCACAGACACCAGGCGATGACAGCAGCAGTAGTAGTGGTAGCGGAAGCAGTGGCGTGACCGTAGGGACAGCAGGTGTGTTCTATGGGGGCGAAGATTTCGCTAATTCCAGAAAACATGGTGGCTGGCTCGGCGGTCATATCAGCACCATCAATGCCACTTTGCAAGCCTTGATTAATACTGGGAAAGCGCGCATTTTGTCCCGCCCATCCATTACGACCATGAGCGGACAGCAAGCGTCGATCCTCATCGGCGGACGTATTCCGGTGCCAATTTCTGATGGAAATAATAATATTTCCGTAGATTGGCGAGAATACGGCGTGAATTTACAGATTCAACCCACCGTGGACAATGAAGATCGGATTACTTCCAATGTGCATGCCGAAATTTCCACCTTGGATAATGGGCATGCGGTGAAAATTGGTTCCTATAGCATCCCCGCACTGGCTTCTCGTGAAGCCAATGCCATCGTCAATGTCCACTCCGGCATGACCATGGCGATTGGTGGATTGCTCAATTCGGAAGATTCTAAGTCCGTATCGAAATTCCCACTCTTGGGTGATTTACCAATCATTGGACAATTCTTCCGTCATACCTCGACTACCAGAGACAAACGAGAACTCATGATTCTCATTACTCCGACTTTGGTAAGTGACGACACTCCGACGCCGATGAGCCAGAAACTCAAAACCGGTTACGAACTCGCCCAGCGGCAGGCTAGAAATAGAGAAAACGTAAATGCTTCCTATACACCACAAGGCACACCTTTAGAAGAAGTGGACCTGTGGGGCGAAAAACCAGAAGAGAAAGACACCATCATTCTCGAAGAAAAAGCACCGAAAAAAGTTCCTTCCTATCTCTTGAAGATCAAAGGCGACAATGGGGAAGACATCCTAGTGCCCATGACCCAGGAAGACTACGAACATAGAAAAGACGAACTCCAAGTGGCTGATACTGGTAAAAAGGTAGAGAAGAGTAAGCCAAAAGAGAAGAAAGTCAAAGTGAGTGCAAAAGATAAGAAACAAGCTCCTAGCGAAAAAGAAATAGCGGTGCAAATCAAAAAGAAGCTTACAAATGCTTCTAGCACTGACGCAGAAGCCCAGAGAGCACGGATCAAAGCGGCTATGGACCGTTATTCAGGTGGGACAAGGTTCTAAAGATTAGCATTGTTAGGGTAGTTGAAATCTGTGGTGATTTCTATTATGTAACAAGGTTCTAAGGGTACTAAAGGTTCTAAAGGGCCTCGAATAAGATGATAACATTGGCGTCTATTGGCTCATTCAGGAAATGTGAGAACCCTTTGTACCTTTAGAACCCTTAGAACCTTGTAACAACTGCAGAAATCATACTTTCTGACTCAAATCCTTAACTTAACAGTATTGCTGTCGATAGGGGAGTTATTCATCAGGAGCGTTTATGGGCAGTTATAAAGATTTGCTAGTATGGCAAGAATCTAGGCATTTGAAAGATATGGTTTACGATATCGTCCAAACATTCCCGAAGGAAGAGATTTATTGTCTATCTTCTCAAATGCGTCGGGCAGTAGTTTCTATTGGTTCCAATATTGCAGAAGGATCTGGTAGAGGCAGCAGACGAGACTATATTCATTTCCTCTATATAGCTCGTGGTTCTGCCTATGAAATCGAGACGCAAACTATCTATGCAGATGACCTACATTTTCTGACGCCTTTGCAATCCGAAAAATTGCATCATCAAATTTTTAAGGTCACGTACTTGATTAACAAATTAATTGCCGCATTGGAAAATAACGCTTCTTATGGGATAAAGGAAAGTGTAACGCCCTATGGTAACCTTGAAAATCGACATGAGAATCTTAAGGATTTCGAGGCCCCTTTAGAACCATTAGAACCCCTAGAACCTTGAGAACCCTGAGCAACCTATAACAGAGGAGGTGTATACATACCCATGATCGGTCAAAAAGGAACTATTATTTCCGTCTTCAGTACCGCTTACGCCGTAGGGAAGACGCTGATTGCTATCAACCTAGCCGCCGAACTTGCTCGAAGCGGAGAGCGAGTGTGTCTGGTGGACTTGGACTTGCAATTCGGTGATGTGTGCTACTACTTGAAACTCCATCCGAAAACCACCATCGCCGATGCAGAGAAATCCATGCGAAACCATCCTTACGACACGGTAGCGGCCGAATTTCTGACGCCCTACCGGGCAGAAGGCATTGGCTTTGACGTGATGGCCAATCCGAAATTGCTAGAAGAAGCCTACAACCTGGACGTGAACCTGATTCATGATATAGTATTGCAACTCCAGCTGGAATACGACTACGTCATCATCGATACCACCTCCACCTTCAGTTCGCTGAACCTGTCTATTATGGATATGTCCACCTTGATTGACTTCATCGGGATTGTAGATTTCATCCCCACCATCAAAAATATGAAATCTGGGGCGGATACATTAAAAGAACTGGGCTATGAAAATAATAAAATTCGCTATGTCCTGAATCGTTCCAATGCGAAAACAAAAATCGATGTGACCGATGTAGAATCCATCCTGGGACGTTCTTTCAATTACGTCATTTCCAATGATTTCATGACAGCGAGGAAATCTATTACTTCCGGCGTCCCGCTGGTTATCGGTTCCAAAGATAGCCAAGTGGCAAAAGAAATCCGAGCCATGGTGGGAACGGGGGACAATGAAAGCCAGAAGAAAACGGAAAGCAATGAAAAGGGCTGGCTGAGCCGACTGTTTTCATAGTAAGTAGGCGGTTAGCAGTTGGCAGTAGGCAGTTTGTCTTGTCTCCCCCGTCGGGGGAGATACAGAGGGGGAGGCACTAGCGGTATAAAATGAGATGTTAGTACTCAAATTTCTCACCTAGGAAATATGACTTTTCGCTGATGCAGTCTGATATCAAGCGGTATTTAAATTGAAATGATAGGCCCATCGGGCATCTCCCCCTCCGGGGGAGAA
>CAVBRV010000189.1:0-5086 GCA_963597965.1 Paludibacteraceae bacterium | reverse complement strand
TTTGGATAAAAATTCATATCATTTCAAATTCTTTGATTAAATCAGCGTTTCCCTAGGATTTCCTAATCCCTAGTCCCTAATCCCTAGCTACTAAAAATACAATAAAAAAATCTCCTCCCTATAAGGGACGAGATATTCGTGTTACCACCCAACTTCGCAAGGAAATCGCTTTCCCTGCCTCATAAGGTACGCCGGCTTTTGCCTTGATACCTCGATCTCTATAACGGGAGCTCCCGGGCCGCTTCATCATTCAGCGTACCAGACTCAGAGGCCATCTTCCATAATTTCTTTCGTGCTTCCTTTCACCCTGCGGAAGCTCTCTTTGACAAAATCCATTATGTACTCTTCTCTTCATTGCCTGTATGAAGTTGGATTTACTATACACTTTTGGGGAAGGGATGTCAAGAGAAAGTTGTTGAAAATGAGCAATGAGTGATGAGTAATGAGTAATGAGTAATGAGTAATTCTGGTGGCGGCGCATCATATTTGGAAGCGCCGCAGATTATAAAAAAGGTTACTATTCTACGGATACCTATTTTCTCACATATAAATTTCGCCGCTTGCGACAAGGTTATATAGGGTTATGTACTTACCGCAAGTTTCATAACCTTATATAACCCTTTTATCATGGAAGAAGAGATTAGGGATTAGTAGCTAGGGATTAGGAAACAGACATGAATTTCTGCTATGTCACAGCTAATAGCTGTGACACTTGCAAAACCCGGAAGCCTAATCCCTAGGGCCTAGCTACTAATCCCTATTTTCTAAAAAGCGGCGCTTCTAAATAATTATGCGCCGCCACCACCATTTCTCACTTCTAATTGATTTCAAAAAAGCCCTTGACGAAATCGCCCAATAGCGTTATACTACCTCCATATTACAAATGCATATGGTTTTGACAAAGACGTCTGATTGCGAAATGGTTTCGTATCAGGCTTTTTCTTTTGGACAAGGACGCCCAGGTTATGATGACCTGGGCGTTTTCTCTAAGTAAGTTTACACCTTATTTATCGCCCCCTTTGGGGGGAGATGCCGTAGGCAGAGGGGGCACCTCTAGCGGTAGGTGTGAGATGTGAGAATATCTTGTGGCCGCTGATTCCACATGGCGATATACATCGCTAGTGCAGCCCCCTCAGCCTTCGGCAGCTCCCCCCAGAGGGGGAGCCAAGAGATACGCAAGAGGAAAAGCCGATGCAAATATTTCTATCAGACGTTTTCATATGCTGTTGTTTGTTGTTGGTTGTGAGTTGTTTGGAAATTGGTTGTATCTGCTAGCAATCAAATCCTATTTCCAAAACCTCTATTTCCAACAACAAACAACCATCAACCAACAACATTGATATTTCAAGAAGGGATCTGGTGTATGATGAAAAAAATGGAAATGGCCTTTAGAAAATGGCCTGTCCTGGCGGCTGCCTTGTGCAGTCCGTCCTTGGTTATAGCGGCGGAGCCGGATGGCCGATATTCCTCGGTCGATACGATTTGGATTATGCTTGGAGCGATTCTGGTATACTTCATGCAGCCTGGGTTCGCCATGGTAGAAACTGGTCTGACTCGTGCCAAGAATGCAGGGAACATCGTCATGAAGAATTTCATGGACTTTGCTCTGGGCACCATTATGTTTTGGATTTTCGGCTTCGGCCTCATGTTTGGTACCGACATTGGCGGTATCATTGGTACGCCTGATTTATTCGTGCAGCACTTCCAGGTCCCCGACGATGCAGGGTATACCCCGCTGGCGTACTTGTTCTTCCAGACCGTGTTCTGCGCTACCGCGGCTACCATCGTGTCTGGTGCTATGGCAGAACGCACCAAGTTCTCCGCTTACTGCGTGTACTCCATTCTGATTTCTCTTTTGATTTATCCCGTTTCCGGTCACTGGATCTGGGGCGGCGGCTGGCTCTCTGAACTGGGCTTCCACGATTTCGCTGGTTCCACTTGCGTTCACATGGTGGGCGGCGTATGTGCTTTCGTTGGCGCTTGGCTCCTTGGACCTAGAATTGGGAAATATAACAAAGACGGTAGCGTGAACGCTATCCCTGGTCACTCCATTACATTGGCATGCCTGGGTATGTTCATCCTTTGGATGGGCTGGTTCGGATTCAACGGCGGTTCCACTGTTTCCGTCACTGGCGATGCTAACATCGAGTCCGTAGGTCACATCATGATTACGACGAACATGGCTGCTGCCGCTGCGGCTGTGACCACCATGTTCTTCACCTGGTTCCGCTACGGCAAACCAGATGTTTCCATGACATTGAACGGCGGCCTGGCTGGCTTGGTTGCTATCACCGCTGGGTGCGATATGGTTACCGTTCCTGGTTCCTTCGCCATTGGCGTCATTGCCGGTTTCTTCATCGTACTGGCTGTCGAATTTGTAGACCAGAAAATGAAAATCGATGACCCTGTCGGCGCTATCGCCGCTCACGGCGGTTGCGGTGCTCTGGGTACCCTCCTCACCGGCCTCTTCTCCGAAAGCGATGGCTGGCTGTACACCGGAGATCCTCATTTCTTCCTGATTCAGCTCTTAGGTGTTGTGACTGTCGCCATTTATGTATTCGTTGTGATTAACATTGTATTCCGCGTGATTCGTGCCACCATTGGTCTCCGCGTCACCAAAGAAGAAGAAATCAACGGCCTCGACTTTGAAGAACACGGTCTCACCTCTGCTTATGCCGATTTCATGATGGTACCGGACACTGCTACCCAGGCCCTCGAAGCCGGTAAAGCACCGAAAGATGCAGTGGAAGTTCCTATGGAAACCAAAGACATTCCAGAAAAAATCGTACCGAAAGAACTCCCTGCCGATGGACACAGACTTTACTGCGTCACCATCATTACTTCGGACAAACGGTTTGAAATCCTCAAAGCTGCTATGGAAGCCATCGGCATCACCGGCATGACCGTCACCAAGGCTCTGGGCTATGGCCTTGAAAAAGGACAGACCCAGATGTACCGCGGCGCTGCTGTTTCCGCCAAACTCCTGCCGAAGATTCGGATCGACATTGTAGTATCCAAGATTTCCCCAAGAACCATCATCGAAGTAGCCAAACGGGCTCTCTATACCGGGAAATACGGGGACGGCAAAGTCTTCGTTTCTACCATCGATAACGCCGTAAAGATTCGTACCGGCGAAGAAGGCTACGATGCCCTGCAAGATTATCCGATTGAAGAAGATAAGAAATAATTCTGGTGACTGGTGATTGGTGACTAGTGACTGGTGACTGGTAACTAGGGATCAAAAATGAAAAAGACCTTTCCATGCATCATTGGATGTGTGGGAAGGTCTTTTCTTGTGGAAATAGGGTTCTCAGGTTGCTCAGGTTCCTCGAATGTGCCAATAGTCGCTGGCGTCATTAGCTCATTCGAGAAACGTGAGAGACCTTAGCATCCTGAGAAACCTGAGTAACCTTTATATCAGCAGAAATCATCGCATATTTCGCTTAACTTAATGACATTGCCCATAGCCGCTGGCGGTATCATCTCTATTCGTCATTTCGACCGGTCCTATTGGTGCTTGATGACGCAAAAGATTTGAAACGCCATGTGTAGAGGAGTGGAGAAATCTCTCCGCACTAGCGAAAAGGGCGTAGTGAATCAAAGTATAATAGTGCAATCATGATACCTGCGTTGAATGCCACATTCGAGGAACCTTAGAACCCTTAGAACCCTTAGAACCTTCAGCAACCTGTAGTTCCTAATCCCTAATCCCTAGCTACTAGTCCCTAGTCACTAGTCCACCAGTCACTATCTTCAAGTTGACAGGATCACCATTTTCCCGTATGATGCAAGTAGAGAAAGGGGCGATAATATGATGTATCCCTATATGACATTGGCAGATGGGACGGAAATTGTGCATTCTCAGTTGATTCACAAAAATGGGGAAAAACGGGTGATTGTTCATTTTGAACGGCCTACGGAAGAGGGATTTGACGATGCCCGGTGTGAACTTCCTTCCTACACCTGGAGTGATGTCCATGGATTTACGGAGGAAGAAATGAAACTCTTCGATGAAATGGTTCATTCCAACGCTCATTTATTTTACAAATACGCCGCTTGTGGAGGAATCGCCAGTGCCTGATGTAGCGATCATTTAAATACAGTCATTTAAGTCGTTTCCCTTTGCGAGTTAGAAATGAGTAGTTAGAAGTGAGAAATGGTTGTACGGCGCACAAAATTTGGAAGCGCCGCTTTTATAAAAATAAAAAGTCCGTTTTATACCTCATTAGGATATGAAAAGGACTTTTTTTAGTTAGGAAAGCTCGTTCTAATCCCTAGCTACTAGTCCCTAGTCACCAGTCACTAGTCACCAGTCACCCAATAAGTATACACATATTTCAAAAGAGAAAAATCACAACGTTATTCACAATAATTCACAAAAAAGTGAATAACTGTATTTGAGAACAGAAAGACAAGGTAACAAGCCAGATAAGAAACCTGTCCACTGGAGATATACACAACTTTTTGTGAATTGCTGTGAATAAGAGAAGAATAAGTAAGGATTAGAAAATGAAAGAGCCTATGCAACCGTGAAAAATGAATGAAATAAACTTATTCACATGTGTGGATTCTGTGAATTTCTTTTTCACAGGGAATAAATGAAAATGAAAAGGGAAAGAAAATGGTTGGTCAAAATGGGGTCAAATACTAGGGATAGGGGAAAAGGACAAATATCATACACTTTTTGTCAATATAAAGGGCATGGATTGTCCATTGGAAATGGACAAATGAATGACAAGGAGGGAAAAGGGGATTTTAAAATATAAGAAATAGTGTGATTTGAAGTATATACTTTTGGTGACTGGTGACTGGTGACTGGTGACTGGTGACTGGTGACTGGTGACTAGGGGTATTATGTTGCTGATTCCATTTGCAATCATAGCAAGAAATGGATTTCAACAAGTTAAAAGGGTTATAACTAAAACTTCCCATCTAAGAAATATCACTTTTCGTCGATGCAGTCTGACATCAAGCAGTATTTAAATTGAAATGATAGGCCCATCGGGCATCTCCCCCCTTCGGGGGAGAAATAAAAAGAGGGGGTGCATTTCCCTCGGCCGTAAGGCCGGTTGTATGGTTTTTCTGA
>CAVBRV010000188.1:4952-5136 GCA_963597965.1 Paludibacteraceae bacterium | reverse complement strand
ACTCAAACTTCCCACCCATAAAATGAGCATTCATTTCGATGCTATCAAAGGAATAAGGATTTATGGTAACATCACTAGCGTCATTTCGACCGATCGTATTTGTGCAAAGTGATGATACAGAAATAAATAGATTTGTGTCCCTGAGTGGAGAAATCTCAGTGGCACCAGCGGTAAGGGCTTAAAG
>CAVBRV010000188.1:0-4942 GCA_963597965.1 Paludibacteraceae bacterium | reverse complement strand
CAAAGTGATGATACAGAAATAAATAGATTTGTGTCCCTGAGTGGAGAAATCTCATCAGCACTAGCGATAAGGGCTTAAAGACTCAAACTTCCCACTTAAGAACATCTGACTTACTTCGATAAAACTGGAGTAAAGTTAAAATGAAATTGGTATCCTGCTTTGAAAATGAGATGGTATTATCTCTGTTCGTCATTCCGACCGCAATAAATATCCGTCACCCTGAGCGTAGTCGAAGGGCTTTGTGTTATTCAATACATGTATCATTAAATGCTATCCATATTGAAATGAGACTCAGCGTCTGGGGCGTGATGTATGAGGCTAACAGACAAGCGGATAGTGGCAAAGCGACTCTTAAGGCTTTTCTGTTAGCCTTGCATGTAGACGCCCCAGACGTTAAGCCTCATTTCAATTCCGTAAGTTTTTCATAGTTCCTTTTAGGGATAACACAAAGATCTTTCGACACGCCCTTCGGGCGGCTCAAGATGACGATACGGGAATAGCTTTAATCCACATAAGATATTTAATCCGTATTCACCGAAACGCAAACCAGTTTTATCGATAGGAAGTTTGAATTAATAACCAAATTCAAATCACGTCACTCTTCCTAATCCCTAGTCCCTAATCCCCAATCCCTAGTCACCAGTCACGAGTCACTCATTTCCGTCTCCTATCCCACCACCAAAAACCAGCATATAGCAAAACCGAAATCCCAATCACCACAAAAAGACGATCCGAATTGGACTGCACCGTCACCGCATCATGACCAATGATGGCTTCGATAGCGGTAGCAGGAAATTTCCCGATAAAAGACGCTAACGTATAATCCCGCAGGCTCATCTTAGAAAGAGCGCCCAGCGCATTCAATGCAGCAGCGGGAAAATAAGGAATGATACGAGCGATGAGCATCACACGGAAACCATTGGATTCACTTTTCTCATCCCAGTCTTTCAACTTCTGATTCTTCGCAATCAGATCCTCCGCACTGTTTCTAAGGAAAGTGCGGAAGAAAACAAAACTGATCACCGCACCCACGGTCTCTGCCACCCAGGCCAGCAAAATGCCCGGCACGATGCCAAAGATGAGCGTGCAAGCAGCAGAAAAAATCATGGCCGGTGGAAATCCGATGGCATTAAACGCCACAGTCAAAAGAAAAGCAAATCCCACCGCCCACTCACCATAGGACGCAATGTAATCCGCTATTTCTACCAATTCGCCCCGTTTCAAAAGGGTCCATATTTCCTGAAAAAACTGCGGCGCCGCCCAATAGGCCACGCCACAAAGCAGGATAATCAGCAGCAGAAATCCTGCCTTCACTATTCCTTGTTTATGGTTCTTCATGTTAGCCTCCAAGGAGCAATGGTATTGATGAGGTAAGCGGATTTGCGTTACTCAGTATCATTCCGCTAGTGATTACAAGGTTCTAAGGGTACTCAGGGTTCTAAGGGTTCTCAATTTTCTCAAATGTGTCAATAAGCGCTAGTGTACCGTATCGATGATATTTATAAACGCTACGGATATATCACTATGAATAAAAACGATAGTAGCACTAGCGTGTGGCCCCTTGGAGAAGGGGCGGCGAAGCCGGGGATAGAATGGACCGAAGGGACATATTTTAACCATAGCGGTATGTGCTTACTTGTAATAGGCAAGTATTGGCGTTTCATATCGCTATAATGAAATGTGTTTCTAACGAAACACTCTATCCCCCCTGCCCCCCTTCTTCAAGGGGGGACGATACTTACCGCTTATTCAACATGTATTTTTATAGCAGTAAATATCAATGGTTCAGTACTGTACTGTACCATCGTTAGCTCATTCGAGAAACCTTTAGAACCCTGAGTACCTTTAGAACCTTATGCACCTTGCAAGCACTAACGAACCTATCCCTACTTACTCAAACACCATAGCTCTAATGTGGCTATTATAGCATATTCAGGGAATAGTAGGCAGTTAGCGGTTGGCGGTTGGCGGTTGGCAGTTGGCAGCTCACTGTCATTTCGACCGACGGGATTTGTGCTTGATGAAAGTATCCTGTAGTTCAGGTCTATGTTGGACAGAAGTGGAGAAATCTTTGTGTTATTCCTGACCGCACGATGTAAGTCTGAAGAAATAAAATGAGACTTAGCGTCTGGGGCGTCTCATTCGAGGCTAACAGATAAACCGTTTTATGCCATTTACCATAATCCGATTTTCAGTTAGCCTCATAAACGAACGCCCTAGACGCCAAGTCTCATTTCAACACGCTTATTTCACATAGTACTACAATGAATAACCCAAAGATTCCTCCACTTCGGTCGGAATGACGGCTAGAAATGAAAACATTTTATTCAAAAGGGAAAATACCGTATTTATCGCCCCCATTGGGGGAGATGCCGTAGGCAGAGGGGGCTGCACTAGCGGTATGAAATGATTTGTTGAAATATCCACTATATCTCATCTTTCACCATTACGCACTACGCACTTCGCATTATTTTCCCAAAAGCGAATTAAGGACCATATATACTTCGCGGCGCTTCCAAATTTTGTGCGCCGCCACCATCACTCCTCACTCCTAATTCCTCACTATTTAATAAATCCCACCTGCGGGCAAATCTTTGCGATCTGTTCCTCCTTCCGCTGATTATATTCCACCTTCTTCTCCTCGAAATAATTTTTACCATACGAATCAATAGACACGATAAGCGGCCCAAATTCCTCCACATGACAATGCCACAAGGTTTCTGGCATGCCCAAATCCTTCCACTGGGCTTCCACGATTTCTTTCACTTCCTGCGCCGCTACCACTGCATTGCCAGCGGGGAATACGCAATGAATGGCGCCGAACTCTTTACAAGCCCGCTGGGTATTTTCCTTCATGCCGCCCTTGCCAAGAATCACACGGACGCCGGTTTTCTTCACAAATTCATACTCAAACTTTTCCATGCGCATGGACGTAGTCGGTCCCACAGAAACCATTTCATAGGTCCCATCTTCATGAGGACGAATAATTGGTCCCGCATGAAGAATGGCCTTGTTTCTAATATCCACCGGAATCTCCCGACCTTCTTCCACCACCCGGCGATGGGCCACATCGCGGCAGGTGGTCAGATCCCCGGATAAGTAAATAATGTCTCCGATATGAATATCCTTCAAATCCTCCCTGGAAATAGGAGTCACTAAAATCTTTTTATCGCCTTTCATAATGACTGACATGATATTTGTCTCCTTTTTTATTGAAATGTTGTTAGTTGATGGTTGTTGGTTATTGGTTATTTGGTTTATGTTCCGAGCACGGTATTATCAACTTTTGCAAAGACAGAATCTCATTGGTTTAAGGTTTATGGTTTGATAGAGAATACAAACCTTAAACCAATGGAAATTTCTTCTTGGCGAATGATTGTAGATGGACTTGGTGCATAAACCCCAAACCAACAACAAACAACCAACCAACAACAAAATCGCTACTATCTCATTCCTGATACACAAACTTACTATGCGTATCCGTCTTAAAATGCAAATCCTTATCAAAAATAATATGTCCTCTTCTATGGCTCCAGCAGCCTACGTTCAGAGCGCAACCGATGACAGAGGGATGGCGGGCAGTGTTTTCAATGTTCACGCCCATGACGGAGTAATGCCCCCCCATGCCCTGCGGTCCGAGGCCCAGGGCGTTGATGCCATCTTCCAAGAGATGTTCCATCTTGGCCGCATTCGCGTTTTCATTGTGACTGCCGATAGGACGCATGAGAGCTTTCTTGGAATTGAGCGCCGCTGTTTCCACAGACGTCCCCACACCGACGCCGATGAGCAGTGGCGGGCAAGCATTTAACCCATAAGAAGTCATCCGATCCATCACAAATTTCACGATGCCCTCGTACCCTTCCCCTGGCATCAGCACCGTTGCGCAACCAGGCAGAGAGCAACCGCCGCCGGAGAGATAGGTGTAAATTTCGCAATCACTGGAATGGGGAATAATATCCCACCAAATGGTCGGCGTCCCTTTCCCTACATTCTTGCCGGTGTTGTATTCATCAAAAGTCTGCACCGAATTGTGACGAAGCGGTGTATCGAAAGTGGCTTTCACCACTGCCTTGCGAAGCAATTCCTCCATATCATCGATATAAGGAAATTGTGTCCCGCAGCGAACCCAAAACTGAGGCACCCCCGTATCCTGACAAGAGGGACGATGCAATTTTTCCGCCAATTCCTGATTTCTAAACATAGTCCGATAAATGACCTTCGCCATAGGTGTATCTTCCTTATCACGAAGCTCCGCCAATTTCTCCTTCACATCATCTGGCAGAATGATGGCGGTATGCCCCAAAAACTGCGCCATCACATCGGTTAATTTTTCCACTCCATTTTCCATTGAAATGACCTCCTTTTGAAATATGGGTGACTAGTGACTAGTGACTGGTGACTAGAAATAGCATGTCCAGTCACCAGTCTACCAGTCACTAGTCACCATTCCCCTTAACTTGGCTACATTATAAATCAGGTCTAGCATAAAATAAATTTCATAATATTGACGTTAGCCTCGGATTTTTCTATACTAGAAATATAGTTAGCAGTTGGCAGTTGGCGGTAACACGCACGTCATTTCGACCGACGGGATTTGTGCTGGATGCTTCTATCGTTTTTCTGCGACTATGTTAGACAGAAGTGGAGAAATCTTTTGGGAATAGCGTTACTAACTCAAACTTCCCCCCCGTAAAATGATGCTTCATTCCGATATACTCTAAGTTATTTAGCGGTTTTGAATAAGAATGATAGGTCCGTAGGACCTCGCCCCCTCCGGGGGAGATGCCGTAGGCAGAGGGGGTGTATTTTTTCAGCCGTAGGCTGGTTGTATGGTTTTTATGAATACAAGGCGGTATAAATCGTAATGTTTTGTATAGTGGCAAACTGTTTTCATACCGCTTAGTATTCAGAAAACCATACAACCGGCCTTACGGCCGAGGGA
>CAVBRV010000187.1:2877-5139 GCA_963597965.1 Paludibacteraceae bacterium | reverse complement strand
TTGTGTCCCTGAGTGGAGAAATCTCTTCAGCACTAGCGGTAAGGGCTTAAAGACCGAAATGGGATTCAGTCATCAAGCCTTTATCGCTGGTGTTGCTGAGATTTCTCCACTCAGGGACACAAATCCATTTATAGCACTTTCGTCATTTTGTGCGAATTTGATCGGTCGAAATGACGAAGGAGACAATACCGCCAACTGCCAACTGCCAACTGCTAACTATAAATACTCCCTCATTTCAAATTCATATTTGACTATTTTCCTCTCAATATCATATAATGTACAGAGCAAGTGATAATACATATCACTTAGAGTAATCCATGAGGAGGATGGAAAAACAATGATAACTGCTTTTCCATCCTCCTTTTTGTGCGTAATGGAGAAAAATGTTGTTAGTTGTTGGTTGTTGGTTGTTAGTTGTCTGTTGATAGTTGTGAAATCCAAACAACAAACAACCAACAACTAACAACAGAGAACCCCATTCGCCACTATTTCTAGGAGGAGAAGAAATGACAAGAAATCTGAAGTACTTGGTATTGGCAGGAGTAGCCATGGGAACTATCTGGGGGGGAACGGATACTCTGGCTGCTGATAGCGTGTATGAATTGAATCCCATCGTAGTCACTGCACAGAGAAGTGCCAGTGAAGAATTGAAAACACCGGCAGCCGTGGAAGTGCTGACCGCTGATGACCTGCAGAAGACCGGAGCCACCAGCATGCAGGAAGCACTGAAATTTTCCACCGGCGTTATTGCCCATGCCCAGGGACCGAGAAATATTTCTCAGGGGACCATGACCAGTAAAGTGGTTATTCGAGGTGTAGAAAAAGGAACATTAGTATTGGTTGATGGTGTACCGATTAACCAGGGTGGTAGATACAACTTAGAAGACATCCCGGTAGAATCCGTAGATAGAGTAGAAGTCGTTCGTGGCGGCGGTGCCGTACTCTATGGTTCGGAAGCCAATGGTGGCGTAATTAATATCATTACCAAAGGAAAACGGGCAAATATGGTTCGCGCAGGTGCTGGTAACTATGGCATTCAGAACTATGCAGCTTCTTTCCAAGCAGGAAAATTAGGATTTACGGCGTCCTATGATCATACAGGAAAGATTAATAATATTTCTGCGCCAACTACACAAACGAAGGGTACTACACCGGAAGGTGTGTATTATAATATCGTTCGTGGGGAGCATGCTAATTTTAATGCACGATATGATTTTAACGACAATTTGTATATGACGCATACATATGGGAGAAATAGTGATCATTATGCGTATCGGTATGGTGGTAATGAAAATCCAGCTAATTTTGGAAAAGATTTCAAAAATGCAATACATAGCACGGAAGAAAATTTGACAGCTATCCATTATAAGAAAGATGAATTTGCCCTTAATGCATTTTACAATAGAAGAGATCAGAAAACAAAAAATATTACAGCTAAAACTAATAAAAATAATCCAGCAAAATTTAATCCAAATATAACAGCCGTTGATGATAGTGGGTATTTAGATCAAACTTTTGGCTTCAATGTACAGAATCGCTGGAAGTTTAATAAGGGTTCTTTCTTACTTGGCTATGAATTTGAAAGAGATATGGAAGATAAAACTTCTTTTAAGAATGGAAAAGGGACGGCATCATTCTTCACAAGGAATATTCATTCTATATTTGGTCAGATTGCGTATGACTTCACAAAGAAAACTACTGCTAATTTGAATTTTAGA
This sequence comes from Paludibacteraceae bacterium, assembly GCA_963597965.1. Taxonomy (GTDB): domain Bacteria; phylum Bacillota; class Negativicutes; order Veillonellales; family Dialisteraceae; genus Dialister. The sequence goes on along the minus strand of CAVBRV010000187.1, from coordinate 3,421 downwards.
GAAACTTGGACTGAATCAGATGAAGCAGGCAATAAATACACTCAATTTACTCCAGAATTTATCCTTATGCACAATTTAGATGATAATACCATGCTATACGGAAAGATTGGAAAATCTTTTAGACTTCCGAAGTTTAGTCAGCTTTATGGTAGTGGAAACATTGTAGGGGTTCCTGGGTTACGTCCTGAAAGAGGAACTCACTATGAATTAGGTGCTAAGAAAAACTTAGGGAAGAACGCTTATCGTATAGCGTTGTATTCATATAAAATAAAGGATAGCATTGATGCTGATACAAGCAAATTTGTCTCTCATGGGATTATTACCTATGTAAATGAGGATATTAAAAATCGTGGCATTGAATTGAATTGGACAAGAAATCAGAATGAAAACTTTTCTTATCATGTAGGAATGACTATTAGTCATCCACAAAAACAGGAAAGTGATAAAAATAATGGGAAATGGCATGATTACTATAGTAAGTTTGGCATTAACGGCGGAATTGATTATACTAGAGGAAAGCTAACTACAGCATTCAATATTAATT
>CAVBRV010000187.1:0-2867 GCA_963597965.1 Paludibacteraceae bacterium | reverse complement strand
CATTGATAATCTATTCAATCGACATGACATTGTTTCTAGTTCCAGTTCTACCTTCTACAACTTGGGCAGAAACTTCATGGCTGGTGTAGAATATAAATTCTAATGGATAGTAGCCGATAAGCGAATAATCATAGATAGACAATGTCATTAAGTGAAGCAAAATGTGCGATAATTTCTGCTGATGTAAAGGTTTCTCAGGCTGTTAAGGATTCTCAAGGTTCTAAAGGTTTCTCGAACGAGCTAATGACGCTAGCGTTTATCGGCACATTCGGGAAACCTGAGCAACCTTAGAACCTTGAGCGACCTGTAATCGCAAGCGTTAGCATCTCTGCTTTCGCAAATCCTTAACTTAGCAGCATTGCATAGACTAGGGGTATTTCCTTCTTACGAGGGAAATGCCCCCTTTTTGGTTGATTGCTAATTTTTTCAATAGCGAGAATCTGGATTGGCGTTTTGTTGATGGTTGTTGGTTTATACTCCGCGTTCCTTCCTCTCAATTTTCATAAAGACAAAGTGGTATTGGTTGGTTTAGGGTTTAAGGAGTATTGCAACCCCTAACCCCTAAACCTTAAACCTTAAACCTTAAACCAATGCCATTTCCCTTTCGTGCGAATTGTCACAAAAGGGCACGGGAAATAAACCAACAACCAACAACCAACAACAAAAAATTTAAAAATTTTTTCATCTGATGTAAAATTTCGCTTTCTTCAATTGATTATATAAATAGAGGGGTAAATGAGACCCCACGTGGAAAGAAAATTTTCCGAAAGAATTTTCTTCATCACTAAGTACTTACTTTGCAAAGGGTGATGGAGAAAAGGGCGGCGGAAAGGATTCTTGTATAGGTCTCGTTTTCCTTCGCTGATAGCTATCAAAAAACTACATAAAGCATGGAACTATTCCAATATATAGCCTGTCCCGACCAGCTGTGCTAGGGTGATGTCCTAGAGCGAGTATGGGGCCTCCGGGTCGCCATGACCGAATGCGCTGACCACCGACTAGTGTGGGGGCGGATGTTCACGCTATGGGAGTAGTCCATGCTTTTTTGCGTGCTTGCTTACAAGTAGGCAGTTAGCGGTTCGCAGTTAGCAGTAGGCAGTAGGCAGTAAACGGTTATATTTAAGAGGCAAAACGGGCGGTGTGTCATATATGATGCACCGCCCGTTTTTGTTGCTGGTTGTTAGTTGCTTGTTGTTGGGGCCAGACAACCGACAACCAACAACAAAATCGTTATTTCTCCAAGATTTCTCCACTTTTGTCTTACATAGTCGCAGAAAAACGATAGAATTATTCAGCACGAATCCCATCGGTCGAAATGACGTTAGCGGGAACCGCCAACTGCCAACTGCCAACTGCCAACTAACAACAAAATCGCTATTTCCCCAAGATTTCTCCACTTTTGTCTCACATAGTCGCTTGATATTATTGAATCATCCAGCACAAATCCCATCGGTCGAAATGACGTTAGCGGGAACTGCCAACTGCCAACCGCCAACTGCTAACTATCTACTGTCCACCAACAATGTTGGAAAATTTTCTCTTGTCAAATTGACAATCGATTTTATTTTTTTTATAATAATTTCAAACTCTTGAATAATTAAATATATTGGGGCAGAGTTTATTTTGTTTTTTAGACACTATGGGAGTTTTGTCTAATTTGTTCATGAAAAGGGGACATAATCATGGCACATACAGAAACAAGAGCCGTCCGTATGCAGGGCGTGAGAAAGAAGATTCTGGATACGGCTAAGAAATTATTTAGTGAGCAGGGCTACAAGAAAACGACGATTCGTCAGATTGTACAAAATTCTGGCATTACGTCGGGCAGTATATATAATCTTTTTGAAAATAAAAATGCCGTTTTTGCCGCCATCATTGATGATGGGATGGAAGCGATGGTGGGCTTGGTAGAAAATCATTTTGCTGATCAGACCCCATTGTATCAGTATGCTGCCATCATGGCGGTGGAATGGTTCGCTATTGAAAAAGACACAGTTTTGCGGGAACTTTATTATGAAGCCTATGCGGAACCGCTTCTTTTGGAAAAGGTGATCCAGCAGCATTTGGATTTGGAACGACGGTTCTTACAGGGCGTGGAAGGTCTCTTGCCTTGTCGGGTGGAAGAAAAGCATGCTCGCATGATTCTGGCAAAGGGGGCTATGCTGTCTTACATCGAATCCTTCTCCTTCACTCATCAGATGGAAACCAAGGTGCTGCGCCGGGAATTGGTGTCGGTGACTTTTGATAGCTTGGGCCTCCGAAAGAAGGACATCAAGGAACTGGTGCGGTTCATTGAGTCGGTGGAAGAGCAGTGTAGTGAAATGGCTTCGCAGATTTTGGCGATGGAGTAGTGGCTAGTGGGGGTTTCTTATTCGTCACTAGGAATGAAAACGATGGAGGTCATGTTGTTGGTTGTTAGTTGGTTGTTGTTTGGATAACTACCAACCAACAACCAGCAACAAACAACTATTATTAAAGAGCAGATTGGATGTAGTGTCTGATCTGCTTTTTTTATTTGGGGGAGAAAAAAGTAGGCAGTTAGCAGTAGGCGGTTGGCAGTTTATGGTGATAGCGAATTTCCCGTATCGTCATTCCGACCGAAGTGGAGGAATCTTTGTGTTATTCATAGAAGTACCATGTGGGCAGAGCGGAATGAAATGTGACTTGGCGTCTGGGGCGTGGTGTATGAGGCTAACAGACAAACGGATAGTGACAAAGTGCCTCTCACGGTTTTTCTGTTAGCCTTGCATGTAGACGCCCCAGACGAAGAGCCTCATTTTATTTCATAAGTTTTTCATAGTTTCTTTTAGGAATAACACAAAGATCTTTCGACACGCCCTTCGGGCGGCTCAAGATGACGATACGGG
>CAVBRV010000186.1:0-5169 GCA_963597965.1 Paludibacteraceae bacterium | reverse complement strand
CAGTCACCAGTCACCAGTCACCAGTCACCAGTCACCAGTCACCAGTCACCAGTCTTATCATAATGAACCATTCCCCCTTTCGCAACTCCCATTTCTCTTATTTAACATTTCTTTAAAAATCCCTACAAATTCATTCAATCCCTCTTGGTAAAGTGTAGAAGATGTTGATACGAAACCGTACTCTTATAACATTAAGGCTTGCGTTAGGAAATATGATTTCGATTGCGATTACAAGGTACTAGGGGTACTAAAGGTTCTAAGGGTTCTAAAGGTTTCTCGAATGTGACGCTTACGTTATCATCTCATTCGAGAAACCTGAGAACCCTTAGCAACCTGAGAACCTTGAGAACCCTGAACCACAATCGAAATCATTCCTACTAACGCAAATCCTCAATGCCATCACTTTCCCAAGGAGGATTCTTATGAAAGAACAATTACGAAAACACCCCTATTTCACCTTACTCATCTTCTCCCTATTTCTATACCTAGTCGGAAATAACTTACTTCCCGTCACCGACACGGCTGAATCTAACTACGCTTTGACTGCCAAAGAAATGGTGCAGTCTGGCGATTGGATTTCCCCACAAATTTACGGTCACTACTGGTATGACAAGCCCATTTTCTACTATTGGGAATTGGCCCTGTCCTTTTCCTTATTTGGATTCAATGAAATGGCGGCTCGTCTGCCCGCTGCGATATTGGGTATTTGCTCCTTGCTATTTACCTACTGGTTCGCCCGTCGCATTTATGGAGAAAAAATTGCGTGGCTTTCCGCTTTGATTTTGGGCACTTCCGTTGAATTTTGGCTTCTCTCTAAAGCAGTTATCACCGATTCCACCCTGTTCCTTTTCATGAGCGGCGCCATCGCCTTCTTCTATTTGGGATATGCTGAGGATCGGAAATACTATTGGCTCTGCTACGTCTTCGCCGCCTTCGCCACCCTCACAAAAGGGCCTATCGGACTTCTGCTTCCCGGATTGGCTTGTTTCTTATTTCTCCTTTACAATAAAGACCTCAAAGAAATGCTCCACGTCCATCTCCTCTCCGGTCTGGCTCTCTTCACCGTCTTGTGTGGTTCTTGGTACGGCCTCATGTGCTACCTCCACGGCAGCGATTTCCTGCTGAATTTCATCGGCGTCCACAATTTCCTCCGTGCCACCGTGTCCGAACATCCATCGCACAACAAATGGTATTTCTATATCATCATCTACTTGGTCGGCTTTGCCCCCTGGAGTTTCACCCTTCCTTACTCTCTTTTCAAGAAATGGAAACAAAAAGAACTGGACCTCCGCTCTGCCAGAGATGCCACCCAACTTCTCATCATCTATGCCATCGTGGTGAATCTCTTCTTTGAATGCATCGCCACCAAGTACACCACCTACACCTTCCCCGGGCTCTTCTCCCTTTCCATTCTGACCGCCCTGGTTTATCAACACTTGCAATTCCGCATTGAAAAAGTAGCGGTCGGCGCTATGGCGGTGTACACCGTACTGACCCTTTTCCTCGCGCCCTCCATCATGCTCTCCCGCTCTGGCAAAGAAGTGGGCCAGGCACTGGCACAAATGGACACCACTAACCGCACCATCGCCTTCCTGCACGACTATCGCACCTCCACCGTCTTCTACAGCGGAAAAACCATCTATCGCGCTGAACCCGGAAATCAAATTGATTCCATGAAACCCGGCACCCTCTCCTGGAATGCGAAAAATGTAATGCCCTTCATCGCCGAAGAAGACCTGTTGAAAGAAAAAGATAGCATCATCATCACCGATAAACAGGCCAACAATAAATTCCTAGTGGCCTATCACGAAGATAACAACGCCTACCAGATCCATATTCCTGGTGAGTATACGGTTTGGGTGAAATAGTTGGCAGTCGGCAGTCGGCAGTCGGCAGTCGGCAGTCGGGCAAAGCTGCTAAGTTAAGAATCGTGGTATCATTTCTGTCCGTCATTTCGACCGATGGGATTCGTGCGAGGAGAGTTCTATCGTACCAAGCGACTATGTTGGACAAAAGTGGAGAAATCTTGTGACGATAGCGATATTTTGTCAGTGTCCCAAGATTCCTCCACTTCTGTCTCACATAGTCGCAGAAAAGCAATAGAAACATCAAGCACAAATCCCATCGGTCGAAATGACGGATAGAAATGATACCACCATTCTTAACCGAGTGAGTAGTCATTCATTCACTTTTCAACTAGAAAGAACTCGGATTAGTGATTGTTACTGGTTGTTTGTTGTTTGTTGTTGGGGCCAAACAACCAACAACAAACAACTAACAACAGTGAGTGCACAGGAATTTGCACAATAGCCCGTATTTCTTTGCACTTGAATGCCAAAATTTTACTGCATATATTCAGTAAACATCGGGCGTATGAATTATCAAGCAGCCACTATTTGACTGCCAACTGCCTACTGCAAACTGCCAACCAAATCCCCCTTTACTTTTTCGATAAAACGCGATATACTGTAAAAGTCATTTTTATGGCGGTGTAGCCAAGCGCTAAGGCGTGGGGCCTGCAAGCCCCTTATCCCCGTGTTCAACTCCGGGCACCGCCTCCAAAAAATTACGCCCATGGCATTTCGTCATGGGCGTTTTTTTATTTGGTGACTAGTGACTGGTAGACTGGTGACTGGAATCGCATTTTCTACTCATTAGTCTATCAGCCCCAAGTCACTTTCATATAAAAAGAGGGGCGCTTCTATATTTTGTGCGCCCCACCACCATTCCTAATTTCTCACTCCTCATTCCTAATTATCCTTTTGGTACCGGTCCATACTTATTCTTTTTATTTTCCCCAGGAACAAAGGCCAAAATCACCAATACCACCAAGAACACCACTGCAATCACTCTAGTTGCCATGAGTTGGGAACCAAAGAAATCGCCCCCCAGCTGATTGATGACCAAAAGAACCCCGAAGAATAGCCAATAGTACACATGAGAAAGACCAATGTCCGACAGACGACGCATGCCTAAACTGATCATAGAAATAAAGCACAAGGTCCCCACCAAGAGGAATGTCATAATATAGGTATTCATATCGCCCACAAACAATTCAGGCTTCACACAACTTAAAGCGAAAAGGAAAATCGCTGGAATCCCTACCGTCAGCAAATGGGTAGCATATTTCTTACGTCCAATCCGCCCCACCGGGTCAAAGAAAGAACCCATAGCCTTTGCCAATGGTCCCTTGGCTTGCTTCTTTTCCTCCGCTGCTACAGCGGCACTATCAGAAAGAGCCTTGGCTGCTTCACTATCCATCAGTGCCACAGTGAAAACCTTTTCTCCCTTACCGGGTTTTGTAACAAAAATCGAAGTCACCGTATCCGCAAAAATATCCAGCATGGAAGAACGCTGCGGTTCTCCTGCCTTTTTCTGAATGGTTTCCAGTAATTTGGCTCTATCCCCTGCTGGTACTTCCATATAAATGGCCGCCACTTTCTTGCGATACAGACAAACACCAATCATGGACACTTTCATGCCATAAAAAGAAACGGTCTCTTCCCCTTCCGACAAGGAATAAAACACCGATTCCGCCTCTTCCTCCGCTCTTTCTTCAGTGCAAGTATAATGATGAGAAATAGAACGCAGCGTATCTCCCAGTCGAATATCTCCCACCTTACGAGGCTTGCGCATCTTATTTCCTGTGACCGCCTTGCTAGCACTTTCTGTTATATCTGGAATTTCAAAATTCATTGCCATATGATTTCACCTATTTCTATAAAATTTTCATGCTCAAGTAGTACCTCACTGTAGCTGAAAATAGCTAGCATCAGTGACTGGTAGACTAGTGACTAGTCACCAGTCACTAGTCACTAGTCACCAGCTACCAAGTACATCCCCATAATAAAAATATATTTCCATTATACCCCGTTCCTGAAAATAAAGAAAATACGATTTCGGCATTTATGATTTTCGGGCATAAAAAAAGAACTCCATGACGGAGTTCTTTTTGATTTGTATTAGTCCATCAGGGCAATGATAACCTGTGGAGCGTTATCGCCAAGACGGCCTTCCAGTTTAACGATGCGGGTGTAACCACCGTTGCGTTCGGTGTATTTCTTTGCAATTTCGTCAAACAATTTCTTTGTAACAGCTTTGTCCATAACATAAGCTTCAGCCTGACGACGAGCATGGAGATCGCCTCTCTTAGCGAGGGAGATCATTTTATCTGCTACGTGGCGAAGTTCTTTGGCCTTTGCTTCAGTGGTGGTGATGCGGCCATGCTGGAAAAGAGCGGTTACGAGACTGCGCAGCAATGCTTTACGAGCACCGCTGACTCTTCTCAATCTACTACGAGCCATTTCTTTCCTCCTATTAACTATTTCAAACCTTAGTCAGCCTTCAGATGAAGTCCCAAGCCTCTGAAGTTCGTCAGCTTTTCTTTGATTTCATCTACAGATTTCTTACCAAGGTTGCGTACACGGGTCAATTCATCTTCTGTCTTATCCATCAGTTCACCGAGTGTATTGATCTCAGCTCTCTTCAGGCAATTATACGCACGAACGGACAGTTCCAAATCATCAATTGGCAATTCACGAATCGCAGATGTACCATCATCTGCATCTTCTTCACTGCCTACTGCATCAGCACTTTCTACGTCAGAATCGGGATCCTGGGGAACGCCGATTTTTTCAAAGTTCTTGAAGCAGCTGATGAGAATATTTGCCGCTGTAGAAACGGCATCATCTGCATTGACAGATCCATCTGTGTCCAGTTCCAATGTCAGCTTATCGTAGTCCATTTCGTTTCCTACGCGAGTATCGCTGACGTTGTAGTTGCATTTAATGACAGGAGAATAAATGGAGTCGATCGGAATAACGCCAATGACGTCATCCTCTCTCTTGTTCTTTGTGAAAGGAACATAGCCATGTCCACGATTGATGGTCATTTCCATGCCCAGGTGAGCATCGGAATCCAGTGTGCAAATAGCCAAGTCCTTGTTGAGAACATCTATTTCTGCTGGAAGTTGCATATCTCCAGCATGGAAAATACCTTCTTTAGTGATATCGATTCTCACGGTAATGGGGAAGGTCGCTTCATCATGAGCGATGAACCGAATCTTCTTCAAATTGAGAATCATATCTGTTACATCTTCTCTGACGCCGTTAATGGTGGAAAATTCATGAAGCACGCCGTCGATTTTGATAGACGTAATAGCCACACCGT
>CAVBRV010000185.1:0-5192 GCA_963597965.1 Paludibacteraceae bacterium | reverse complement strand
TAAGTTTACACCTTATTTATCGCCCCCATTGGGGGAGATGCCGTAGGCAGAGGGGGCTGCACCAGCGGTAAGAATACCAATGTTATTCCTATCATAATGGCACATCACTACCATTCCTCACTCCTCATTCCTAATTCCTCATTAAATTAGTACCATTCATTGATCCAATTTTTCTGTTTCGGCAGCATCGCATCCAGCCAGGTGGTGGCTTGTTCTTGTTTATCCGAGGCCGAAGTGAGCCACTGGATTTTTTCAAGAGCAGCCAATTCGGAGAAGTCGGCGGATCCCATGAGCCATTCGGCTAGGCTGGTGCCTTCGATTTGGAAGAGGGGTTCGGGAATATGATTTCCTAGTTTGACTCCAGAAATATCTTCGATGTGCCATTTCAAGGAATAGAAAACGTCTTCTTTCAAGGCATGAATCTGTCCATGTTCTGCTCGAAGAATATAGAGCCCGCTATTTTCTGGAAGGAATGAATCGGTCAGTTGGAAAGCTACTTCACCTGTCAGATTTGACGGACAAGGCAGTCCGTCAAAGGCAGCGACAGGGTCGGTCACGCGAGCGAGCATGTAGGGGAAGGTTTTGTTTTGGATATAGCAATGTTCCGCTCCGTCGGGCCAGTAGCGATAGGATGTGTCATCCAATGGTTCTTGCCAGGCGCAGGTGTCCATGGAACCCTGGTGGCCTGCCATGAAGGTATACAGACCTTTTCGTCCCGCTTCGTTGGCAAATGCCATTTCGCTAACCACCAATTTCCGGTCGTCTAAGGTGTAAAACATATATCCTGCTGGCTGTTTTTTATCATACACCACAGCGATGTAACCTTCTAGCAGCGCCCCGGCGATGTGGATTTTCCAAGAATTTTCATCTCGCAGGGCGTAGCCATTTCTATGTTTCGTGTAGGCCTCGTAAATCGCAGCCAAATCTTTCCAATGGCTGTCGTCGGTCAAAGTGCAGCAGGCGTCAGCTCGTTTTCCTAGGAGTGCCAATTTTTCTGGCGCCGCTTCTCGCTGCCATTGGTGGACGTAGAAACCAAATCCCAGGGGCAAGTAGAAGGAAGCCGCCGAGGGCATGAGGATAACCAGTGATTTTCCTTCTTTCGCCGCCAAGTGAAATTCTCCGCGAAGCAATTCTTTCGCCGCGCCCTTCCCGCGAGCCGCCGGATGGGTAGCCACACCTACAATGTAGTCTACTGGAAATACCCGTCCTCGCACTCGAATGTCATAGGGGCGGCGGTGCAAGTCGCAGGCAATCTGTCCCTTTTCTTCCCCCACCAGCACTTCTTCCATGTGACAGAGGTTTTGGAAATACCATTGGCAGAAGGGATCGCTTGGCTTTTCAAAGCAGTATCCCCAGAGGGATTTGACCGTCTCTTCGTCAGTTTTCGTTGCTTTTCGTATGTTCATGATGTTGCTCCGTTGTTAGTTAAGGATTTGAGAGAGTAGGTATCATTTCGATAGAGATTACAAGTTACTCAAGTTTCTAAGGGTTCTCAAGTGTATTGTATCGATAACATTTACAGGATCTGTCATTTAGTATAGATTGGTTTATGGTTTACATTCCGCGTTCGTATATAATCAATTCGCCTGAAAGAAAATTTCATTGGTTTAAGGTTTATGTAATCATAATAACCCATAAACCTTAAACCCTAAACCCTAAACCAATATCTCAAGCATTGACAATTTCGCTAAATTTCAATGATACAGTACGCTAGAGAAACGCTATGACCGGACGCCTACATCGCTATGAATCTCATTTCATCTATATCACTAGTGCGAGCTATCCCCCCTGCCCCCCTTCCAAAGGAAGAGGGTAAACGCTATGTATGATTTCGCTAGTGTCATGTTTCACGTGAAACATGTCTGGTTGGCAGTTAGCAGTAGGCGGTTGGCAGTAATTCTCTCATAATGGATAGTTCCACATAGAGTTTCATACCGCTAGTGCAGCCCCCTCTTTTATTCTCCCCCGAGGGGGGAGACGAGGCGCTATCATAAATTCCGCTAGTAGCACCTAAAACTGCCTACTGCCTACTGCCTACTGCTAACTGCCTACTGTTTCAAGACCACATCAAACTTCTCTGTCAAATGATCCGGGTTATACCCCATTTTCGCTTCTCGGAGGCCCGGCACGCCCAGGTCTTCTTCGCGATTCACAAATTCGGTGTCCGCAAATTCGTGGATGAGGAAATCGCGATTGATGGCTTGGTAGAGGCCGCGAATGTCGGGATTGGCTTTTTCAAAAATGATGTGGGCCATTTTTTCATTGACCAGGTCTCCGTTGGTGAATGCTTCCACTTTGCCATAAATGCGGATGATGGCACCCTTGACGCCCAGTTCGTCCCAATGATCGAAGCATCGCTGAATGGCTTCTTCTTCTTCCTCGATAGCACCGTGGCGGAGGAACCAGTCGTGAATGCCTGCTTTGGCGTCTTCCATATTGTCTTTCGTAATGGATTCGTACTGGTAATCCGAATATTGCCGCAAGAAACTGTTCAGGTGATTTTTCTTCATGCGGAATTTCTTTCCCGGCAGGTTGATCATATCGGCGGTACGGTACACGTATTCTTCATTGTCCCTGTCTTCCACGAAATCATATTTCCCAGGGCAAATCGCTTCGATGCGCTCCGTCACCCAGCGAGAGGCAGCTTTCAAACGGAACGGAAGGCCCAATTTGTCATATTCGGCATGAATCAAATCCAAGCCGTGTTTAAATTCTTCTTCCTCTTTGGCAAAAGGTGGCAGGAAGAAAGTGTTTTCTCCGTGCCCTGCTTTGATAAATAAAATATTATCCTCCACCGCCCAAGAGGTGTCGAAAGCCTTCTGCCAAAGGAACAACGTATTGAAAGTGCAATCGATTTGCTCGTAGTGATGCACGTGGAAATAGCCATCAATGAGCGGCTTGTCTTCTATTTGAAATGGATGGAAATTCATATGGTCTCCTTTGGGGATTAGGGACTAGGGACTAGGGATTAGAAAATTCTTGTGCATTTCCTAATCCCTAATCCCTAGCTACTAATCCCTTGTTTCATTCTATATTTAAATTTTTGAATACTGCTATTCTTATTTTACCATACAAGGCAAGTACCTATTTTAGTGAGTGCTCGTTAATTCGTTTTTCAATAGAAAGAATTCGGATTGCTGATTGTTGCTGGTTGTTAGTTGTTTGTTGTTGGGATCAAACAACTGACAACAAACAACTGGGAGCAGTAAGTGCACAGGAATCTGCACAATAGCCCAATTTTCTATGCACTTGAATATCAAAATTTTACTGCATATATTCAGCAAACATCGGGCGTATGAATTATCGAGCAGCCACTATTTTATGAATATAAAAAAGACTTACACGAAATAATCGTCTCATTACTTCATGTAAGTCTTTTCCATTTACAAAAACTTGCGGCGCTTCCAAATGTTGTGCGCCGCCACCTTCATTACGCACTACGCACTTCGCATTACGCACTTAGCTAAATGTTTCACGTGAAACATAAAAAAGCGGCGCTATCTTATTTGACGCGCCGCCTAAATCAGTTTATACCTAATTTATCGCCCCCATTGGGGGAGATGCCGTAGGCAGAGGGGGCTGCTCTAGCGGTATAAATACAAATGTTATTCTATCCCCAACGAAACTAATCTCATTTCTAACTTCTCACTGCTTTACGGGTCTATATTTCTGATACACATAGTACAGCTTATCGGTCAGGAACGAAATCGCTTCTTCCCCTTCCAGAATATCTTTCCAGTAGTCCGGCATGAAGCCCCTCCCGAAGCGAACCCCTTCGATAGCACCCACCAGGGCAGCGGTGGTATTGCTTCGTCCGCTATGATTGGCACCGATGATGAGGGCATCCAGTGGATCATCCACGGCCAGGGCAGTGTAGACTGCAATCGCCAGGGCTTCGTCGGCCTGGTTGCCACTGCCTAAGGAAATAATGGCATCCAAATGGTCCCATGTGCCGCTCTTGCCAGCGGGATGGTTGTTCGCCTGCTCTTCTGCGGCGGTCAGGAGGGACAGAATGGAATTGGTTTTGTGTAATTTGCTCAAAAGTGTTTCTACTCGTTCCAAGGCTTTCGGCAAGGTGAGGCCATACATGAGGCAAGACATCAAAGCCGCCAGGGCGCCTGCTGAATAATAAGCCACCGGATTAGAATGAGACAAAGCGGCTACATTCACCGCCGTATCAAAGGCGAGCTTGCTATCTCCCGCCAGAATCAACCCAATCGGAACGGCACGAGCCAAAGCGCCGCTGCCTTTGCTGTCATTGACTTTAATCTTGGTGGATCCACGGGCATCCTGAGAAAAAGCGGTCAAAAGACCTTCTTCTGGATTGCGGCGGGCGTGCATGAATTTTTCTCGCACCAAACAAAATTCCCGTTCATGAGCCTGCCGACGCATCCAAGTCCGCTGCCCGCTTCTCGGTTCTTCTCCCGTCTGGCTATAGTACCAACGCATAAACCCCCGGTACACCCCATCCACCAGGTCCAATTTCTTCGCATCGGCCCACAATACTCCATCTATCGTAGCCAGCACCATCTGTGTGTTGTCCGACACAGGTGCTTTGCGACCATTTTTGGCATCTCGTACCAAAGTACGCAGACCAAAGGGCCCGAATTTCCTCTGAATACGACTGACGGAGAAATTCTGCAGCGGATAACCTAAGGCATCCCCCGATGCACATCCAATCAGCGCTCCCCGAAATTTATCCTCTTCTGCCATGTTTCTCCTCCTTTATAGAATGTAATGCTCACTTCATTGGTACATGTTGTTGGTTGTTAGTTGTGGGTTGTTGGTTTAGGGTTTATGCTCCGAGTTCCTTACTCTCTCTTAGCACTAAAACGAAGCGTCACTGGTTTAAGGTTTTGTTCATTGCGAACCCCTAAACCATAAACCAATGCCAGTTTCTTTTCGTGCGTATTATCACAAATGAACGCGGAAAATAAACCATCAACAAGTAACAAACAACCATTTCTACCGTAAAGAAAAGTTTCTGTCTATCCAATTACAGAAACTTTATTCTCTACGAAAATCAGGTGCTGATACCCGTACTGTATCATATTGGTTATATTATAACATAATTTGTTTGCAGTTGGCAGTAGGCAGTTAGCAGCAATTTGCATCACAAGGGATTAGGGACTAGTAGCTAGGGAAACGCTGATTTAATCAAAGAATTTGAAATGATATGAATTTTTATCCAA
>CAVBRV010000184.1:0-5202 GCA_963597965.1 Paludibacteraceae bacterium | reverse complement strand
GGGCATACGTCAGTTGCCGGAGATATGTTGGTATCTCGCTAAGAGCAGGGGTCATTCCCTGAAACAAGGTGGCACCGCGGAAATATATCCGTCCTTGACAAAGAAATTTGTCGAGGACGGATTTTTTATTGCAAGTTTGCAGTTAGCAGTAGGCAGTTCGCAGTAAAGCCTATACTGCCAACGGCTAACTGCCTACTGCCAACGAAAAAACGCTAACTAATTAAGGAGGAAAATATCATGATCAAAGAAGCTATCCAGAAAATCGTAAGAAAAGGGGACCTCTCCTATGAAGAAGCCTATGAAGTGATGAATGAAATCATGGACGGGAAAACCACACCGACCCAGAATGCGGCATTCCTGGCAGCTCTCTCCACGAAGAGCACCCGGGCGGAAACCATCGATGAAATTTCCGGTTGTGCAGCAGCCATGAGAGAACACGCCATTCCCGTTCCTCATCCGGGGATGAAAGTTCTGGAAATCGTGGGGACTGGCGGTGATGGTTCCAACAGTTTCAATATTTCTACCACCTCCGCTTTCGTCATTGCAGCGGCTGGTGTGAAAGTAGCAAAGCACGGCAACCGGGCCGCTTCTTCCAAGTCTGGTACCGCCGATGTGCAGGAAGCGTTGGGCGTGAATATTCACCAGGACCCCGCCAAGGCACTGGAAATGCTAGAAAAAGTTGGCTTCTGTTTCCTCTTCGCTCAGCAATATCACGCCGCTATGAAATATGTGGGCGGCATTCGCAAAGAATTGGGATTCCGCACGGTGTTCAATATTTTAGGACCTCTCACCAATCCGGCCAATCCGGATTATTTCCTCCTCGGTGTCTATGATGGCTACCTGGTGGAACCGGTGGCGAAGGTACTGGATAAACTGGGCGTGAAAAATGCGTTGGTCGTCTATGGCACGGATCACTTGGATGAAATTTCTCCTTCCGCTCCGTCTCTGGTGTGTGAACTGAAAGATGGCTACTACCGGACCTCCACCATTTGCCCTGAAGATTTTGGCCTGGCTCGTGGCAAGAAGGAGGAACTGCTGGGTGGTACCGCAGAAGAAAATGCGGAAATCACGAAAGGCATTCTTTCTGGAACCATCCAGGGCACCAAGAGAAACGCGGTGCTCCTGAATGCTGGACTTGCTCTCTATGCAGCGAAAGCGGTACCGACCATGAAAGCAGGCATCGAGAAGGCAGCCGAAATGATTGACAGCGGCGCAGCGTATAAGAAGATGGAAGAATATGTGAAGGAAAGTAATCAGTGACTGGTGACTAGGGACTAGGGATTAGGGATTAGGAATTAGGAATTAGGTTCTCGCTCCGCGAAATTTTTTAAAATTTCTAGGAGCGAGAACCTTGAGAACCTTGAGAACCTTGAGAACCTTGAGAACCTTGAGAAACCTGAGAAACCTATATCACTACAGTACTCGGAAAATATGAAAGTGCAGTACACGGAGACTATATATGATACTAGACGACATTGCGAAAGAAACTCGGCGGCGGGTGGAGCAGCTGAAGAAGGAAGGCTATTATGAAAAAATTCATGAAGAAATACAGAATTTCCAGCCTTCCACGACCGATGCTTTTTATAAAAATTTAGCGAAGCCGGGCTTATCCTTTATTTGCGAACTGAAAAAAGCCTCTCCTTCCAAAGGCATCATCAGCGAGGATTTCCCTTTTGAAGAAATAGGCAAAGAATACGAAGCAGCAGGGGCCTCGGCTATTTCTTGCCTCACCGAACCGAAATGGTTCAAAGGGGATATGGCCTACCTCACCCGGATTGCGAAAGAAGTGTCCATCCCGGTACTTCGGAAGGATTTCATCATCGATGAATGTCAAATCGAAGAAGCTGCTCTGGGCGGGGCGTCGGCCATTCTTCTCATCGCCGCCATTTTGAAAGATGAAGAAATCAAACAGTTCCTAGAACTGGCTCATGATCTGGGATTGGGCGTTCTTTGCGAAGCCCATGATGAAAAAGAAATGGAACGAATGCTTGCTGCCGGCGCTCGTATCGTCGGTGTAAATAATCGAGACCTCCGAGATTTCACCATTCACCTAGAAACCACAGAGCGATTGACGAAGCTCGTACCAAACGATGTGCTTCTCGTTTCCGAAAGCGGCATGATGTCGAAAGACGTGGTGAAACAGATGCACGAAGCCGGCGCCGATGCGGTGCTCATAGGAGAAATGCTGATGAGAGCGGACGATCGCGGAGCACTGCTGAGGCAGATGATAGAAGAGAATAGATAATAAACGGTGACTAGTAGACTGGTGACTAGTGACTGGGAGGATTGCTTTTCCTAGTCACCAGTCACTAGTCACCAGCTACTAATGAATCAAATGATTTTATCGCTATTGAATAGAAAGGATATAGATTATGCAAACAAGATTTGGACAATTCGGCGGCCAGTATGTGCCGGAAGTATTGATGAATGAAGTGAAAAAGGTAGAGAAAGCCTTTGAAAAATGCAAAAAGGATAGAGATTTTCAGGACGAACTCCATCGTCTCTTTGTGAATTATACCGGTCGTCCTTCTATGCTTTATGAAGCAGAAAATATGGAAAAAGATCTGGGTGGTCCTCGTATTTTCTTGAAACGAGAAGATTTGAACCACACCGGTGCTCACAAAATCAACAACTGCATCGGCCAAGCACTTCTAGCAAAACGCATGGGCAAAACTCGCCTCATCGCCGAAACCGGCGCTGGACAGCACGGCGTAGCGGCTGCGACCATTGCGGCCCTCTTCGGTATGGAATGTGAAGTGTTCATGGGGGAAATTGACACCCAGCGTCAGGCTCTCAATGTATACCGTATGAAACTTTTGGGCGCGAAAGTGCATGTGGTCAAGACCGGTTCTCGCGTGCTGAAAGATGCGGTCAATGCAGCTATGCAGGAATGGAGCCGTCGCTGCGATGATACCCACTACATCATCGGATCCACCACCGGTCCCGCACCGTTCCCGGAAATGGTTCGCTATTTCCAGAGCTGCATCGGTCGCGAAGCCAGAGCCCAAGTACTGGAACGCACCGGTCGCCTTCCAACCAAAGTCTACGCTTGCGTAGGCGGCGGTAGCAATGCGTCCGGTACTCTCTATCCCTTCATCCAGGACAAAGACGTAGAACTCATCGGGTGTGAAGCGGGCGGCAAAGGTATCGATACGCCATACCATGCAGCCACAGTCAATTGCGGCAAATTGGGCGTTTTCCATGGCATGAAATCTCTCTTCTGCCAGGATGAAGATGGAAATATCACCGAAGTATATTCTATTTCCGCTGGTCTCGATTATCCAGGCGTTAGCCCCGAATTGGCAAACCTCAATGCCATTGGCAGAGCCCGTTTCATTGCCGTCACTGACGAAGAAGCGGTACAAGCTTTTGAATACCTGGCAAAAACAGAAGGCATCATCTGCGCCATCGAATCCGCCCACGCCGTAGCTGGCGTTCTTCGTGAAGCCAAAAACATGACCCCAGACGACATCGTAGTCATCACCCTCTCCGGCCGAGGCGACAAAGACGTAGCCGCCATCGCACGGTATAGAGGAGAAGATATACACGATTAAAGGCAATGAGGAATTAGTAATTAGTAATGAGTAATTATGGAAGCCTGACACAATTCATATAGTCAGGCTGAATTAAAATGATATATCATTCGGCGCTATATCATTTGATGCGCCGTACAACCATTCCTCATTACTAATTTCTCATTACTCATTGTGACCAGGTTATAAATGAAATATGAATATAAAGAGAAAGAGGAAAACTATATGAGTCATACATCCAAAGCATTTGAAAACGGGAAGGCACTGATTGCCTTTTTGACTGCTGGCGTGCCCAGCGTGGAAGATACAGTGAAATACGTACTGGACATGGAAGAAGCCGGTGCCACTTTGATTGAAATCGGGGTTCCCTTCTCCGATCCCATCGCAGATGGCCCGGTCATCATGGAAGCCGACGTGAAGGCACTGGAAAATCACATCCATCTGCCCCAGGTCATGGACATCGTGAAAGAAATTCGGAAGCATACCGAAATTCCGATTGTGCTCCTCACCTACTACAATCCCGTATTCCGTTATCCGGCGGACCGTTTTTTTACAGAAGCTAAAGAAATTGGCATCGATGGGGTCATCATTCCTGACCTGCCCCATGAAGAACAAGAAGAAATTCGCCCCCTCGCCGATGCCAATGGGGTCGACATCATCCAGATGGTGGCTCCCACCTCAGAAGAACGGATTCGCCAGAACGTCAAGAACGCCACCGGTTTTGTTTACGTGGTCTCCTCCATGGGCGTCACCGGTATGCGAGGAAATATTCAGACCGATCTGTCGGACATCGTGAAAGTGGTTCGTGAAACCACAGACACCCCCATTGCCATCGGATTCGGCATCCACACCCCAGAGCAGGCAGGCAAAATGGCGAAACTAGCTGACGGTGTCATCACCGGTAGCGGCGTGGTGGACATCATCAATAAAAATGGATCTGAGGCTAGCGAGAAACTGAAAGAGTATATTGGGGGACTGAAGAAAGGTTGCTCAGGTTGCTAAGGGGCCTCAAGGTTCTCAGGTTTCTTGTACGAGAGGTCAATGCTGTTAAGGATTAAAGTAAGTAGGAATACTAACGCTTGAGGTTACAGGTTGCTCAAGGTTCTAAGGGTGCTCAGGTTCCTCGAATGTGCCGCTAAATGCTAGCGTCATAAGTCCGTTCGAGAAACCTTTAGAACCTTTAGAACCTTTAGAACCCTTAGAACCCTTAGTACCCCTAGAACCTTTGTGACAGCAGAAATCATCGTATATTTCGCTTAACTTAATGACATTGCACGAGAGGTGGGAAACAAGGTTATGATTCTGCTGCTTTCATAGAAGGCATAAAGCAAAAATACCGCTACCACCAAGGTTATAAAAGGTTATTTCCATACGATGAGGTAACCTTTTGTAATCTTGATGGTAGCGGTATTTTTGCTTTATGTAATTCACATATGGATCTGTAGAATTATAACTAAAACTTCCCACCTGTAAAATGGCGATTCATTTCGATACTATCAAAAAATAAGGATTTATGGTATCATCACTAGCGTCATTTCGACCGGGCGTATTTGTGCAAAGTGATGATACAGAAATAAATAGATTTGTGTCCCTGAGTGGAGAAATCTCTTCAGCACTAGCGGTAAGGGCTTAAAGACAGAGACGGGATTTTGTCATCAAGCCCTTATCG
>CAVBRV010000183.1:0-5205 GCA_963597965.1 Paludibacteraceae bacterium | reverse complement strand
CAACAACAAACAACTGACAACAATCTGAAATCCGTGTTACAATAAAAGAAAAAGAGTAGGCAGTTGGCGGTTAGCAGTATGCCGAAGACTGCCAACTGCTAACTGCCTACTGCCAACCAAACCAAAAGGAGGGATTTCCTATGCATATCACTTGTGAAGGCCGTTCGTTTGATTTCTTCCAAGGCGCCACGCCGCAAAATTTATGGAATATTTTACGGGGCAAGCGAAAGAAAACCGATGCGGTGCTGGCTGATTTGAATGGATCTATATTGGATTTCCAGACCCCTTTCCCAAAAGATGGGGAAGTGAAATGGATTCCTTTGGATTCGCGCAAGGCCCATCGAGCCTATGTGCGAAGTGCCATTATGCTTTTGGTGTGTGCGGTGAAGGAAATCTATGGGGACAAGGCGGATGTGAAAATCAAGCACTCCTTAGGGAAATCTCTCTATTGTGAATTTAAAGACGGTCACGTGCCGCTGCAAAAGGAACTTTCTCGCGTGGAAGCCCAGATGCAGGCGATTGTGAAAGAAGGAAGAAATATTACCAAGTTGGTGGTGGGAAAAAGTCGGGCGTTGGCTTTTTTACGGAAACAGGGGCGCATGGAAGACGCTGAGCTTCTTTCCAATTTGGAAGTGAATGAACTCTATGTGGACCGCTGCGGGGCGGTGACTGATTATTATTTAGGGCCCTTATTGCCGGATATGAGTTTCGTGACGCTATTTCATTTGAAATCCTATGCCCCTGGATTTCTGTTGCTTTTGCCGGATGAAACGGAACCGCAGGTGCTGAAAGAGGAAGAAGAGGATCCACTATTTGCCCGTGTTTTCTTGGAATCCCAAAACTGGAGTGAACTCATCGGTTGTCATAACTTGGCAGGCCTTAACCGAGCCATTGAAAATGGGAAAATTTACGACTATGTATCCATTGCGGAAGCGTTGCATGAAAAGAAATTGGCCGAACTGGCAGATATTATTTGTCGGCAAAATCCGAAAATTCGCCTCGTTTGCATGGCAGGGCCCTCTTCCTCAGGCAAGACTACCTTCATGAAGCGGCTCATCGTGCATCTTCGGGTCAATGGCGTGCGTCCCGTCATGCTCTCTTTGGATGACTATTTCCGCAATCGAGACGAAATGGGAGAAGGCGATTGGGAAGACTTGCATGCCCTGGACTTGTCTCTCTTTGAAGAAACGGTTTCCTCTTTGCTGGAAGGAAAGAAAGTGCATTTGCCCCATTTCAATTTCATGACCGGGAAGAAAGAGTGGGGGAAAGAGGAGGTACAACTGGGAAAGGATCAGCCCATTCTGGTAGAAGGGCTTCATGGGCTCAATCCGCAGCTCACCTATTTCGTGCCGGGGTACCAGTGCATCCGCATCTATGTGAGTGATTTGACCCAAATCGGCATCAATGATCATAACCGCATTTCGACTTCCGATACCCGCCTCTTGCGTCGTATGGTGCGGGATGTGCAATTCCGGGGCAATGGAGCGGAGCATACCTTAGAAATATGGGACAGCGTGCGCAAAGGGGAAGAAAAGAATATTTTCCATTTCCAAAATCGGGCCAATGTGGTATTTAATTCCGCTTTGCTTTATGAAATACCGGTGCTGAAAAAGTTAGCCAAACCACTTTTGGAAGCCATTACCCCCGAAAGTCCCGTCTATGCAGAAGCCCAGAGGCTGTTAGAATTTTTGGAACCCTTCCGGGAATTGGATGCGTCTATCGTACCGGACAATTCCTTGCTCCGTGAATTTGTGGGGTATAAGGGATTGGGGAAATCGTTCTTGAATCAGTGACTAGTGACTGGTGACTAGGAAATAGGGATTAGGTTATACTCTGTGAATCCGCTTTAGTCAAATGATATATATTCGATACAGACTGAGTTAAAAGGAAATGTCGCTAAGTTAAGAAAAAGGTAACATAGCAATCGTCATTTCGACCGACGGGATTTGTGCTTGTTGCTTCTATCGTTTTTCTGCGACTATGTTAGACAGAAGTGGAGAAATCTTGTGGGATTAGCGTTGTTTTCGATAGAGACTCAAGATTTCTCCACTTTTGTCCAACATAGTCGCTTAGCACTGCAAATTCCATTAAGCACAAATCCCATCGGTCGAAATGACGCTAGATATGATATCGCTATCCTTAACTTTCTACTCGCTTTTTATAGGTAAATCGATTATAATGAATATAGCGATAAAATTCGATATGGAAATGTATTGGTCGTTTATTATGAAAATATATCTGGTAGCTAGTGTCTGGTGACTCGTGACTAGGGAAACGCACTTTCAGTCACGAGTCACTAGTCTACTAGTCACCAATATCGCTTTCAAATCAGCTGGTTGTTGATAGCGAACACGGGCAAATCTCCAACAACCAACAACAATCAACCAACAACAAAGTAAAAAAGGAGAAATACAAATGACAGACGTACTGATTATCGGCGGTGGTCCGGCGGGACTGAATGCGGTGTTGTATGCGGCACGGAAAGAACTGACGGTGCAGCTGGTTTCTAGTGATATTGGAGGCCAGATGCTTTTGACGGGAGATATTGAAAATTACTTGGGACTGCCTCATGTTTCTGGTTTTGAGTTGGCAGACAAGATGGAAGCCCATGTGAAAGAATACCCGGTGGAATTTGTGACGGCTGGTGTGAAATCTTTGGAAAAGACGGCGGAAGGCACCTTCTGTTTGTACTTGGATGATGGAAAGACTTTGGACGGGAAAACTTGCATTGTGACCGCTGGTAAACGTAGCCGTACCTTGGACATTCCGGGAGAAAAGGAATATACCGGTCGCGGTGTCAGCTATTGTGCGACCTGTGATGGGCCATTCTATCGGAAAAAAGACGTAGCTATTGTAGGTGGCGGGGATAGTGCCGTGCAGGCAGCCATTGAGCTTTCCCAATTATGCCCGACGGTGTATCTGGTGGTGCGGAGCCGCATTCGTGCCCAGGAAGTATTGGTGCGTCGTATGAATGGTTTGGAAAATGTGAAAGTTCTTTTGGGATATACCCCAGAAGAAGTGAAAGGAGAAAAGAAAGTATCCGCTTTGACGATTCGGAATAAAGCTGATGGGAGTTTGTCTGATTTAGCGGTGTCTGGCGTTTTCGTAGAAGCGGGTGGCATCCCGAATATTTCTTACTTGCCGGAAGATGTGAAATGCAACGATTTAGGTGAAATCATCACCGATAAAGAAGGAAATACCAATGTGCCAGGTCTCTTTGCAGCAGGGGATGTGACGGATTGTAAGAACAAACAGATCATCATCGCGGCGGGAGAAGGCGCTGCGGCAGCGTTGGCGGCTCATGAGTATTTGCTGCGGAAATAGGTGACTGGTAGACTAGTGACTCGTGACTGGAATAACGCTTTACCTAGTCACAAGTCACCAGTCACTAGCTACTAAGTTAATTTGAAATGGAAGTGTAGTGATGCACCAATGGTGCATGGAGAGAGAATGCGCGTAACAAAAAAGATCAAAGAAGAACAACTTCGACGGTTGGCCGAAGTGTATCATAACGAAGGTACCATGCTGCATTTCACAAGCCCTTTCACCTTACTGGTGGCGGTGATTTTATCTGCCCAGTGCACCGATAAGCGAGTGAATGTGATCACAGGACGAATATTCCCTAGACTAGATAGCCCGGAAAAAATGGCAGCTTTGACCCAAAGTGAATTGGAAACAGAAATTCACGATTGCGGCCTGTACAAAGCCAAGGCGAAGAATCTCCTGGGCATGTGCCATATGCTGATCGAAAACTACGGCGGTGAGGTGCCACAAGATTTTGACGAATTGGTGAAACTCCCCGGCGTGGGACGGAAAACGGCGAACGTGGTCCGCAGCGTGGCGTGGGGCTATCCGGCTATTGCAGTAGATACCCATGTTTTTCGTGTAGCGAACCGTTTGAAATTGGCACCGGGGACGACGCCTCTGGAAGTGGAAAAAGGACTCATGAAAGCCATTCCGAAAAAAGATTGGTCCGATGCCCATCATTGGCTCATCTGGCATGGAAGGAAAGTTTGCACCGCCAGAGCACCGAAGTGTGAGAGCTGCTTCTTGGCGGATGTATGCCCGTCTTGCTCTGTAAAATAATCGCTAGTGATATGAGTGCGTAATGCGAAGTGCGTAGTGCGTAATGAAGGTGGCGGCGCATCGATTCATATAGCGCCGCAAAGTATAAATGAAAAACGGTATGCATGCTAAGTGTAACTCATATTTAGCATGCATACCGTTTTTTTATAAAAGGGGTATTGGGGCGCTTTAAAATTTTGTTGCGCCCCTTCCTTCATTACGCACTACGCACTTCGCATTACGCATTCAAAACCGCTAGCGTCAAAACATATTAAGCAGCCCCTGGAATCCATAATAATTGGTTGGCAGGAAAGCGTCGATGTACTTGGAAACGCCTACCGGTTCCGGAGCGGTGAGGAACAAAAGGAAAATCGCGAGCACGGTGAATCCGATGGATACCAGGTTGGCTTTGCCTTTTTTCGATACTTCGTAGTAGCCGAAGAGACGGAGGCCGAGAGCACCAAAGAAGGTGATGCACATACCGGACAGGGAGAACACACCGAAAAGGATATTCGCCATCAAGAAGCCTACGTAGAAGACTGGCAGGAAAATGAAGGGGAAGTTGTAAGCGATACGGCTATGGTTGGTACTGCGGCGCATATCGTCCAGCCAGTCAGCCATATCGAAGCCGAACAGTCCCAAAGGAATGAAGGAGAGCAGCACCACTTTGTCCCATGCATTGGAGAGGCGATCGCGATCCTGGCCCAACCAATAGAAGAAACCGCACAAAGCGAGTCCCACGAAACCACCGATGATGTAGTAGTAATCAGCAGGGATAAATTTCACTACAATCATAGAGAGCGTCACCAGCACGGAGCCAGTCACGATGTAGGAAATCAGCTGAGAATTGGTGAGCTTGTGATTGTCCGGAATGTCGTCTTTCATCTGGGCTAATATTTCTACCATGAAAAGGAAGAGGAAAATAGCCAGGGCGGCAAAAGGATAAATGAAAATAGAAATGACAATGAGAAGAACAGGCACAAAAACTTTAAAACCACTGAATACCCGCAGTTTTTTGAAATTCAATTTCTGCTTCTGGGTATAAATGGTGAGGCGCATGAAAACCAAGTAGGTCATCATCATGCCTACCGTTTCGAGAGGTTCACTTCCCATGTAAAGCAAACTGCAGAACACGAGCAT
>CAVBRV010000182.1:0-5229 GCA_963597965.1 Paludibacteraceae bacterium | reverse complement strand
CGCCCCCATCGGGGGAGATGCCGTAGGCAGAGGGGGCTGCACCAGCGGTATGAAACAATTTGTTGAAATATCCACCTTATCTCATCTTCCACCATTCCGCACTACGCACTTCGCATTACGCATTCAATCTCACGCGCCGCCACCTTCATTCCTAATTCCTAATTCCTAATTCCTCATTAGTCCTATGGTGTGTATCCTGATGTATCCCTTTCGGTTTGAATACCATCAGCATAATGGAACCCGCCACAATCATAGCGCCCCCAATCCAAGACGCGGTTGCCATGACCTCATCCCAGAAGGCCCAGCCGAAGATGACGTGAAATAAGATTTCACTATACATCAAAAAGGACACGATCACCGAATTGACATGTTGGAACGCCCAGGTCATGAACATCTGCGCCGACAGTGCAAAAAGACCAAGTCCTACCACAAAGAACCAATCCCAGCCGGACGGCCATATCCACATTTCCTTTCCTGCCATGGATAGGCCCACGATGATACTGAAAATCTGGAAATAGAAAACAATTTCCGTATTCGATTTAAACCCCTTCTCCGCCAGGTAACTAATCACGATATAGGCGGCCGCCGAGAAGAACCCGCCGCCGATGCCGTAGAGTGTATAAATATTAAAGGCCTGGAAATCCCAAATCTGCACCACACACAGAGTCCCTGCCGCAATGACCGCCATCCCCGGAATCGCCTGGCGCGGCAAGCGTTCCTTGAGAAAAATGGGCGACAAAAGGCACATAAAGAAGGCCGCCAGCTGCGATAAAATTTGCGAATCCCCCAGCGTCAGCCCTTCGATGGACAGGAAATAAAAGAATAGCGCAATACTGCCAAACAACCCGCGCAAGCAAAGGTAGCCTATATATTTCCCCGAAAAGAAATGCTCCTTCGTTTGCAAGCAAAGAATCGGAATAAATAGCAGCCCCACCAGCCCGCGAAACAAAGTCATCTCCCCCGAGGGCATGTCAGGCAGCCATTTCACACAAGCAGACATCAACGTAAAAGACAGCGAAGCCAAGATGGTGGTCACCACCCCCATGACAATGCTGCTTCTTTTACGTTTTTTCGATTTGAAAGCCATCTTGAGCCGCTTCAGTGGATGATAGGCAATAGGATTTTTGGATTTGTTTTTCATTGATTCACCATCTCATTATTTTTAATTTATTTATTTTAATCCTTCTGTCATTTCTTTTTCAATGTACAGTTTGAGAATAATGTTCAATATGATATGAGATGGGGAAATTGGTGCTTTTTAGTGACTGGTGACTAGTGACTGGTGACTAGTAGCTAGGGATTGGGGATTGGGGATTGGGTTTGGGGTTTGGGATTTGAGTTGTGAGATTTGAGGATTATACCACTAGCGTCTCGTCTCCCCCTTCGGGGGAGAATAAAAGAGGGGGCTGCACCAGCGGTATGAAACTCCATGTGAAACAGCAGATTTCATCACCCCCACGAAAACAAGATTGTTAAGGAAAGAATTACGGTAAAAAAACGTCATTTCGACCGGTCCTATTTGTGCAAAATGAAGAAAATGGTATAAATGGATTTGTGTCCCTGAGTGGAGAAATCTCTTCAGCACTAGCGGTAAGGGCTTAAAGACAGAAACGGGATTCTGTCATCAAGCCCTTACCGCTGGTGCCACTGAGATTTCTCCACTCAGGGACACAAATCATTTCACTACTTTTACACCATCAAGCACAAATAAGATCGGTCGAAATGACGAATCAGGCTAGAAGTATATTTCCACATTTCCCCTAATCCCTAGCTACTAGTCCCTAATCCCCCAATAAAAAAGGCGGCGCTTCCAAACATTGCCGCGCCGCTTAAATCAGTTTACACCTTATTTATCGCCCCCATCGGGGGAGATGCCGTAGGCAACAGTGCAAGCGAACTACATCGCTAGAAACAAAGCGACACAGGGATGTAGTGAGACGCCATTTCGAGCTTAGCGAAGATGGGCTGCTCTAGCGGCATAAATATATATGTTACTCTATCCCAAATAAGACTAATTCCACTGCCAACTGCCTACTGCTAACCGCCAACTATTCAAGGCTGAAACTTATACCCCACGCCCCAAATGGTCAAAATATGCTTCGGATTGGACGGATCCTCCTCCAACGCCTCCCGGAGACGATTGATATGCACCGGGACGGTCGCCGTATTTCCCAAAGAATCCATGCCCCAAATGCGGGTATAAATGGCTTCCCGGCTATACACCACATCGGCGTGAATCATCAAAAATTCCAGAAGCTTAAATTCCTTATTGGGCAAGACCTTTTCTACTCCCTTCACGAAGACCCGGTGCGTATCGGATTCCAAGGAAATATCCCCAATAGTCAGCCGGCGATTTTCCGATTTCTTTCCTTTCAACCGTTCATACTGGGCCAACTGGGATTTCACCTTCGCCACCAGGACGCCCGGTGAAAAGGGTTTCTCGATATAATCATCCGCCCCAAATCCAAGACCCCGAATTTTGTCAATATCCGTCCGCTTCGCCGTCACCATCATAATAGGAATATCGATTTTATCCCGAAGCTTTCGGCAAATACTAAATCCATCCATTCCAGGAAGCATCACGTCCAGCAGAATCAAATCATAATCCCCCGTCATGGCCTCCGTCAAACCCTGGGTGCCATTCTCCTCCACCACCACTTCATAACCACTCACTTCCAAGTAGTCTTTCTCAATAGAAGCAATATCGTCATCATCCTCGATGATCAGTATTTTCTTTGACATATTTTTTCTCCTTTCGACTTGAACGATATTCGCTCACTTCGTTGATTCCTGCGTTTTAAGGTTCTGTTACGACTTGAATCGATTTTCTCTCATGTAGATGATTTCTGTATTCTAAGGTTCTGGTACGACTTGAAACGACTTTCTCACATTTCAATGATTCCGGTGTTTTAGGGTTCTGGCACGACTTGAACCATTTCCTCACATATCGATGATTTCTGCGTCTTAGGGTTCTGGCTCGATTTGAAACTTCTTCTCTCATGTCGATGATTCCTACATTTTAAGGTTCTAATATTATTTGAATCATAGCGTTTCCGTTCAACAAGAACCCTAAAATACAGGTTTCATTTCCATGTTTCTCTATCCATCTCATCGCTACAGAACCTTAAAATACACGCTTCACTTCCATGTTCCTCTATCCACTCCATCGCTACAGAACCCTTAAATACACGTTCCATCTCCATGTCCCTCTATTCACTCTATCGCTACAGAACCTTCGAGAATACAATCCTCACCGCCAACCCATGAGGCTTCGCATTCCGTATTTCCACCGTCCCATGCATCAAATCCACCGCCCGCCGGACGATGGCTAGCCCCAGGCCGCTTCCGTTATCCGTTTTACTGCGGGCCTTATCGGTCCGATAAAAAGCCTCTTGCAATCGGTGCAATGCCTCTTCCGGTACGCCTTGCCCATCATCAGTGATTTGCAAGACCGCCTGGTTTCCTATGGTTTGCAAGGACACATCGATCTGCACCAGGTCCTCCGTCTTGTACTTGATGCTATTGGTCACCAGGTTTTCAATCACCCGCTCTAAGAGCAGTGAACTTCCGGAAATAGAAATATCCGATTCTATGTGCAACCTGAATCGGGCCCCTCGTTTTTCCCAATTCAGCCGATTGTCTTCGATAAATTCTTCCGTCAGTTCACTCAAGACAATAGGTTTCAGGGGAAGTGCCTTTTCACCCAAATCCATTTTCGTCAAGAGAAGCAGCTGCTCGATGAGCCGTTCCAGCACATTCGCCTTTTTCTGAATGACCCGAAGATACCGCTCCTGCTTTTCTGGCGTATTGGCTACATGGTCCAAGAGACCTTCCACATAGGCTTTGATGGAGGTCAAGGGCGTTCGTATGTCATGGGAAATACTGGCGATCAATTCTTTCCGCTGTTCCTCATCCGCTTCCCGTTGCAACAGCGATTCTTTCAGCTTGCGGCTCATCATATTGAAAGCCTGCAAGGAGGGCGTAAATTCATCATGCCCCCGATGACGAAGGTGCACATCCAAATCGCCCTTTTGAATCCGCTCCGCCCCGGATTGTAATTGACGCAGCGGGGAAAGGATTTTTCTTACAATAAATCGAGATAGGAAATAACTATTCAGCACCACAAATAAAAGAAGAGAAATCCCAATGAACCGATTCGTATTTCGTAGAGCCTTTTCAAAAGCAATATCACTCTGCCCCGCCACCGGCTGGTGCACCATGATGTACAAGTGGTACTCCTCACCCCGAATTTGACTCCTCACTAGAAATTGATATTTCCCCAAATGGGTCCGGCTATAGGTCGGCTCCTTCTGGTCACTCTCGTCCAATTCTTGCTGTACTTTTTTCTCCCGCAGCAAATTGACCTCTTGCTGGAAATTTTCATTGCCGTACTGATAAATCGTCTGATTTCCCTGGTACAGCACCACATAGGTCTGGGTGGGGTCAATCATTTCCACAATCCACTGGTAATCATTGGGCGTTTCCCCGTGACGCAAGCTATGGAAAATACAAGTTTTTATCAAATTGGAGGCCACATTGAACTGGAAACTGCTCTCCGCCATGATATGATTCCCGCTCTTGGCATACAAATAGAGCCCCGTAAAACAGGACAACATGACAAACAAGGTCATCAATACCGGCAAAATGCAGGCCACTATATGGGAAAGGATCAAACTTTTCTTAATCGTCATTGGAGCACCTTCTTTTAGGTTCAGTTGGTATCAATCGGGATTTTCGCACAGGAAATAGGGTTCTGGAGGTGGCGTTTTGGATTTTCTCACATGATAATGATTTCGCTCTCATAAGGTTCTGGTGGTAGCAATATCGATTTTCGCTCATGGAATTATTTCCGCTCTCATAGGGTTCTGGTGGTGCCATTTTGGATTTTCTTTCATGTTAATGATTTCGCTCTCATTGGGTTCTATCTCTATATATCACTAACCACCTCATCACTCCAGAACCATCGAATGCACGTTTCATCTCCATATCCCTCCGTCTGACCCATCGCTACAGAACCCTTACATGCACATTTCATTTCCATGTTCCTCTATCCAACCCATCGCTACAGAACCCTTAAACACCTATCTCATCGCCATGTCCCTCTATCCATTCCACCGCTACAGAACCCTAATCCCTAATCCCTAGTCACCAGTCACCAGTCACCAGTCACCAGTCACCAGTCACCAGTCACCAGTCACCAGTCACCAGTCACCAGTCACCAGTCACCAA
>CAVBRV010000181.1:0-5249 GCA_963597965.1 Paludibacteraceae bacterium | reverse complement strand
GGCATCTCCCCCGGAGGGGGCGAGGTCCTACGGACCTATCATTACTATTTAAAACCGATAAATGATTTAGAGAGTTTGTCTTTACAACAAGCAAAATCTGGATTAGCGATTGTTGCTAGTTATTGGGACCAAACAACAGACAACTAACAACCAACAACATTACGCCAAAAAGGGCATAAAGAATCATGCGCTCATGCATAACCCTTTATACCCTTTTCCTTTTATCGTTGACTAGCAGACTGGTAACTCGTGACTGGAACCGCATTTTCTTTCCTAGTCACCAGTCACGAGTCACTATATTATTTCAATACCCCAATTTCCTTATAGTACTTGGCAGCACCGGGATGGAGGGGGATGTCGGCGATGTCTTTCACTGCGTTTTCTGCGGTGAGGCCTTTCAGGTTCTTCTGGGACTGTCCCAGTTCATCCATGTGTTCCCACAAGGTCTTGGTGAGCTGGTAGACCACATCTTCCGGCAGGTCGCCGCGGCAGAACATGACCATCTTGATGGCCGAGGTCTTTACGTCTTTGTCCTGATTCGGATAGGTGCCAGCTTTGATGGTGTAGCTGGTGTACCAGGGGTACTTGGCTTTCAATTCTTTGATCAAGTTGTCGTCGATTTCAACCAGGTGAGCACCGCCGGTCAGGGCCTGGGTGACAGCGGAAGCGGGGGCACCGGACATGATCCAGGCACCGTCGATGGAACCGTTCTGCAGCATGTCGGCTGCGTCGGTGAAGGTGATGTATTCGGCTTTGATGTCGTCAGGGAAAGAGAGGCCTGCAGTGGTGAAATGGGTCTCGCATTCGTTGTATACGGAAGAGCCCGCGGATGCCACGGCGAAGTGTTTCCCTTTCACGTCTTTCAGGGAGTTAATGCCAGAGTTGGCGGTTGCCACCACCTGGTTCGGGTTCAGGTACAGGCCGCCAATGGCTTTCAGGTCTTTGTAGGGATGGTCTTTGAAGCTATCGGTACCGTTCAAGCACTGGTAGACATTGGAGGAAATAGCGATGGAAACTTGCGCTTCTCCTTCGGAGACCATGTTCAGATTGGCAATACCGCCGGCCGATGCCTGGCTGGAAGCCTGCACGCCGGGCACGTTGCTGCTCCACATGTTGGTGATAGCGGCACCTACTGCATAAAGAGCGCCAGAAGCACCAGCGGTGGGGAAATTGATTTTGATGGTTTGTCCAGCAGCGGGTTTGGCAGCGCCGTCTGCTTTTTTGTCATCGCCACATCCTGCCAAAACGCCGGTCATAACCAAAGCGGTCAGTGTAGCGGCTGCGAGTTTTTTCCATTTTTTCTGCATAAGATTTTACCTCTCTTTTCCTTCTATTCTTCTATCCTCCGGCACAGATGCATGGCCTGTGTCGATTACATTGTTCTTATTATACTATATGATGAGAATTTATGCATGCTTTTTGTTATGGTGGAAGTTACACCATTATGGTTTGAATAACATTTGTTTTCATACCGCTAGTGCAGCCCCCTCTGCCTTCGGCATCTCCCCCAATGGGGGCGATAAATAATGTGTAAACTTATTTTCCTAATCCCTTTTCCCAGTCACTAGTCACCAGTCACCAGTCTACCAGTCACTAGTCACCTAACATTATCCAATGCCATTTCCAAGAGCCGATAGAACTCTCTCTTTTCCCTTTCATTCATCCCGCCGAGGAGTTGGGCTTCGGTGTCGTGCATGTGTTGGTAGGCGATGTTGCATTTTTCTTGGCCCGCTTCGGTGAGCTGGATCCACTTGGCCCTTCTATTTCCTGGGGCAGGCAGGTAGGAAATAAAATGTTTCTCCGCCAGGCGATGGCAAATGCCCACCACCGTCGATTGCGCCACCGCCAGCTGCCGTTCGATTTCTTTCAGGGGCGCTTTCTTTTCGGTTTCTCCATC
Organism: Paludibacteraceae bacterium; assembly: GCA_963597965.1. Lineage (GTDB taxonomy): Bacteria > Bacillota > Negativicutes > Veillonellales > Dialisteraceae > Dialister. Next base: position 3,352 of record CAVBRV010000181.1, on the reverse strand, counting down.
CAAAATCACCAACACCCGCATTTGCGTCATGGTGAGCCCTTCGCTTCGGAGTTCGTTGTTCACTTTTTTCGTCAGTACGTCGTTGAGCTGTTTCAATAAAGGACCGCATGTTTTCGCTAGCATGATTTACCTCCTGGGAATGTTGTTGTGATTATGATAACACAATTATAAAAATAGTGCGTAATGCGTAGTGCGTAGTGCGTAATGATGGTAGCGGCGCATCAATTCATATAGCGCCGCAAATTTATATAAAAAAAGAACTCGGAAGACAAAGAATCATTTTCTTCCGGGTTCTTTTTATATAAAAGGGGCATTGGGGCGCTTCCAAATTTTGTGCGCCCCTTCCGCCATTACGCACTACGCACTTCGCATTACGCACTATTTCCAATACCCGCTATTTCTTCATATATTGCCATACACAAACGGCTGTAATCCCAGCGACGCCGATGATGTCGGTCATGGTGCCGGGGAAGAGGAGCAGCGGGGAAACGGCGATGAGGATGATACGTTCGATGACGCTGGCTTTCTTGAGAATCCAACCTTCCAAGCCGGCCACCAGAGCGAAGGTGCCGATGAGGGCGGTGAAGATGGCCCAGCAGGACGCCCAGATGGTAGCTGTTTTGTCCACGCCGATGAGAAGCACTGGATTATCCAAGAAGAAGAAAGGAATAATAAATCCAATCAGCCCCAGACGCACGGCCCAGAGGCCGGTTTTCGTCTGGTCCGAATCGGCAATGCCCGACGCCACGTAAGCGGACATAGCCACTGGCGGGGTGATGTTCGACAGGCACGCATAAATCAAGCAGAACAGGTGCGCAATGAGGGGAATAGCGCCGGCTTTGATGAGCACTGGTACAGCCACGGCCTGCACGATGACGTAAGCAGCCACGCCCGGAACACCCATGCCGAGAATGGCGGACATGATCATGACCAGGAAGCCCGCCAGGTAAATGTTATTATCCTGCACCACCGAAAGAATGAGGTAGCCCATGTTGAGCCCCATGGAAGTCAGGGTGACGGTGCCGATGATGATGCCGATGATGACGCAGCAAACGCCCACGGAAATCGCACTTTTCGCGCCTTCTACCACGGCTTCGAGAATTTTGTCAGCTCCCATGCGGGTGTCTTTGCGAAGCCAGCTAGCACCGACGGTGACGAAGATGGAAATAACAGCCGCATAGAGCGGAGTGAAACCAGCGAACATGAGCCCAATGAGGCTGACCAGTGGCAATACCAAGTGGCCCTGTTCTTTGATGACTTTCATGGCGTCTGGAATATTTTCCTTCGCAATCCCAGAGAGCCCCAGACGTTTCGCTTCAAAATGTACAGCTAGCAGCAGTCCAGCATAGTAGAGCAGTGCGGGCGTAATCGACGCCAAAGCCACATAGGTATAGGACAGATTCAGAAATTCTGCCATCACGAAACCCACGGCGCCCATGATGGGTGGGGTGAACTGCCCACCAGTGGAAGCCACGGCTTCGACGGCGCCGGCAAATTCTTTTTTGTAGCCCGTGCGCTTCATGAGTGGGATGGTGATGGTACCAGTGGTGGCTACGTTGGCAATAGCAGACCCATTGATCATGCCCATGAGGCCCGACGCAATGACTGCCACTTTCGCGGGGCCGCCGGAAGTACGGCCCACCAGGGTCAGGGAAAAATCATTGATAAATTTCGAGAAGCCGCTGTGTTTCAAAAAAGCACCGAACACGACGAACAGGAAAATATAAGTAGCGGAAACGCCAATCCCGGTACCCAGCACGCCCTGGGTGCCCCAGAACTGGGTGATGAGCACTCGTTTCAAGGTGAACCCATTGTGCCCGAAATAGCCCGGCAAGTAGGCGCCAAACCAGTTGTACGCCAGAAATACAGCGGCTAGAATCGCCAAATTTCCAGAAGCTCGACGAGCCGCCTCAAAGACACACACAATCGCTACCAACGCAATCCCCACTTCCAGGTCATTGATACGACCGCCGGTCTGGGCGATGCGGGTGTAATTCAAAATCAGGTACGTAAAGGAACCGATGGATCCCAGAATGAAAAACCAGTCCCAAAGGGGCGGGATTTTCCGTCTCCGTTTTTCCTTCTTGTAGGTCGGAAATAATAAAAAGGTAAATAATAAAAGGAAAATACAATGGATGGCACGCAAATTGATGGCACTGATGGCGCCCAGCGTGGTGAAATAGAGCTGAAAGGCGGTCCACACGCAAAGCAAGGCAATCAGTGCTTTGCCTAGGGGCCCTTCGTAAATACGCATGCGGGAATCGGCGTCTTTCTCCTCCAGCATCTTCCGCGCTTTTTCGTCAAGCGCTTTCTTGCCGTTTTCCACATCCTCCAAACGGACTTCTTTTTCTTGACTCATAACTTCCTCCCATTCTACTTTTGCTGAGTGACTAGGGACTAGTGACTGGTGACTAGGGAAATATTTGCCCAGTCACTAGTCACCAGTCACGAGTCACCATACTATAAGAGTCGTATTGGGATAGTATATCATAGAATACTAAAGGCTCGCTAGGAAAATAGTTAGGAGTGAGGAATTAGGAGTGAGGAGTGGTGGTGGCGGCGCATGACTATAAAGGTTAGCCCTTCGGGCAGGTTATAATTTCAAACATCGCTAAGCCAATCATAAAGATACATCCGCCACTTTCAAGGTTAAAAAGGGTTATGCGTATAACGAAAATACACATAACCCTTTTATGAACTGATTTTATTTATCTCGATAATGTGAACCGCACTGGACAATTTTTAATATATCTTCATCAATCCTATAGACAATTCGATTAGCATGGTCAATTCGTCTACTCCAATAGTTCGATAAGTCACCACTAAGCCGTTCTGGTTTACCAATCCCTTCATAGCCATTTCTTTCTATATCTTTCAGCAATAAAAGGATTTTCTTCAGCGTTTTCTTGTCCATTTTAAGCCAATATTCAAAATCTTCCCAAGCTTCATCCGTCCATGCTTTAATCATCTGTTGGAACCTCATGAACTGTGCCACCCGTTTGTTCCATCTGTGCAATAGAAGCGCGAAGGCGTTTCATATTTTCTTCCGAATAGAATGGATCCATAGACACGTCAAAAGGCACACGTTTCTCACGAGTCATTTTCTTTGCCAGCATAATAATCGCTGTACTCATGGTTAATCCCAATTCATTGCAAACCTTGTCAAAGTCATTTTTCAAATGGGGATCAATCCGAATGCTAATCGTTGCTTGTGTCATACTATCGCCTCCTCCGTTCTTATTGTATGACAGTGTTCTTACAATGTCAATCGCCGTTTTTAAAGGATTGTGCATATCATTAAGGAAACACTGATTTAATCGTTATTTGAAATGATTCTTGAATTTTTATTCAA
>CAVBRV010000180.1:0-5354 GCA_963597965.1 Paludibacteraceae bacterium | reverse complement strand
TTGGTGACTGGTGACTGGTGACTGGTGACTGGTGACTGGTGACTGGTGACTGGTGACTGGTGACTGGTGACTGGTGACTGGTGACTAGGGGGAATAGTAGGCAGTTAGCAGTAGGCGGTAGGCAGTATCTTATCTCTGATCGTCATTTCGACCGATGGGATTTGTGCTTGATGATTCTATCGCTTTTCTGCGACTATGTTAGACAAAAGTGGAGAAATCTTGAGACACTATCAAAAGCAACGCTAATCCCACAAGATTTCTCCACTTTTGCCTAATATAGTCGCTTGGTCCAATACATTCTTTTCGCACTAATCCCATCGGTCGAAATGACGATCAGGGATAGGATACTGCGATACTACCTACTGCTAACTAGTGGCTGCTCGTTAATTCATTTTTCAATAGCAAGAAACCGGATTAGCGATTGTTGCTGGTTGTTAGTTGTTTGTTGTTGGGGCCAAACAACCGACAACAAACAACTAACAACAGTGAGTGCACAGGAATCTGCACAATAGCCCGTATTTCTATGCGCTTGAATGACAAAATTTCATTGTATATATTCAGTAAACATCGGGCATATGAATTATCGAGTATCCGCTAACTGAAAAGTACCTTGCCAATCATTTTTCCATTTGCTATAATACCCATAGAAAAAGAGATAGTTGATATTTCCTAGGCCAGGTGGCTTTTTTCATGGACTTACTTTTGCAAGCTGTGATAATCAAGGCAATCAGCAAGCTGAAAGCTATCATTAAAGACAACGTTTCAAAAGTATGCATGCTGATTACTTCTCTCGAGTGAGTGTGAGAAAAAACATATCAATTAGCTCATAACAAAAGAGGCTAGAAATTCTCAATGGAAAATTTCTAGCCTCTTTTGTTATACTTCGCTTATGATTAGAACCTTATAGAACCTTATGACCGCGGGAGTTATCGTAATGAGTCACAAACGATAACGATGCTACCAGAACCCTATGAGAACCTAGACCATTACAATGAGACACAAATGGTAGCAATACCATCAGAACCCTATGACAGCGGTGTCATTGCAATGAATAACGAATGGTAACAACACTACCAGAACCTTATGATAGTGGCTCCACTACCATGAGACACCAATCATAAACGCCACCAACAGAACCTAAGAAACCTGAGAAGCCTGAGAGACCTGTGCAACCTGTCATTCCTCATCGCACATATTTCTTCAATTCCTCTACCGAAATATGCTCCAAGAATCCATCCCCAATTTCCTTGATGAGCGGTAAATCGATAGCACCAGCCTTGATGCGTTTATCCTTTTCAAGCGCAGCGGAGAGGATGTCTTTGGAAATCTTGGTGGACGTAGGAAGAGATAGCGATTTCAATACATATTCCAGGCGGGCCGTGGTGCCTTCTTGGGTAAGGCCCAGCATTTCTGCCCGTTTGGTCACCATGTACATGCCGATAGCCGTGGCTTCGCCGTGGGTGATTTTGTCATCGTTGTAGCGATAGCACTTTTCAATGGCCCCGCCGATGGTGTGGCCGAAGTCCAAGAGACGGCGCTTGCCCTGGTCCAAGGGATCGATTTCTACGAAATGAGCTTTGATGGTCACGCAGCGGCGGATGATTTCTGGCAGCACACGAAGAAGTTCCATATCGCTGTTGGCTGCTTCAAAGAGCTCAAAAAGTCCTTTATCCGCTACACAGCCCAATTTCACCGCTTCCCCTAAGCCATTGTGCAAATACTGGCGCGGAAGCGTTTTTGCCATGCCCGGGTCGATGTAGACTGCTTTGGGCTGGTAGAAGGTGCCGACCAAATTTTTCCCAGCTGCAATGTCCAAGGTAATTTTCCCGCCAATGGCACTGCCGATCTGGGACAGTACGGAGGTTGGAAATTGGATGTATTGAATGCCGCGATGGTAGGTGGCTGCCACAAATCCGGTCACGTCCCCCACGATACGACCGCCCAAGGCGATGAGCACATCATCACTGCCCAGACCGAAATCCACCAGGGCGCCGTAAATGCGATTGACCACCGAAAGGGACCGGGATTTCTCACTGGAAGGCACCACCATCATCTGGGTACGAAGACCGGCGGATTCCAAAGATTTCACCAAATCCATGCCATAGAGACGGTCAATGCCGTCTTCCGTAATAATCACCGCCTTGCCAGCCCCGGTGAGGGTAGCCATAGAAGGCCCCGCCCGGCGAATCAGTCCGCTGTCGATGGTAATATCATAAGAGTCTTTTTCTAAGTTAATATGAATGGTGTCCATAATATGCCTCCTTTTTGTGGATAAACAGGTGACTAGTGACTCGTGACTGGTGACTAGGATGAGCAGGGCACCGAAAGTATCACTAGTTTTTCTTTATTATACAACATGAAAGGAAAGTTAGAAATACAAGTGGAGTGGCTCGTTTATTTAAATTTTCAATAGCAGGAAACTAGAGTACACACTGTTGTTAGTTGTCTGATTCCAAACAACCAACAACCAACAACAGTGTGTGTAAAGGTATTTGCAGGATAGCACATATCATTACTAGTCCCCTTTTTCTGTTAGAGGAATATGGCTAGTGATGAAAGTAGCAATCGTCATGGAGAGTAGACTGAAAAAACAAAGATACCCTACGGAAGACCAGGAAATAGAAGCAAAAGCGGCTTCTCGCATGGCGTGTAGCTGGTAGGTCATGGGATTGATCCGAGATAGGTATTGCACAAGCAGAGGTGCATCTTCATAGGCGTAGAAAAAAGGAGCACTGAAGGTGAGGAACATCATGAAAAAATTGAGGACCAAGTTTCTTGTCATCCCATTTCCTGTAAATAGGGACATAATGGCTCCGAAGCCAATCCAAAAATAGAGAGAAGCCAGTCCCATGAGGCACAAAAGGCCAAATTGGTAGAGGGAAATGTGAATTTGAAAAAGAAAAATCAGAAGGAGAAAGCAGAGGGATTGAAATAAAAAGCCCCAAACCGAGGCCGTGCCTTTTAATAGCAGATAAAGCAAGGGGCGGATGCCGCTTTGCATATGCATAGCGAAGAATCCATATTTCCTCTCGCTAGAAATTTGATACATGGTTTTCCCCATCTGACCGATGAGATTCATTGCCATGAGACCCACCAAAGCATATTCGGCGTAGCCTACAGAATAGTCAGTCATTACGAGGCGGCCCATCATAGGAGCTAGTGCAGTAATGATGAAGAAAAAGTATAGAAGGGGCGTTAATAGATTGGCAAAGAGAGACCATTTTTGTGTCCAAAAGCGGCGCCATTCCAAAGAAAGTAAAGCAGAGGCACCTTGCCAGTTGTAATGGGCTTTTTGTCTGAACTCTGAAGGAGCCATTAGAAACCGCCTCCCTTCGTGACAAGCAAGGAGGAACGGTGAATTGCCCAGGTGGCTATGGCAATAGAAAGCAAACTGCACAGGATGACCAAGGAAAGCGTGGAGAATTGGAGAGTGGTAAAAGCGGCTTCCCGCAAGGCTGTTAGCTGATAGGTTAGAGGATTACAAAAAGCCAAGTACCGAATCAGACTAGGTGCATCCTGCAATACATAAAAGGCGGGAGCACTAAAAGAGAGGGGCATGATGACAAAAGAAACCACCGCATCTCGTGTTTGAAAATCATTGATATGCATGGTGATGAGGGAAGCGATGCCCGCCCAAAAGAAAAAGCCGATCAATCCGACAAACCAAAGCAAAAGGAATGTGTTCCCAGGCATAGCCAATCCAAAGCAAAGATTGAGTAGATAAAAAACAAGGCCTTGGATGGTATAGCCCATGAGAGAACTGATGCTCATGAGACATAGATAGCTCAAAGGAGAAACACCACTTTCCATTTTGAGCGCGAAAAAATCATATTGCCTGTCCACCGCCATACGATAAATGACACGGGTCATTTGCTGCATCATATTCATGGCAAGTAGTCCGACTAAGACGTAATTTGGGTAAGGAATCCAGTTTCCCTCAAAGGGCACATTTCCAATGGTGCGAGACAGAGGAATGGCAATGAAAAGAAAGTACAGAAAGGGCATCATGATTTCAGAAAGAAGCATGAACCGCGTGTCCCAAAAGGCATGAAATTCGACTTTGGCTAAAGCCCAGACGGCGGCCTGATTGAAACGAGCGTGGTGGCGGAATGTGGATGGGCTCATATTCACGCCTCCTCTCCTTGATGGACAAAGAAATCTCGAAGTCCACTTTCCTGGACCATATGAAATTCCTGGATGTCGCAAAGAGGGGCCAGTTCCATCAAGGCTTGAGATAAAGTGTGGCCTTCTTTTAAGCAAATAATGAAAGAGGAGGGAGAGTCTGTTTCTTCTTGGCTGAAAGTGAAATGGGTGTAAGAAGCAGATGTATCAGGTAACTCCTTTTCATTTGCGACCGTGACTTGGTACAGGACCACCCGGTGATACTGCTGTAAGAAATCTTGCATGGAGCCCCAGTATTTCATTTTTCCTTTTTCCAGATACAAGAGTTTATTGCAATATTTTTCTAACAAGTACAAATCATGGGAAGAAACGATGATAGTCTTGCCTTTTTTGTGTTCTTCTTGCAAAAAGGCGAAAAATTTTTCTGCAATATCTGGGTCTAGTCCAGCGGTAGGTTCATCGAGTACATAGAAAAACGGTTCATGTACGATGGCACGACCAATTTGTACTCGTTGCTGCTGCCCGCCAGATAATTCCGTAACCCCTTTCTTGGCCTTCTCCGTCAAGACCACTCGCTCCAATGCTTTCGCTGTCATAGCTTTGGCTTCTTTTCCACTTTTCCCCGCTAAAGCGGCACCTAAGTATACATTGTCCCAAACATTGAGGTACCAGTCAACAATGACCTTTTGAGAAGAATAGCCAATCGAAGACATAGGATTCTTGGTGGAAATATAGGTTTCGTTGAAGTCAATCGAGCCTTCTTTCGGCTCCAGTAATCCCATGAGCGTATTGAGAAACGTACTCTTTCCCGCTCCGTTGGCCCCCATGAGTGCAATGAAATCACCAGGCTTTGCCGTCATGGTTACGTCTTGTAAGGCACAGAAGTCATCGTAGTAGACGGAAACATGATTCCAGGTAACTAGGTAGTCTTTGGACAAATGGATCACCTCGTTCAAGAGAGTAGCTGGTGACTGGGGACTAGTGACTAGGAAAATTGCAATCTAATCCAACAGTCTAACAGTCTAACAGTCATAGATACCGATTTAGATCTATGCATGAGAAGTATTAAAAATTGTACAATTAGAAATAAAATTCAAATTATATACAGTATAGCAAAAGTAGATAAATAAGACCATAAAAAATGGTGCATTTGCTGATTTACTTTTTTAAGTCCTAATTAGTGGGTGCTCGATAATTCACACGCCCGATGTTTACTGAATACATGCAGTGAA
>CAVBRV010000179.1:0-5372 GCA_963597965.1 Paludibacteraceae bacterium | reverse complement strand
TTTGTTGTCGGTTGTTTGATCCCAACAACAAACAACTAACAACCAGCAACAATCGCTAATCCGGTTTCTTGCTATTGAAAAATGAATTAACGAGCAGCCACCATGTAACAGAAACATAACCCTTTATAACCTTGATGGTAGCGATATCTTCTCTTAGTTTGACAATCCAACACGGTAGAATCATAACCTTTCAAAGATTTGTTAGCCCATCCAATTCCCTAGAGTCTTGTAATACGCATGCAAATCGAATATAATGAAATAAGATTTTAATTGTATACACCTAAAAGTGCGTACAGGTTACAATATAATATGAGGTGATCACATGAGTGAATTACTACGCGTGGAGAATCTCCACGTATCGGTAGGTGGAAAAGAGCTCCTTCACGGCATTAACCTCACCGTGAATACGGGAGAAGTCCATGTCATTATGGGCGTCAACGGGGCAGGCAAGTCGACGCTGCTTCACGCCATCATGGGAAATCCAGTCTACCAGATTGCTGAGGGACACATATATTTTGAAGGAGAAGACATTACCACTCTTTCCGTGGATAAAAGAGCGAAGCTCGGTATTTTCCTTTCTTTCCAAAATCCGATTTCTGTGGCAGGCATTACCACGGAAAATTTCATCCGTACTGCAAAAGCTACCATTTCTGGGAAACAGCAGCGCCTATTTCCTTTCAAGCGTCTCATGAAGTCTCGCATGGAAGATTTAGCCATGGACCCGTCCTATGCGGACCGCTATCTCAATGATGGGTTCTCCGGTGGGGAACGGAAGAAGAGTGAAATTCTCCAGATGCGGATCCTGGACCCGAAGCTGGCGATGCTGGATGAAACTGATTCGGGGCTCGATGTGGATGCGGTTCGTATCGTTTCCCAAAATATTTCCGAATACCACAATGAAAACAATGCGATTCTCATCATTACCCATTTGAACCAGATTTTGAAATTCATCACCCCAGAATTTGTACATGTCCTCATCGATGGCAAGATTGTCAAAGAAGGCGGCCCAGAACTGGTGGATGAAATCGAAACCAATGGATTTGATGCGTACCGCAGCGAGGTGTAACCATGGCTGAGGAAAAAGTAAAAAGCCAGGTGGATGACATCAATCGCAGCATTTACGACATCAAGGACAAGGTGGAATTTTCTTACAAAGCCGATACAGGACTGACGGAAGACATTATCCGTGAAATTTCTGCGAAGAAAGAAGAACCGGAATGGATGCTAGAGAAGCGTCTCCAAGCCTTGGCTATCTATAATAAATTGGACTTTCCGCCATGGGGGCCTGATATTTCTGAATTGGATATGACCCACATCGATACCTATGTGCGGCCGAAGACAGATATGAAAGCCAGCTGGGAAGATTTGCCGGAAAATATCCGTGATACCTTTGACCGACTGGGGATTCCAGAGGCAGAAAAGAAATCTTTGGCTGGTGTGGGCGCCCAGTATGATTCGGAAGTGGTGTACCACAATATCCAGAAGGAATTGGAGGAACAGGGTGTCATTTACGTGGATTTCGAGACGGCGGTCAAGAAATATCCAGAACTCATCCAGCCGTATTTCGGGAAACTCATCACGCCGAATTATCATAAATTTGCGGCCCTTCATTATGCGGTCTGGTCGGGTGGTTCTTTTGTGTATGTACCAAAAGGCGTGCATGTGCGCATGCCGCTGCAGAGTTATTTTCGCTTGAATGCACCAGGAGCTGGGCAGTTTGAACATACTTTGATTATTGTAGAAGAAGGGGCGGATTGCCACTTCATCGAAGGATGCAGTGCACCGCGGTACAACGTAGCTAATCTCCATGCCGGGGCTGTCGAACTTTTCGTGAAAAAAGGGGCGACGTTGCGGTACTCTACCATTGAAAACTGGTCGAAGAATATGTACAACTTGAACACCAAGAAATCTTTGGTGGAAGAAGATGGACATATGATTTGGGTGTCCGGTTCCTTTGGCTCCCATACATCTTGTCTCTATCCAGACACGGTACTCAAAGGGGATCGGTCCACTTGCGAATTTACGGGCATTACCTTTGCCGGCAAGGGACAGTTCTTGGATACTGGTTCCAAAGTGGAAGCACTGGGCAAGAATACGTCCATGACCATCAATTCCAAGTCTATTTCTAAAGCTGGCGGTACCGCTATCTATCGTGGCGTGGTTTACATCGGTCCGAAAGCGACTGGTACCAAAGGCTCTATCAGCTGCGAATCGCTGATGCTGGATAATGAATCTCGCTCCGACACCATTCCAGATATTATCATCGAAAATGATGACATCGATTTGGGACACGAAGCGAAGATTGGCCGCATCCCAGACGAAGACATTTACTACCTCATGAGCCGGGGCCTTACGGAAGAAGATGCGAAGGCCATGTTGGTACGGGGCTTTGCGGAACCAATTTCCAAAGCCTTGCCATTGGAATATGCGGTCGAAATGAACCGCCTCATTGATTTGGAATTTGAAGGCGCTATAGGATAAGGAGGGCATCATGGAAGAAATACGAGTCAACCGGTTGCCACTTCTTACATACCGGTATTTACACACCAATGACACGCTGCTGGATTTTGAAGCACCTACGGAAACAGGAGAAGTTGTTTTCTCTGATACGACCTATGTCACCGAAGGGGGCAGCTTACCTGCCGAGTTCGATGGGGCTTCCAAAGAAACGGTGGCTGCTTGCGAGGCGGGGCAGGGGTATACCATTCAGATTCCTGAAGGGCAAAAGGCGTCTTTGACGATTACCTTACAAGTTCGTCCACACTTTGCGGGACAATTTCTATTTCATATCGGAAAAGGTGCGTCCTTATCATTGGTATGGCGTGTGAAGGGAGCGGATCAAGAAGGAACTTGTCTTCACGCCGCATACTACGAACTAGCCAAGCAGGCAACACTCACCGTTTCTACCTTGGAACAGGGCCATGCAAAGACCACCGTCTATGACCAGCGGCATATCGTCCTGGCAGACGGGGCGAAAGCTCATTTCACCGGAGCTGAACTATCTGGTGAAAAAATCATCGTCCATAGCTACGGGAAGCTCTTAGGAAAGAAATCGGAAATGGTGGAAAAAGCGGTGTATGCAGCGACCGGCACGCAGCACTTGGATCTTTTCTATCACATCGACCATGTGGGGGAAGAAACCAAAGCAGAAATCGACGTGAAAGGGGCTCTTTCCGATGAGTCGAAAAAGATTTTCCGTGGCACCTTAGATTTCAAACGGGGCTGCAGTGGTTCGGTAGGGGACGAAGGAGATTATGCGATCCAACTGGACCCAAAGACTAAGAATATTTCCTTGCCTCTGCTTCTTTGTACCGAAGATAACGTGCAAGGAAATCATGCCTCCAGTGCAGGACAGCTGGATGAAAATACCATCTATTTTCTCATGAGCCGTGGTTTCTCGAAAGAAGAAGCTAGACGCATCGTGATAGAAGCGCTTATTCGACCGATTATTGATGAAATGGACGAAACGGTGCGAGAAGAAGTAGTATCAGCTGTTAGAGAAAAGCTGGATAAGTAATTTTAGGGATTAGGGATTAGTAGCTAGGGATTAGGAAACTTAATAACGGTTTTCCTAATCCCCAATCCCTAGTCCCTAATCCCTATAAAATAAAGGAGTTAACACAAATATTATGAATAGTGACTTAATCCGAAAAGATTTCCCTATTCTGGAAACGAAGGTCCATGGGCACCGCATTGTGTATTTCGACAATGCAGCCACCACCCAGCGGCCGCTCCCTGTGGTACAAGCGGTCATGGATTATGTGACCCATGACAATGGCAATCCGCACAGAGGGGCCCACATCTTTGCTATTTCCGCCTCGGAAGCCTATGATACTTCTAAGACGGTAGTGAAGGACTTCATTCATGCCAGAAGTGAAAAGGAAATCATTTATACAAGAAATACATCGGAATCGCTGAACCTGGTGGCGCGTTCCTATGGGGAAACCCATCTAAAGAAAGGCGACCACATCTTAATCACCATTGCGGAACACCATTCCAACCTGGTGACTTGGCAGCGAGTAGCGGAAAAGACCGGGGCCACCTTGGACTACATTTACGTAGACAAGAAGACTGGTCATTTCCCGGAAGAAGAACTGAAAAAAATCGATGACCCACGAGTGAAACTCTTTGCTTTCGCCGAAGTGTCCAATGTACTAGGCATTGACTTCGATCCGAAACCGCTCATCCAGCGTGCCCATGCCCATGGTGCCATTGTGGTGCTCGATGGGGCTCAGTCCACGCCACACAAGAAAGTGGATGTACAGGACTTGGATTGTGATTTCTTTGCTTTCTCTGGACACAAAATGTGCTCCATGGGGGGCATTGGCGTTCTCTATGGCAAGGAAGAACTCTTAAACGACATGGAACCGTTCCTCATGGGGGGCGACATGATTGAAGACGTGCACGAACAGGAAACCACTTACGCCGAACTGCCAGCGAAATTTGAAGCAGGCACCCAGTATGTAGAAGGGGCAGTCAGCCTGGTAGCGGCTATCAAGTATGTACAGGCCATTGGTTTCGATGAAATTCGGGCTCAGGAAAAGAAATTGGTGACCCGCTGTCTGGAAGGCATGAAGAAATTGCCTTTCATCCACATCATCGGACCTACCAATCCAGAAGAAAAAGAAGGGCTCGTGGCCTTTGAAGTAGAAGGCGTTCATCCTCACGATGTAGCACAGATTCTTTCTGCCGAAGGTATTTGTATTCGCACCGGACATCACTGTGCCCAGCCGCTCCATATTTACCTGGGCATCAATGCGTCCTGCCGGGCTAGCTTCTATTTCTACAATACGGAAGAAGAAGTGGACTATTTCCTGGACAAACTGAAGGACGTTAGAAAAGTAATGGGGTATGATGACTGATGGAACTGAAACAGCTATACACCGATTTGATTCTGGAATACAACAAGGACAGAACCAATAAGCGGAAAATCGAAAATCCGACAGTTCACGAACACGGTCACAATCCCAGCTGCGGCGATGACATTGATATCGAAGTGAAAATCGAAAAGGGCGTTATCAAAGATTTGGCTTACACCGGCAGCGGTTGCGCCATCAGTCAGGCATCCACGGCTATGATGGCAGAACTTTTGCAAGATCGTACTGTAGAAGAAGCACTTCGCCTGTGCCGTCTCTTCCTTGATATGATTCGGGGTAAAGTGATGGACGAAAGCCAGCTGGAAGAATTGGAAGCAGCCATTACGCTGAAAGATATTTCTCAGATGCCAGTCCGAGTGAAATGTGCGACTTTGGGATGGCATACGTTGGAAATGGCGTTGGAGAAGATAGAGAAGCAGCTTGCGGGGAAGTGAGTGGTAGACTAGTGACTGGTGACTAGTGACTGGTGACTAGTGACTGGTGACTAGTGACTGG
>CAVBRV010000178.1:0-5455 GCA_963597965.1 Paludibacteraceae bacterium | reverse complement strand
GAGATTTCTCCACTCAGGGACACAAATCTATTTATTTCTGCATCATCACTTTGTGCAAATACGATCGGTCGAAATGACGCTAGTGATGCTACCGCAAATCCTTATTTCTTTGATAACATCGAAATAAATCACCATTTTACGGGTGGGAAGTGTAAAAAATAACCTTTTATACCCTTAACTCTAACAGTTTTTGCGCATCCTGAACCCAAAAGTCCATGGCACAATCATAACCTTTACAAAACATCCGCGGCGCTTTCAAATTCTATGCGCCGCCACCTCCACTTCTAACTTCTCACTAAAAAAAGCGGTTTCACCAGAATCTAAATTCTAGCGAAACCGCCTTTTTCATACTGCCTACTGCCAACAGCTAACTGCCTACTAAAAACAGCCTACTGCTTCTCCGCCATCCACTTCATGGTCTCTCCCAAAATGTAGAGAGAGCCACAAATGATGATGACGTCATTGTCTCCTGCAGCCTGGGTGGCATCTTCCAGGGCATCGGTGACAGAACTTTCGGTGTGAAGTTCGGCTGCAATTTTCTGTTCATCGATCATCTTTGCAATGTTTTCCGGTTTTCTGCTTCTCGGTGTGGGTGCGGGGCAAAGGAATGCTACATCCCCTTTACGAATGAGGAGCTGAATGACCGTTTCGGTGTCTTTGTCCTGCAAAGAAGTGAAAACGAAGACGCGGCGCTTGTCTGGATATTGTTCTTCCAGCGCTTCTTTCAGCGCTTCTGCGCCCGCCGGATTGTGGGCGCCATCCATGACGTAGGTCTTTCCTCCGATGGTATGGATTTCAAAGCGGCCTTTCCACTGGGCTCTTGCTAAGCCTTCGCGGAGGTCGTTTTCATTGACCCGGTCATCCTGTTTCATAATGATAGTCAATGCCATGGTGGCTACCGCTGCATTGACTGCCTGGTGAGCGCCAACGAATGGCACGAAGAGCATGCAATTTTCCAAATCTTTGGGCATGTCTTTTCTCTTCACTACCACCACTTGACCCGGGCCGTACTTGCTGCGGCTGTCAATTTCAAAGTCCCGTCCGTAGAAATAGAGGCGAGCTTTCTTTTCGTGAGCTTCTTTCTTCAGCTGCTTCAACGGCACGTGCTGGGCTGCGGTGACCACGGGCACTCCTTCTTTGATGATGCCTGCTTTTTGATGAGCGATTTCTTCCAAATTTTTTCCCAAGTATTTTTCATGGTCCATGGCTACATTGGTGATGACGGACACCACCGGTACCATGACGTTGGTGGAATCGTACAGACCGCCCATGCCCACTTCCATGACCGCATAATCTACTTTCTGCTTGCGGAAATACCAGAACGCCATAGCAGTCAAGAGTTCAAATTCCGTCGGTGCTTCTACGCCTTCGGCGATGCAGGCTTCTGCTGCTTCTCGAATGGTGGTTGCGGCTTCGGCAAAGTCTTCTTTAGAAATATCGTGTCCACCCACATAGATTCGTTCGGTGTAGTCGATGAGGTGTGGGGAAATATAGCGTCCCACTTTGAGTGTCGCATTTTCCAGCACGCTGGTAATCATGGCCACCACGCTGCCTTTACCATTGGTGCCAGTGACGTGAATAACTTTGTATGCGGTTTCCGGGTGGTCCAATTTCGCCAAGATCGCCTGGATTCGTTCCAGTCCTGGTTTGATGCCAAAGGAAGCAGCCGCTTCCAAGTAGGCAATGGATTCTTCGTAATTCATAGTTTACTCCTTATGATAGTTAGCAGTTAGCAGTAGGCAGTTAGCAGTTTATTTTCTTGTTATTGGTTGTTTGTTGTTAGTTGTTAGTTTCCAATACAACCAATGATTCATTAACTGCCAACTGCCTACTGCAAACCGCCTACTTGATTCTTTGTAGCTAGTGACAAGTGACTGGTGACTAGGAAATCCTAAAATCTCCAGTCACGAGTCACCAGTCTACCAGTCACAGACAAGTATTTGTTTTATTGCAGTTGATGCAACAGTATTACAGTTTAGCTAAGAAAGCCAGTCGTTCTTCCAAAGACTTCATCTTTTCTTCAAAGGTCGCCAGTTTTTCTTTTTCCTTGGCAACCACCGCTTCTGGTGCTTTTGCCAGGAAGCCCTGGTTGTTCAGTTTGCCAGAGGTACGGGCGATGTCTTTTTCGAGAGCCGCTTTGGCTTTCTGAATCTTTTCTTTTTCCTTAGCAGTGTCGATAAGACCTTTCAGTTCCAAGTATACTTCCAAACCAGTGACTACAGCAGCGTTCGCATTTTCTGGTTTTGCAGCGTCAGCGACGAGAAGTTTCATTTCTTCTACATGGCCTAGTTTTTCAAAGTATTCTTTGTTATCTGCCAGAACATCTTTGAGGTCGTCACGAAGAACAGCGATCTGCACGTGGCAGGCTTTGTTCGGAGTAACGCCGGCTTCGGCGCGCATATTTCTGATGGCTTTGATGGCATCCATAATGCGATCGAATTGTTCTGCTTCGGTCGGGAAACGGAGAGCATCGTCTGCCTTCGGCCAGGGAGCTCTTGCCAGTGTTTCGCCTTCATGAGGCAGGTGCTGCCAGAGGTGTTCGGTGATGAATGGCATGAACGGATGGAGCAAGGCCAGCATGCGGGTCAAGGTGTAAACCAGGACGTATTGGGTGACTTTTCTATCTGTGTTATGTTCTCCATAGAGACGACCTTTGGCGGTTTCGATGTACCAGTCGCAGAAATAGTTCCAAGCGAAATTGTAAATGGAATCAGCGGCTTCGCCCAATTCGTACTTGTCCAAGTTTGCTCCTACATAATCTTCGGTAGCAGCCAGGCGGTCCAGAATCCACTTATCCGCCAAGGTGAGCTGGTCTTTGGTGGGGACGAAATCCTTGTCGTAGTCGTCCAGGTTCATCAAGGTGAACTTGGTGGCATTCCACAGTTTGTTAGCGAAGTTTCTATTTCCTTCTACTCGTTCATAGTAGAAACGCATGTCGTTGCCTGGGGTATTGCCAGTGACCAAGGTGAAACGGAGGGCATCGGCGCCGTATTTCTCGATGACTTCCAATGGATCGATACCGTTGCCCAAAGATTTGGACATTTTTCTTCCCTGAGAATCGCGAACAAGGCCGTGTATGAAGACATACTTGAATGGAATTTCATGCATGAATTCCATGGACATGAACATCATACGAGCCACCCAGAAGAAGATAATATCGTAGCCAGTCACCATGGTGGATGTCGGGTACCACTGTTTCAAAGTCGGGGTCTGTTCCGGCCAGCCCATGGTGGAGAAGGGCCACAGCGCAGAGGAGAACCAGGTATCCAGTACATCTGGGTCCTGATGAATGTGTTTGCTATGGCACTTCGGGCATTCCGTCAAATCGGTGCGGGATGCACTGACAGCGCCGCAGTCGTCGCAGTACCAAACTGGGATACGATGACCCCACCAAAGCTGACGGGAAATACACCAATCATGGATATTGGAAAGCCACTGGATGTAAGTCTTGGAGAAACGTTCTGGAACAAACTTGGTTTTACCAGAGGTGACAGCTTCCATAGCCGGGCCAGCAAGCGGTTTCATCTTGACAAACCACTGCTTCGTAGTCATTGGTTCTACCACAGTCTTACAACGGGAGCAATGGCCCACAGCATGCTTGGTTTCTTCAATCTTCACCAGAAGGCCAGCCGATTTCAGGTCCGCAATGATGGCTTTTCTGCATTCATAACGGTCCATGCCGCAGTATTTCCCTGCTTTTTCATTCATGGAACCATCTTTGTTCATGATAACGATGGTTTCCAGGTTGTGACGCTGGCCCACTTCAAAGTCGTTCGGGTCATGGGCTGGGGTAATCTTTACACAACCAGTACCATACGCCATGTCTACGTATTCATCGGTGATAATCGGGATTTCACGGTCCGTGCCAGGCAAAGCCACTTTTTTGCCCACCAAATCTTTGTACCGTTCATCTTCTGGGTTCACAGCCACAGCCGTATCGCCTGGGATGGTTTCTGGACGAGTGGTGGCAATGGTGATGTATTTCCCTTCTTCCCCAACGATCGGGTAGTTGAAATACCAAAGATGGCCCACTTCATCTTCGTGTTCTACTTCAATGTCAGAGAGAGCGGTCTGACAACGTGGGCACCAGTTGGTGATACGGAAGCCCTGGTAAATCAAACCTTTTTCATACAAGGAAACGAAAACTTCGCGGACAGCGCGAGCACAAATATCGTCCATGGTGAAACGTTCACGGGACCAGTCACAGGAAGAACCGAGACGACGAATCTGTAAGCCAATACGGTTGCCGTATTTTTCTTTCCACTGCCATACGCGGTCCAAGAATTTCTCACGGCCCAAATCGTACTTGTTCAGCCCTTCTTCGGCAATCTGCTTTTCTACCTTCACCTGGGTGGCAATACCGGCATGGTCTTTGCCGGGAAGCCAGAGCACATTGTAGCCCTGCATTCTCTTGTAACGGATGAGAATATCCTGTAAAGTATTGTCCAACGCATGGCCCATGTGCAGCTGCCCAGTGACATTCGGCGGCGGAAGAACGATGCTATACGGTTCCTTCTCCGGGTCCGGTTCGTCATGGAATACGCCATGGTCTTCCCAATACTGATACCATTTCTGTTCAATCGCACTGGGGTCATACTTGCCCAGTTCCTGGTCTTTTAAGTCTGCCATTTGCTTCACTCCTAGTTTAAATACTTGTTGTTGGTTGATGGTTGCTGGTTGTTTGGGTTTTGGGTTTTGGGTTTATGTCCCGTGTCCTTATATATCATTAGTACAGATTTCAAACTCCCATTGGTTTAGGGTTTAAGGTATCATATACCCCTTAAACCTTAAACCTTAAACCAATGAGACTTTGTATTCCTGCTAAATTAAGAAAAATGGACACGGGATGTAAACCAACAACAAACAACCATCAACCAACAACTAATACACAAAATAAAAACTCCTCCATCCACATAGGACGAAAGAGTGCTTCCGCGGTACCACCTAATTAATCATACAATGATCGCTCAGTAGGAAATCAAATTTCCCTACGCGTAACGTGCGCCACGGACAGTTCTCGCTGCCAGCTCCGGGGTGACTTACTATTTCCTTTCTACCGCCTTCCCACCAGCAGCGGCTCTCTTAGAGAAATTTCATAGCTTCTTCCCATCTTTGCTTTTGCTCATCAGTGACTAGTGACTCGTAGCTAGTGACTAGAAATATTGCTATTCCCAGTCACCAGTCACTAGTCTACCAGTCACCATAATTATTTATTATACGTGCATTATCATAGCAGGATTTAATTTGAATTGCAAGAAGTTTTTACAAAATTTGTTGTTAGTTGTTGGTTGTTAGTTGTTTGGTTCCAACAACTAACAACCATGAGTACAAAGGAATCTGCACAACGTAGAAATATTGTTTCCCACTGATGCAATCTGGCCTCAAGCGGTATTTGAATTGATTTAAATTGAAATGATAGGCCCATCGGGCATCGCCCCCTCCGGGGGAGAAATAA
>CAVBRV010000177.1:0-5481 GCA_963597965.1 Paludibacteraceae bacterium | reverse complement strand
CAATTTAAATACCGCTTGATGTCAGACTGCATCGACGAAAAGTGATATTTCTTAGGTGGGAAGTTTGAGTTAGTGAGTACTCGATAATTTATACGTCCGATATGTGCTGCATGTTGTTAGTTGTTTGTTGTCAGTTGTTTGACCCCAACAACAAACAACTAACAACCAGCAACAATCACCATTCCGTTTTCTTCCTATTGAAAGACGAATTAACGATCACTCCCTATCCTCATTTTGTAAAAAGAGTATTGGGGCGCTATATAAATTTGATGCGCCCCTTCCACCATTTCTAACTTCTAACTGCACTACTGCATTATTTGTGTTCTTTATACCCCAATTCCCTCAGGATATAATCTTTATTTTTCCAGTCTTTGCTGACTTTGACCCAGAGGTCCAGGAAGACCGGCGCGCCGATGAGGTTTTGAATTTCTTCTCTCGCTTCTTGACCGGCTTCTTTCAGGACGCTGCCCTTTTTGCCAATGATAATGCGTTTTTGTGATTCCCGTTCCACGTAAATAGTGCAACGGATGTAGACTTTTCCATTTTCTCTTTCGTGAAATTCTTCAGTGAAGACGCCAATGGCGTGGGGCACTTCTTCCCGGGTACGAAGGAGCAATTTCTCGCGGACGATTTCCTGGACAATAATTCTTTCTGGCTGGTCTGTCACCATGTCGTCCGGGAAATATTTCGGTCCCTGGGGCAAATATTTTTCAATCATTTGCATCAGGGTGTCCAGATTTTCTCCGGTCTTAGAAGAAATCGGCACAATTTCCGCAAATTTGAAAATTTTACTATACTGCACCAACTTCTTCAGCAGTTCTTCTTTGGAAATCAAATCAATTTTGGACAGCGCCAAAATAACTGGCACTTTTCTATCTTTCAAAAGAGACAGGATGTATCGATCCCCAGCGCCCAGCGGATCATCGCAGGCACAAAGAAATACAATCATATCCACTTCATCCAGGGCATCCATGGTATTCTGACGAATCACTTCGCCCAACTTGCTCTGGGGTTTGTGCATCCCCGGCGTATCAAGGAACACCACCTGAGAATTTTTGCCATTCCACACGCCGGTGATTTTATTTCTTGTGGTCTGGGCATGGTGGGACACGATGGAAATTTTTTCTCCCAAGAGGGCATTCATCAAAGTGGATTTTCCCACATTCGGTCGACCGATAAGGGCTACAAAGCCGGAATGGAAATCGGTATCTAAATTCATATTTTCTCCTTCATAGTAAAAACAAGGATTATGGTTTAATAACCAGGGATAGAATTCAAGAAATTCAAAAAGCAACTAATGAATATTTATCAGTTTACTTTTCCGCAAGCATAACATATGAATTAACAATAGTTGAGGCATATTGTTAATTTTAAAAAAAGCTTATAAAAATTGACGCAACTATTGCAATCAAAACAAGTGTCAAAAATACCGCAAGTAAAAAAAGGAGATATGTCTTTATTTTCTCTTTCATATTATACTCACCCCTCTATTATAGACATCCGATAGCATTATATGAACGATCTATTTTCAGTCTATTCCAGACTATCGAATCTATAGGGCAATAAATCTTTAATGCCATATATTTGATAATTGTTTTGGCTTTTCCCGCAAATCACGTAAGGAATGTGAAATTCAGCCATCACTTGTCGGCAGATGCCGCAGGGCATGGTGTAGGTTTCTGTACTTCCGATAATAGCGATGGCTTGCATCTTCCTCTGTCCCGCTGCGATGGCACTGCCGATGGCATTTCTCTCCGCACATAGTCCCGCCGGATAGGACACGTTTTCCACATTACAGCCCGTGAAAATGTCGCCGTTCTCGGTCAGCACCGCTGCGCCTACAGGATAGTTGGAATAGGGGGCATAACTGTTTTTCCGCACCTCGAAGGCCGCTTGCAAGAGCCTCCGCACTTCGGATTCGGGGAAGGAATGATGGGTAGACATGCGTATCACCTCGCGTTTTCACTTAGTGACTGGTGACTAGTGACTAGTGACTGGAATCGCATTTTCCTAGTCACCAGTCACTAGTCTACCAGTCACCCCTTATGCTTCGCCCCGTTCAATTTCCCCTTCTGTCACAATGCGGGTCAGGCCACAGGCGGAGAGGATGTCTTCTTCTGCTTTGCGCATGGCTTTCTTTTCTTCCGGGTCGTAGTGGTCATAGCCTAGGATATGAAGGAAACCGTGAACCGACAGATAGGCCATTTCTCTTTCCTTGCTATGTCCAAATTCTTCTGCCTGGGCAATGGCGCGGTCCAGATTGATGACAATATCGCCCAATTCGGTTTCTTCTTCGGGAACGTCGTCTTCCCCTTCATTCAGTGCAAAGGAGAGAACGTCCGTGGGCGCATCTACATTTCGATAATCCCGATTCAGTTCATGAATGGTATCGGCATCGCAAATGAGGACACTGATTTCCGCATCTTCCGGCACCTTCTGCAGCTCTGCCCCTTTGGTGAGCACGGTGTGAATCAGTTTTTCCAATTCTTCGTTATAAAATTTCATATCACTATAATTGATGGTTATTTCCATAGTTACACCTCCGTAAATAGCAAGTTTTCCTTTATTTTAACAATGCAATTTAAATCGCTTTATTCATAAGTTAGGAGTGAGGAATTAGGAGTGAGGAGTGGTAGTGGCGGCGCACAACTTATAAAGCGCCGCATTTTTTATATTTCAAATTAGTAGCTGCTCGATAATTCATACGCCCGATGTTTACTAAATATATGTAGTAAAATTTTGGTATTCAAGTGCATAGAAAATTGGGCTATTGTGCAGATTCCTGTGCGCTCACTGTTGTTAGTTGTTTGTTGTCGGTTGTTTGACCCCAACAACAAACAACTAACAACCAGCAACAATCACTACTCCGAGTTCTTTCTATTGAAAAAACGAATTAACGAGCACTCACTAAATTATATTTGGGGCGCTATATAATTTGTTGCGCCCCTTCCACCATTTCTCATTTCTAACTTCTCATTTCTCACTGCCTTTTCCCGTCTTCTTCATAGGCCCGAATAATCGCTGCCACCAAGTCGTGACGGACTACGTCATCTTCGCTGAAGTGAACTTGTCCGATGTCTTTTACATTTCGGAGAACCCGCTGGGCGTCGATGAGGCCGCTTTTTACATTGGGCGGCAGGTCGATCTGAGTGACGTCTCCGTTGATCACCATTTTGGAACGGAAACCTAAGCGGGTGAGAAACATTTTGATTTGTTCCACTGTGGTATTTTGGGCTTCGTCGAGAATGATGAAGGATTTCTCCAGTGTGCGGCCGCGCATGTAGGCCAGCGGCGCCACTTCGATTTGGCCTTTTTGCTGGAGCCGAATAAATTCTTCGGGCCCAAACATATCTTGCAAACCATCAAAAAGTGGTCTGAGATAGGGATTGACTTTTTCCTGCATATCACCGGGAAGGAAACCCAGTTTTTCGCCTGCTTCCACTGCCGGACGCACCAGGATAATCCGCTGCACGTCGTGATTGCGAAGGGCAAAGGCCGCCAAAGCTACAGCCAAGTAGGTTTTCCCGGTGCCCGCCGGTCCCACGCCGAAGGTGATGGAATTTCTACGAATGGTGTCAATATACAACTTTTGTCCCAACGTCCGCGGGCGAATGGGAGCACCACTTTTTGTGAAATTGATGATATCTGCTTCCATTTCTTCCAAGATGTGTTCTTTCCCGGCGTCTAGCAATTTCATCACCAATCGCACCTGACGCTCTGACAAGCGAATGCGGTTCTTAATCATATGACGCAATCGTTCGATCACATGCAGGCTTCGGTCCACCGCCTCTTCTTCCCCGGCGATGCGAATCATATTTCCTCGTCCAGAAATATCCGTCCCATACTGGGCAGCGATGACTTTCAAATACTGGCTGTCCCGCTCAAACAGATGGGCCGCCTCGGTCATATCACCGATAATGATTTGTTCTATTTTTTCAGACATAGTACTCCTATTTTAGTTAGGAATGAGGAATTAGGAGTGAGGAGTGGTGGTAGCGGCGCACAAAATTTGGAAGCGCCGCCATATATTTTATAAAAGCAAGGATTAGGAAAATCTCATTCTAATCCATTGAGATATGGATATGATACAGATTCCTATGTACTCACTGTTGTTAGTTGTTTGTTGTTGGTTGTTTGGATTCAGACAACCAGCAACCAGCAACAATCGCCAATCCATTTTCTTGGTATTAAAAAAATGAATGAACGAATGACTATTATAAACATTGCGACGCTATATGAATTGTGCGTCGCCACCTACACTCCTAACTCCTAACTCCTAACTCCTCACTAATCTTTTTACTGCTTTCCCATCCAAATAATCGCACAAGCATCCTTGCGAAATATTTCTTTCTTCCATAAGTGCATCAATGCGTTTTTTCACTTCCCACCAGGGGGAACCGCCGTTGACAGAGAGTGTATTTCCTCCCGACGCCCGGCCTACGATACGCTGGATGACGATGTCTTTTCGTAGGTAGGATAGAAATAGGATGACCCGCTCCATGTATTCTTCCATAGAGAGCAATTCCACCTCTCCCTTTTCATACATGTCCGCCAGCGGGGTGCCTTTGACGATGTACAGGGAATGCAATTTCACTTCCGTCACGGGCAAGGCGGAAATGAGTTTCGCCGCTTCCATCACATCGATGCGATCGTCCCAGGGCAGGTCCGCAATGATGTGGGTGCATTGCCCGAAACCATACCGACCAATCCGAATGGCCGCATCCACATATTCTGCCACGGTGTGACAACGTCCCAATTTCAACAATGTGTGGGAATTGGAACTTTGCAGTCCCAGCTCGATGGTTACATCTTTTCCATACCGCTCGGAGAGTTCCTTCAAGATGTCCAGGTACACTTCATGAATACAATCGGGGCGAGTGGACACATCGACGCCCACCACGTCAGGATGCTCCATGGCCTCTTCCATCCACGCCAGGAAATCGTCCGGCTTGGCGTAGGTGTTGGTGAAATTCAGGAAATAGGCAATAAATTTCTTCGCCTTGTACTTCGGCCCCACGTGGGCGATGCTACGATCCAGCTGCTGGGTAATGCCCATGCCCACCGCCTTCGTTTCATAATCGGCCCCAATGGACCCGCAAAAAATGCAAGGCGAAGAAGAAAGCGTCCCATCTCGATTGGGACAAGTCACAGGCAAGGAAATAGGGATTTTGTAGACCTTTTCTCCATATTTTTCTTTTAAATAATCTGAATAGTTACGATACCGTTCCATGTTTCTAGTTGTTGGTTGTTAGTTGTCTGTTGTTTGATGATTCGCACAACGGCAACAATGACTTCTATACAATATAAATGCTAATCATGCAATTTAATTATATACCAAAATCAAAATTCTTGCATTTACATAGGTAGAATGGTTTTGTAAAATGATAAGAAAAAGTGGCTAGTGTACTGTATCGATCATATTTGCTACTATAAAAATACATGTTGAACAAGCGGTAAGTATCGTCCCCCCTTGAAGAAGGG
>CAVBRV010000176.1:0-5502 GCA_963597965.1 Paludibacteraceae bacterium | reverse complement strand
GGGTATTGGGGCGCCCTATACATATGATGCGCCCCTTCCATCATTCCTCACTCCTCATTCCTAACTCCTCACTATAATCAAGCGTTTTACATGAAAGGTGAAAATTATGGACTACTTCGCATTATGGTGGCCTGTGGCACTCATCGTCGGTTCCGACGTGGTGTACCAGGTATGCGCCAAGAAATTAGCGACCAACGCTTCTCCTCTGGCGGCGTTGGGGACGACTTACATCGTGAGTGCCCTGGCTTGTGCGGTGCTCTTTGAAATCGTTGTGCCTGATGGACACATTTGGGAAGAACTCACCCATGTGCACATCCCTGCGGTGATCGTGGGTATTTCCATCGCCGGGCTAGAAGTGGGGACGATTTACATGTACCGAGCCGGTTGGCAGATGAATACGGGATTCATCACCTACACCGCCTGCATCGTGGTGCTCCTCCTCTTCATAGGCGCCTTCGCCTACGGCGAACCCCTGGGCTGGGTGAAACTGGCCGGCGTGGTGCTGACGACGATTGGAATGTTTTGTATAGTGAAATAGACTCTGGCGGTTTGGCTAGAGGCTGGTTTCAAGTGAAATGTTGTCAAGGGGTTCTGTTGGTGGCGAACTGGCTAGAGACAAGTTTCACGTGAAACGCTATCAAAGGGTTCTGGTAGTAAGATTTGGTAAGAAGCAAGTTTCACGTGAAACATTGTCGAAAGGTTCTGGTAGCGAGATTTGATAAGAGATCAGTTTCTTGCGAACCGCTGTCAAAGGGTTCTAAAGGTTCTACGGGTTACGTTTATTTTGAACCCTTAGAACCTTTGTATAGCGGAATGAAAACCCAAAACCACAAATCATAAGTGGTGTTCCAGAACCTTATGGCAGCGGAATGAAAGTCAAAAGTCGCAAACCATAAGCGGTGTCCCAGAACCTTATGACAGCGGAACGAAAGTCAAAAGTCGCAAACCATAAGCGGTGTCCCAGAACCTTTACCTCAAAAGGAGTGAAATCAATGTTCAAATACTATTTCCCCATCCTCATCGTCGTCTTCTCCAGCGTGGGCTATCAGGTGGGATTGAAAGAAGTGTCTAGCGGGATTGATCCCATTGTGGCCTTGGTGGTGACCTATTTGGCCTCTTCGGCGACGTCTTTTTTGTTATATTTCATCCTGGCACCGAAGGGAGAGAATCGGCTGAAGGAAATATCGAAAATCAATCCGGCGGCGTTGATATTAGGTGCCTCCATCGTGGGCATCGAAGTGGGGAGTCTTTACATGTACGTAGCCGGATGGCCGGTGAATATGGCCTTCGTCGTGTCGAATAGCTTCATCGTCCTAGCCCTCATGATCCTAGGTCGCCTGGCGTACCACGAAACCCTCAAACCGAGACAACTGGCAGGGGTGGTGGTCTCTATGGCGGGGATTTGCGCCATTGTGATGGGGTGAAAAGGCAATGAGGAATGAGAAATTAGGAATGAGGAATGAAGGCGGCGAGCCATCGAATTACTTTTATATAGTTAGACGCATTTTGCAAGATTCTTTTTTATATAGCTCGCCGATTTTTGTTAGCAGTAGGCAGTTGCGGTATCTGTGTACTGCCTACTGCTAACTGCTTACTGCCTACCTTTATATAAAATGGGGTATTGGGGCGCTATAAAATTTGATGCGCCCCTTCTACCATTCCTCATTACTCATTCCTAATTCCTCATTGCTTTTTTTCTCATTCCATGATATATTACATGTAATTTACATATTGGCAGTGAAGAGAAGAGTAGGCAAGAAGGATTGGCGAAGAGAGCCCGGATTGGTGGGAACGGGTGCATGAGATTTTGCGGAAGATGGCCTCTGAGCCAGGTATGCTGAATGATGAAGCAGCCCGGGCGCTCCCGTTATAGAGCTGCGGTATGTATGTACCTATAAAGGCTTTCGCGGTGACGCGGAGGCGAATTTGGGTGGTAACACGAGTATCTCGTCCCTTGGTGGGGGGAGATTTTTTTATTGGTATTTATTGTGGTAGTTGTCTTGTATTTAGTTTTACGTGCTGATTAGGAAGTGCGTAATGCGAAGTGCGTAGTGCGTAATGGTGGTAGCGGCGCATCAATTCATATAGCGCCGCAAGTTTTATAGAGTGTATATATTGTTTTAAGGAAACGCTAATTTAATCAAAGAATTTGAAATGATATGAATTTTTATCCAAAGCGTCGTCAAGAAAATCCTTAAATAGCTCGCTATTCGCGGATTTCCTTTCCTCGTTTTGAATAAAAATTCAAGAATCATTTCAAATAACGATTAAATCAGTGTTTCCTTAAGTGAAACAGTGTAGAAAGGTTATTATTTTGTCTGCTTACTATTTCTAATATAGAACAATAAACGTGAGTGACGGGGGTAAAAGGGTTATGTGAAAATGGTATTCCCATAACCTTTTATAACCCTTTATAACCTTGACACTTGCGATAGCAGGAAATATTTCACAGGAGAAATTAGCAGAATAATAACCTTTAAAAAAGGGGTATTGGGGCGCTATATAATTTGATGCGCCCCTTCCGCCATTACGCACTACGCACTACGCACTTCGCATTACGCATTATAGTAAGAGGAGGAGCATTATGCCTATCAAAATAGCAAATGGTTTGGATGCGATTTCTGAACTGAAAAAAGAAGGAATTGTCACGATTGATGAAGATCGGGCGCGGACCCAGGATATTCGTCCGCTCCATATTCTGATTTTGAATTTGATGCCCATCAAGAAACCGACGGAGGTGCAGCTCTTGCGCCTTTTGGGCGATACGCCGCTGCAGCTGGCGGTGGATTTCGCGCGCATTGCATCGCGGGAAACGACCCACACCGATAAGTCCTACTTGGATGAAAATTATCTGACCTTTGAAGATATTAAGGATAAGAAATACGACGGCTTCATCATCACCGGGGCGCCGGTGGAGAAGATGGAGTATGAAGAAGTGGAATATTGGCCGGAAATGATGAAATATTTTGAATGGGCCGATACCCATGTATTTTCCACTCTCCATTTCTGTTGGGCGGCCCAGGCCGGCCTCTATCGGGATTACGGCGTGAAGAAACGGATTCTCCCGCAGAAACTGTTCGGCATTTACCAGTACGGATTGACCGTGAACTATCATCCTCTGCTTCGCGGATTCGATGATCGCTATTTCATTCCCCAGTCTCGCCATACCTCCATCGATGACAAGAAAGTGGACGCCACACCGGAATTGACCGTGCTGTCTCGTTCGCGGGAAAATGGCATCAACATCGTGACCGATGCAGAATCTCGCCGCATTTTCGTGCTGGGCCATTTCGAGTACGACCTTCGCACCTTGGAATGGGAATACAAACGGGACCGGGAAAAGGGACTTCCCATCCGCCTGCCCGCCAATTACTATCCCTACGACGACCCACAAGAAAAGCCGCGCTTCGTGTGGTGCAGCTACGCCCATCTCTTCTATCACAACTGGCTCAATTTCGTCTATCAAGAAACGCCCTACTCCCTGGACGACCTCATGCCGGTGGGAGTGCATAATCCGCTTCACCAAAGGTAATTGAGTGCGTAGTGCGTAGTGCGAAGTGCGTAATGAAGGTGGCGGCGCACAATTCATATAGCGCCGTAAGTTTTTATTATTTTATAAACAAGGAAACGGATAGTGGCATGTTTCACATGAAACAAACTACAGCTCTTTCTTATCAGTAAAAATATAAAAGGGGTATTGGGGCGCC
This sequence comes from Paludibacteraceae bacterium, assembly GCA_963597965.1. GTDB lineage: Bacteria > Bacillota > Negativicutes > Veillonellales > Dialisteraceae > Dialister. The sequence continues at coordinate 1,795 of CAVBRV010000176.1, read as the reverse complement.
ATATAATTTGATGCGCCCCTTCCTCCATTACGCACTTCGCACTACGCATTACGCACTCTTTGCGATATAATAATATATGAGAATGTTATAGTGGCGGAAAAGAGGAAAAGAGTATGGGTCAGCTTCGCAGAAAGGTATTCAACTATACCATCGTAGCGGTGGATAAAGAGGGATCGGCTTCCGAACTCTGCGTGCATTCCCTGGCGGCCCTTCGGGTGCGGGATGGACAGCAGGTGGGATTTTATCATTGCCGCCAGTTTCCCTCGGACGATAGAAAAGCGCGGAAGAAAATCATCGAAGAACTGCGCGAATTTATCGGGGAAGACTTGGTGCTGATTGGCGTGGTGAGTGACATGATTCCCACCATGGAAAAGTTGTACCAAGATAACTGCCATGCCTTTTTCACCAACGTGTCCCTCGATTTATTTCCTTTGATTGAAGAAGTGGACGAATTGGTGAAGGACCCGCAAGCCTTCAATCAAAAAGTCCTGGCGTCCCAGGCGGAAACGAATACGCTGAAAAAGGCGCGGACTATGTATGACATATACGAAGAAGCCTCCGATTTGCTCTATAGCTACCAAGAGGGCTACCCTTACTGGGTCTGCTCTTTGCCCTACGAAGAGGAACGATACCTGGCGAAACATCTTCCGGGCAAGAAGAAATATATCCGAAAAGCCATGCTGGCTTGGCTCGTGGGATTTCATTATTGCTATTTACAGAAACCCTGGACGAATTTGTTCTACCTGTTGACTCTGGGCGGCTGCCTGGTGTGGATGCTCATTGATTTGTATCGCTTGCCCGCCATGGTGGATGAAACCAATGAACGCATTGCCATTGATACCTATAAAGAGGCACCGAAAATTAACCGGCTGGATTCGATGAAGTGGAATGTGCCTGAGGTGTAGCGGCATCGATGAAGTCGCTGGAGGCATGTTTCACGTGAAACATGGTTGGGTATAAGGGTTATTATTGTGCTGATTCCGATGGTCGAACAAAGAGATAACGCCGCTGGAGAAAAGGTTATTATTGTACAGATTCCAGTGGTTTAACAAAAAAGAAATACCGCTAGCATTCAGGTTATAAAAGGTTATTTCATATACGATGGCATAATCTTTTATAACCCTGATGCTAGCGGTATTTAAATTGAAATGATAGGCCCATCAGGCATCTTCTTATTCGGACGATGTCATAGTTGAGGGAAACGATAACGCCGAAACCGTCATTTCGACCGGTCGTATTTGTACGAAATGGAATAAGGGTTGTAAATACCAATGTGTCCCTGAGTGGAGAAATCTTTTCAGCATTAGCGGTAAGGGCTTAAAGACAGAAAAGGGATTTTGCCATCAAGCCTTTATCGCTGGTGCCGCTGAGATTTCTCCACTCATGGACACAAATCTATTTATTTCTGTATCATCACTTTGCACAAATACGCCCGGTCGAAATGACGCTAGTGGTGATACCACAAATCCTTATTTCTTTGATAACATTGAAACGAATTGTTATTGTGTAGATTTCGATAGTGTAACAAAACCAAAATACCGCTAGCGACAAGGTTATAAAAGGCTATTTCATACACAATGTCATAACCTTTTATAACCCTGATGTTAGCGGTATTTAAATTGAAATGATAGGCCCATCGGGCATCTCCCCCTCCGGGGGAGAAATAAAAAGAGGGGGTGCATTTCCTTCGGCCGTAAGGCCGGTTGTATGGTTTTTCTGAATACTAAGCGGTATGAAAATAGTTTGCCACTATACAAACATTACGATTTATACCGCCTTGTATTCATAAAAACCA
>CAVBRV010000175.1:0-5575 GCA_963597965.1 Paludibacteraceae bacterium | reverse complement strand
TGCGTAAATAAGTTTACACCTTATTTATCGCCCCCATCGGGGGAGATGCCGTAGGCAGAGGGGGCTGCACCAGCGATATGAAATGATTTGTTGAAAAATCCGCCATGTCTCATCTTCCAACATTCCTAACTCCTAACTTTTACTTTCTTTCAGCTGCTTTGGCTAAAAACGGTTCAGCAAGTACGACGAATCTCGTATGTTCCGCTTCTCCGATTTCTCCTGCTTCATCAGAGGCAGTGATGTGGAAGGAAATTTTCTTGCCTTTGACTTCCGTGACGGTAGCGGTGGCGGTGATTTTCTTTCCGGGGAGGGTGGGGGCTTTGTGGGTGAGGCCGATGAAGCCACCCACCGTGGTTTCATCTCCCGTGAGGCCTTCTTTCAAAGCGTCACAAGCAGCTTCTTCCATGAGGGCCGAAAGAACAGGGGTAGCAAGGACAGGCAAGGATCCGCTTTTTACGACTTTGGCGGTTTCATTTTCTGATACGATACGAGTGGCAGTGCCGGTCATTCCGATGGTGATGGTCATGGTGTTGTTCTCCTTTGTGATAAAAACAGGGATTAGGGATTAGTGGCTAGGGATTAGGGGTTAAGGTTTATAGGTTAACGGCTTCAGTAAACCTTAAACCAATGAGGCTTTCTTCGTGGCGAATTGTTACATACGAACATGGCGCATAAACCAATCATGAGGGATGATGAATATTTCAAAATATTATCAGCACACTCGCTAGATTTGTGATTTCCTAATCCCTAGATACTTGTCCCCGGTTATTTGAAATTTTACTGATTTCGTTCTTATTGTATCACAGGAGTTCCCTATTTCTATCACATTTAGAAGGATTTTTATACATATGTTATAATATAGGATATTATATGGGGAAGTGAGTAAGAAGACTGTGGATTTCCTAATCCCTAGCTACTAATCCCCAATCCCTAGTCTTCTTACGAACAGGGAAAATCTTTCGAGGTGCATGTTGGAAGAGAAAAAAACAGAGAAACCGGAGCCCCTTACGGGGGAGAAAATTGTAAAACATAAGACCGCCCTTTCTCTGGGGATCGGTCTTCTATGTGCTGCTTTCATTGGGCTAGGTGCCTATTTCTACAGTTTTGACCACGTGAATCTTCACGGCAAGGTGCATATCCAAGTGGCGAAGGAAGCGACGGGTCATGATATTGCGGACCAGTTGGAGAAGAAAGGGGTCATTCGGAGCGCCTTTCTTTTTAATGTGTATGCGCGGTTGACAGGAGAAGGAAATAAGCTGCAGAGCGGGAATTACACCTTTGACCAGGGCATCACGGTGAAGCAGGCTTTGATGGAACTGAAAGACGGAAAAACCGATGCGGTGACGGTAACGGTGCCCGAAGGGTACACGGTGCATCAGATTGCGGAGCTATTACAGCAAGCGGGCCTTGAGGGAGGCGAAGATTTTGAAGACGTAGCCTCCACCTATGGCCCTTTGAAATACCAATACGGCCCGGTGGCGGCGCCGGTGAAGGCGGAAGGTTTCCTTTTTGCTGACACCTATAGCATTCCGCTGGATTATTCGGCCAAGCAGATTTGCGATCTCATGTACAAACACACCGACGAAATGCTGACCGATTCCATTCGGAAACGGGCTGAGGCCAAGCAGATGACACTCCATAGCCTCATTACGTTGGCGTCTATGGTGGAACGAGAAGCGAAGTTCAAAGAAGACCAAGTGCCGATTGCTTCCGTCATGTTGAAACGGCTTTCGATTGGCATGCCTCTTCAAATCGACGCCACCATCCAGTATGCTTTGGGCGAACCAAAGGAAGAACTCACCATTGCGGACACGAAATTGGATTCGCCCTATAACACCTATACCCACCCCGGCCTTCCACCCGGACCGATTGGCAGCCCCGGCATGGATGCCATCGAAGCGGTGCTAGCGGCCCAGCCGGGTGAGTATTTATACTACGTGGCCCAGGCGGACGGGCACCATGTATTTACGAAATCCTACGAAGAACATCAGACAGAGACGGAGAATATTTATGGTTCAAGCTCCTGAGAAGATTCTTACCATACTACATACTTTAGAAATAGAAGCCGAGCGAGACCGGGTGCCTATCATCCGCGGGCCAGAAAGAGAATTGCTCCTGCAAGCGGCGGAAAAAGCGAAGCCGAAGCGGATATTGGAAATAGGAACCGCCATTGGTTATTCCACGCTCCTCGTGGCGTCCCATTTCCCGGAAGTAGAAATCGATACCCTGGAAATCGATCCCGTGCGCCATGCCAGGGCGGTAGAAGTGATGCGAAAAGCGGGATGCGAACATCGCGTCCATTGTCACCTGGGCGATGCAGGAGAACTTATTTCCCAAATGGAAGGCCCCTATGATTTTCTGTATCTCGACGGCCCCAAGGGACAATACCTTCGCCAGCTCCAAATGATCGAACCCAAACTCTCTCCCCACGCCGTCATCGCCGCGGACAACGTCCTCTTCCGAGGATTGGTGCAAAGCAAAGAACTGGTACCTCATCGGTATCGGACCCTTGTTATGCGGCTGAGGGAATATATTTCTTACGTGAGCAAAAAATACGATACACATATATATGTGGAGGGAGACGGATTGGCTGTGAGCGAAAAGTTAGGAGTTAGGAATTAGGAGTGAGGAGTGGCGGCTGCGAGCCGCATCGAATTGCTCTTATACCGCAAGTAGCATGCTGTATTTCAAACCAATCTATATGGCTCGCAGAAACGACATATCGCAAGGTTCACTTTTTATTTATAAGGTGTTGCGAAAATAGATGAGGAGCAAACGATGAATATCAATGACACGATAGAGAAGAAAAGTAAACGATTTGCCATTCATATCATGAAATTGGTGCAACACTTACAGAAAAATAAACGCCCGTTTTTCATTATAGATCAAATTGGGCGGGCTGGGACAAGTATAGGAGCCAATGTAGTAGAAGCAGAACATGCCATTAGCAAAAAGGAATTTTTGCAAAAGATGTATATTGCATATAAAGAATGTAATGAAACGCTATATTGGTTAGATTTATTATTAGAAGTTGGTTATATTTCCCGAGAAGGGCATCAACGTTTGTATATAGAGTGTGCAGAAATGGAAAAAATATTAGCGGCCATTATCAAAACAACAGCGACTCGTATAAAATAAAAAGGGGTATTGGGGCGCTTCCAAATTTTGTGCGCCCCTTCCACCACTCCTCACTCCTAATTCCTCACTCCTCACTTATAGTGCAAGGGATTAAATACCATTAGAATAGGAAGGTTTTACATATATGAAAAGAATCGAGCTTCTCGCTCCGGCGGGAACGATGGAAAAGATGAAAATGGCATTGCTCTACGGAGCGGATGCGGTGTATTTGGCGGGGAAGGTCTTTGGTCTTCGTGCTTACGGCGGCAATTTCACGAATGAGGAAATGAAAGAGGCCGTGGACTATGCCCATAGCATGGGGAAGAAAGTCTATGTGACGGTGAATATCATTCCCCGCAACGAAGACTTGGAAGGCCTGGATGACTATTTGAAATATTTGGAAGACATTCACGTGGATGCGGCCCTCATTTCTGACTTGGGTGTATTCTCTTTGGCACGGGAAGTGGCACCGAATTTGCCCATTCACGTGTCCACCCAAGCCAGTTCGGCAAATTGGCGGACGGTCAAAGTGTGGAAAGACATGGGCGCTTCTCGTGTGGTATTGGCTCGCGAAGTGTCGGTGAAAGAAATGGCGGAGATTCGTAAGAAAGTGGACATCGAGCTGGAAGTCTTCGGTCACGGTGCTATGTGTATTTCCTGGTCCGGCCGTTGCCTCCTGTCTAATTTCTTCACCCATGGCAAACGCCAATCCAATCGGGGCGAATGTATCCAGGCTTGCCGTTTCAAATACTCCGTCATGGAAGAATCTCGTCCAGGGCAATATTGGCCGCTGGAAGAAGATGAACATGGCACCTATATTTTCAATAGCAAAGACCTGTGTATGATCGACCATATCCCGGAACTCATCGAAGGCGGTGCGGCATCTCTTAAAATCGAAGGTCGCATGAAGAGCGTCTACTACGTGGCAGCTGTGGTGGCAGCGTATCGCAAAGCCATCGACACCTACTACGCCGAAGGTGGCGCCTATAAAGTACGCCCAGAATGGCGAGAAGAATTGGAAAAAGTGTCCCATCGGCCGTACACTACCGCTTTTGCGTTCCAAAATCCAGACCACACCGCCCAGGAATATGTGAAATCCCAGCCAGAACAGCCCTATGATTTCGTGGGCCTCATCCTGGCAAACGATACAGAAAAGAAAGAAGCCAAAGTCCAGCAGCGCAACCATTTCAAAGTGGGCGAAACTTTGGAATACCTGACCCCGCAAGGCAAAGTGGGCCTATTCACTGTGGGACAGCTCATCAATCAGGACGGGGAAAAAGTAGAAAAGGCGCCCCACCCGCTGGAAGAATTGACCATGAAGACTGCGGAAAATTTCCCAGCTTACACCATTTTGAGGAGACGAGCAAAACATGGATGATACCAGAGTGTATATAGAAATTCCACCAGAAGCGGTGAATTACGTGAATCGCATCATCGAAGGCTACGAATACCTGGGCATTCTCACCACCCTAGACCCCAAGCGGGCCACCTGTCAGATCAATTCCACCGCGGACACAAGAAATATGGTCATCGACGTGCTGACCCATTTGGATGATGTACCGGTGAAGATTTTGGAGAATCGGGAAGAAGCGGTTAAAGGGATTGGGGATTAGTAGCTAGGGATTAGGGCGTTTTCGTGAAACGTGATGGAATAATAGGTTATTATTCTGCTGATTCATATTGTCTAACAAAGTGATTATACGACTTGTCACAGGGTTAAAAAGGTTATAAAAGGTTATGTAGATTGGATTATCTCATAATCTTTTATAACCTTTTTGCTTTGATTATATTTTGATAAAAATGATGTTGTGATTTTGAGTGGTTTCTGCAATGTAAATATATGGAGGGGAAATTGTTGGCAGTTAGTAGTAGGCGGTGGGCAGAAAAAAACTGCATACCGCCTACTGCCAACTGCGAACTAAATTTCTGGGTATGATTTTGAGAGGCTGATGCAATTTTAATAAGTGAAGGGAAAAGCAATGAGGAATTAGAAATGAGGAATGAGGAATGGTGGTGGCGACGCACAAAATTTGGAAGCGACGCAAAAAATATATTTTTTGAAAAAAGATGTTGTGATTTTTGAGGGGTTCTGCAATGTAAATATATGGAGGGGGAAACTAGTAGGCAGTAAGCAGTAGGCGGTAAAAATGAGTGACTGGTAGACTGGTGACTAGTGACTGGAGCAGAGCTTTCTAGTCACCAGTCACTAGTCCACTAGTCACTATGCAAAGAAAAACTGTGAACTACAAAATTTAATGAAAGTCTAACAATAAAAATGTAACATTTTTGGGGTGCTTATTTGACTATATAGATAGAGAGATAAATAAGTTAGCAGTTGGCTGTAGGCGGTAGGCAGAAAAAATTGCAAACCGCTAACTGCCTACGGCCAACTTTAACGAAAGTTTAATGGTAGAGATGTAAACTTTTGGAGTTCTCATTTTACTATATAGATAGAGAG
>CAVBRV010000174.1:0-5690 GCA_963597965.1 Paludibacteraceae bacterium | reverse complement strand
TGCACTCACTGTTGTTAGTTGTTTGTTGTCGGTTGTTTGATCCCAACAACAAACAACTAACAACCAGCAACAATCACCATTCCGATTTCTTTCTATTGAAAAAACGAATTAACGAGCACTCATTAAATATAAAACGGTATGTAAACTAAGTATAGATTACACTTAATTTACATACCGTTTCTTTTATAAAAAATAGTATTGGAGCGCTTTATGAATTGTGCGCCCCTTCCACCATTACGCACTACGCATTACGCACTACGCATTATTTCAAAATCAAGCACGCAGCGTAATATCCGCTTCACCCAGTGCTTTCACAATGTGTTCAATCCACTTATCCACTTCTGCATCGGTCAAGGTGCGATCGTCAGCGCGGAAGGAGAGGTTGTAGGCCATACTCTTATAGCCTTCCTGAACCTGCTGGCCTTGGTAGAGGTCGAAGAGACGGATGGTTTCCAGGTGCTTGCCAGCGGCTTTGGTGATGATGGTTTCTACGTCTTTGGCCGCATATTTCACAGGAACCAGCATGGAGAGGTCACGAGAGGAGGCCGGGAATTTCGGAATCTTCTTGTAATCGATGGTAGCGTCTACGAAGGACATGAGGTGCGGTACGTAGATGATGAAGCCGTAAACCGCTTTCTTCACGCCCCACTGGTCGAGGACCTGGGGATGGAGTTCGCCGAAGGAAGCCAGCGGGGTGCCGTCTTTCACGAAGTCGGCGGAGATGCCGGGATGGAAGACGGGGTACTGGGACCGCTGGATGTCGTAGCCGCGAATGCCCAGAGCGGTCAGCACGTCTTCTACAATGGCTTTCAGGTCGTAGAAATCATAGCCCCGGCCGCTATTCGGATAGCCTGCTTCTTCCGGGCTGCCGCAGAGGAGGCCGGAGACCAGGTCGTATTCGTGAGGCAGTTCGGTGAGCGGCAGTGCCTTTGGCTGGTACACGTGGCCGTATTCAAAGATGGAAACCTGGTCATTTTTCTGAGACAGGTTGTAGGTCAGGGTGTGCATGAGGCCTGGGAAGAGGCTGGTGCGCATGTCCGGGTATTCTTCAGAAATCGGGTTCAGAATCGGGATAGCATTGTACACTTTATGGCCTTCTGGGAAATTGAGTTTCTTCAGGTCATGTTTGTCCATGAAGCTGTAGTTTTCTACCTGAGAGAGGCCGTCAGCGATGAGGGCGTCGGTGATGCGGAAGAGAGCATCTGTTTCCTTGGACATGGTACCCTTCGCAATGGCGCTCCATGGGGTGGTGATCGGAATATTGGAGTAGCCGTACACACGAGCCACTTCTTCGGCCAGGTCAGGCATGCCGTCCAGGTCGAGGCGGAAATCCGGGACGGTCACGGTGAGGTCGCCGTTGTTTTCTTCGATTTTGAAATACAGATGGGTCAGGATGTCGATCATCTGGTCTTTGGGCATGTCGATGCCGATGTAGTCATTGATGGCTTTCACCGAGGTCTTGATAACCTGGGGCTCCGCTTTGACCGGATATTCATCCAACATGCCGGCAGCCACTGTGCAAGCGCCCTGTTCTTCCAGGAGCTGGCAGATGCGGTTGATAGCCATTTCACTGCGAGCCGGGTTGATGCCCTTTTCATAGCGGCCGGAAGCTTCGCTGCGGAGGCCCAGGCGGCGGGAAGTTCTTCTAATGGAAGCGCTGTCAAATACGGCGGATTCCAGGAAAACAGCTTTCGTATTTTCTGTGACTTCTGAATTGAAACCGCCCATGACGCCAGCCACGCAAGCTGCGGTGTCGTCGCCGTCGGCAATGACCAAGTCTGCCGGATTCAGTTCTCTCTTCTGTTCATCCAAGGTGGTGATGACTTCCCCTTCGTGGGCATGACGGCAGCTCAGGGAATGCCCAGCCACTTTGTCATAGTCGTAGGTGTGAAGAGGCTGTCCGATTTCCAGCATCACGTAGTTCGCTGCATCGACTACATTGTTAATGGGGCGAATGCCATTGCTACGGAGACGGTTTTCGATCCATTCTGGGGAACGACCAATTTTCACATTTTCCAGAAGGCGACCGCAGAAACGTTTGCAAAAGGCCGGTTCCGCAATGTGCACTTCGGCACGCCCCGCAATGGGAGCCCCTGTTTCTTTGACGGAAATTTCCGGGAGCTTCACTTCGCGATGGAAAATAGCACCCACTTCGAGAGCCATGCCAATCATGGAGAAGCAGTCCGCCCGGTTCGCGGTGAGTTCCATTTCATAGACCACGTCATCCAGGTCGTAGAGGGTATGGAAATCCACGCCCACCGGGGTGGTTTCGGGGAGAATCATGATGCCGTCTTTGTTGACACCAGGAAATAGGTTGTCGTCCAGACCCAATTCGCCGCAGGAGCACATCATGCCGGCAGAAGCCACGCCACGGAGTTTGCCCGCTTTAATCTTGGTGTCGCCATGTTTCAATCCGCCCGGTGCTTTCGCATCATGCTTGGCGGGAACGTGAGCGCCATTCAGGGCAACGGGAACGATCTGGCCCACAGCCACATTCTTCGCACCGGTGACGATTTGAATCGGTTCGCCCTGGCCGCAGTCCAACTGGCAAACCACCAGGTGGTCCGCATCGGGGTGTTTTTCAATGGAAAGAATTTTCCCGGTGACTACGCCGGAAATGCCTTTCCCTGGGTAAATGACGTGTTCGACAGGAATGCCGTCCACGGTCAGTGTTTCTGCCATTTCTTCCGGGTCTAGGCCTTTGATGTCGACTAAAGTGCCTAACCATTTCAATGATACGTTCATTTATATATTGACCTCCTATATATGGTAGAGAATTTATATGATAGAGAAACAGGGTGATGATGTGTGCTGAGTGAAAGGTTGCTGAGGTTACTCAGGGTTCTCAGGTTGCTGAGGGTTCTTAAGGTTCTCAGGGTTCTAAAGGGGCCTCGAATGTGCTTTTGAATGCTAATATTCCTTATTTAGTCCCCCCCGTCGGGGCAATGCTGTTAAGTTAAGGATTTGAGTCAATAGGTATGATTTCTGCAGTGGTTACAAGGTTCTAAGGGTTCTAAAGGTACAAAGGGTTCTCACGTTCTCCAAATGAGCCGATAGACGCTAATGTTGTCATCTTATTCGAGGTCCTTCAGAACCTTTAGTACCCTTAGAACCTTGAGAACCTTTGCATTAGCAGAAATCATCGCATATTTCGCTTAACTTAATGACATTGCCCCGACGGGGGCGACAAGACGCTAGTGATACTAACGATAGAATCCCTATCTTGAGCCCCCTTCCTTTGGAAGGGGGAAGCGGAACGAGCGTAGCGAGTGCAGCGGGGGATAGCTCGCTGTAGCGATATAACTCTCATTGTGCTGCTATCCGTATGGGCGCCCACTCTAGCGGTTTTCCTGCTTGCTCTGGACGCCTTATACCGCTAGGAGCGGGCATCACCGAGCTATTATGATGTGTTCATAGCGTTTCATGCCGCTAGAGCTGCCCCCTCTGCCTTCGGCATCTCCCCCGACGGGGGAGACAAGACGCTAGTAAGGTTAATGATAGAATCACTACCCTGAGCCCCCTTCCTTTGGAAGGGGGAAGCGGAACGAGCGTAGCGAGTGCAGCGGGGGATAGCTCGCTGTAGCGATATAACTCTCATTGTGCTGCTATCCGTATGGGCGCCCACTCTAGCGGTTTTCCTGCTTGCTCTGGACGCCTTATACCGCTAGGAGCGGGCATCACCGAGCTATTATGATGTGTTCATAGCGTTTCATGCCGCTAGAGCTGCCCCCTCTGCCTTCGGCATCTCCCCCGACGGGGGAGACAAGACGCTAGTGATTCTTTCGCTAACACCACTAGCGCCACCGCAAACTGCCTACTGCCTACTGCCTACGTATTTCCTATTTCCTAATCCCTAGCTACCAATCCCTAGCCACTAACCTCTTAGAACTGTTTCAAGAACCGAACATCATTCTCGTAGAAATTACGCAAATCATCAATCCCGTAGAGGAGCATAGCGATACGTTCGATGCCCATGCCGAAAGCGAAGCCGCTGACTTTATCCGGGTCGTAGCCGTTGAGTTTCAGCACCATAGGGTGCACCATGCCGCAGCCTAGTATTTCCAGCCAATCCGGATCGCCCCCTTCTTCGCCGGTTCTAGCAGCGAAGGAAATATCCACTTCTGCCGACGGTTCGGTGAAGGGAAAATAGGACGCACGGAAACGAATTTTCGTATCCGAACCGAAGAGGTCTTTCAGGAATATTTCCAATGTCCCCTTCAGGTCAGCGAACTTGATGCCCTTATCCACCACGAGGCCTTCGACCTGATGAAATACAGGAGAATGAGTAGCATCGTTATCCCAACGGAACACCTTGCCCGGTGCAATCATGCGAATCGGGGAGTTCGGTTCGTGCTTGCGCAGCGTTCTGGCCTGTACCGGGGACGTGTGGGTACGGAGCAGGATTTCTGGGGTGATATAGAAAGAATCCTGCATGTCACGAGCCGGATGGTCCTTTGGCAGGTTCAGACATTCAAAGTTGTAATAATCCTGTTCGATTTCCGGGCCTTCTTCCACGGAATAGCCCATGCGCATGAAGGATTTCATGATTTCACGAAGCGCCTTGTCCAGTGGATGGATATGACCTTCCTTCTGGTGACGAGCCGGCAGGGTGATGTCCACCGTTTCGCTCTGGATGCGAGCGGCCAGGCGTTTCGCTTTGAGTTCGTCCATCTTGGCATTGATGGCCGCTTCCACGTCGGCTCTGACGGTGTTTGCCAGGGCGCCGATAACCGGCCGTTCTTCATTGGAGAGATCTTTCATGCCACGGAGAATGGCAGTCAATTTCCCTTTCTTCCCCAGGAAAAAAACTTTCACTTCCTGGGCGCTTTTTTCGTCTGTTGCGGTTTGCAGTTGTTCTTCTGCTTGGGCTTTGAGTTCGTTCAAGCCTTTTTCCATGTTGGCTTTCAGTTCGTCCAACTTGTTTTCCATTGAAAATACCTCCTATATAAGTTCTTCCTATTTTAATCCCCCCTTCGGGGGGAAGGTGGTAGCCTTGGCTACCAAAGGGGGCTGCTCTAGCGGAGTGACACTTTATGTGGAAATAAAGAATCGTGTGATGCCCGCTCCTAGCGATAAACACGATGTCTCTATGCGTTTTACCGCTAGGAGCAGGTATCACTGGGTACGCTTGATGTGCTCATGGCGAAGTATACCGCTAGTGCTGCCCCCTCAGCCTTCGGCAGCTCCCCCGACAGAGGAGCCAAGACAGCGGTGTAAACTTACTTACACATAAAAAAAGACCTCACCCCGAAAGGGGCGAAGTCTAGTATCCGCGGTACCACCCTAATTTGTACTCAAAAGCTATAACGCAGCCTTGCGTCCAGTCTACTCCGTTCAACTGGAAGCTCAGAAGTGAAATAAATTTCATCTGCCTCGCCTGCATCCCACCTTTTGCAAGCTCTCTTGAGGGGTTTTCGTGAAATTCTGTCTTCTTCATTGCTATAAGTATGAGATTATTGTAGCACAGGAAATGGAATTGTCAAGAGTTGTGTAATTATGGTTTGAGACTTTTGGTTTGCATATCACTGTCATAGGGTTCTGGTGGTGGTGTTTTGGATAGAGGCTTTGGGTATGCAATGCTGGAATGCTAGGGTTCTTAGGGTTCTAAAGGTTCTTAAAGGTTCTCAGGGTTCTCAGGTTGCTCAGGTTCCTCGAATGTGCCGATAGTCTCTGGCGTCATTAGCTCATTC
>CAVBRV010000173.1:0-5748 GCA_963597965.1 Paludibacteraceae bacterium | reverse complement strand
CACTCACTGTTGTTAGTTGTTTGTTGTCGGTTGTTTGGCCCCAACAACAAACAACAAACAACAAACAACCAGCAACAATCACCAATCCGAGTTCTTTCTATTGAAAAAACGAATTAACGAGCACTCACTATTTATAGGTTGCTCAGGATTCTCAGGTTGCTCAGGTTCCCCCAATGTGCCCATTTACGCTAGCGTCATTAGCTCATTCGAGAAACATGAGAAACCTGAGTATCCTGAGAAACTTGAGGAACCTTTATATCAGCAGAAATCATCGCATATTTCGCTTAACTTAATAGCATTGCCTGTCACAAGGTTATGTGTTTCATGTAACCTTTCATAACCTTTATAACCCTGTGATAAGCAGAAGATTGTATATGTTAGAAAACGAGCCAAGGCACAATTATAACCTTCTATTTCCCAGTCCCTAGTCACTAGTCCCTAGTCACTAGTTACCGCAATCTTCACATACACCTCATCCACTTTCTCCAATACCGCTTTCCCTCCGGTCATATCAGTGAAGGTTTTGCTGTGCTTGGTGGCATTTTCTGGAAGGGTGAGGTAGGTGATTTGCACTTTGTCAGTGAAAGCACGATCTTCTACGCGGATGTCCGTGTCTTTACTATAGTTTTCAAAGGCACCAACCGCGGTGTAGGGGAGGGTGAGGATGTATTTCTCGTAGGGGGTGTAGCGGACGATGGGGGCGAGTTTCACCGTGTCTGCTAGGGAGGAGTTGTAGGCGCGGGTGAGGCCGCCGGCGCCGAGTTTGATGCCGCCGAAGTAGCGGGTGACGATGGCGAGCACGTTGGTGAGTTCTTTCATTTGCAATACGTGCAGCATGGGGTGTCCGGCGGTGCCTTGGGGTTCGCCGTCGTCGCTGGATTTTTCATCAATTCGCTCGGTGCCCAGGCGCCAGGCGTAGCAGTTGTGGGTGGCGTCTTTGTATTTCTTGCGAAATAGGGCGAGCTGGTCCTGTATTTCTTCTTCCGACGTGACGGGAATGATGTGGGTGATGAAAATGGATTTCTTGATTTCGATTTCATGGGAAAAGGTTTCGGAGGGGGAGGAATAGGGTATGAGCATATTTTGTCTCCTTTTGGGGCTAGCGGTTTTGAATGAGAAATGAGTAGTGAGTAATGAGTAATTGTGGTGGCAGCGCATAATATTTGTAGAGCGCTGCCTATTTTTAAAGTTGTAATGAGCAAAAAATATATGAAACATGATATAGCAAAAATAATTCCTCTTGCGGGTGGATGTCTTCTATTTCTTACTGAATAAGTATAAAATGAATGTATTCAGAAAGGCAAGAGTTAAATAAGCGGCGCTATAGTATTTTGATGCGCCGCACTACCATTACTCATTACTCACTTCTCATTACTCATTTTGGAGGGGTTATGGACGCTATCTTACAAGGCTTATCGGGCATATTTGAAGTGGTCCTCATGGCAGGACTGGGATTTTTCTTGCAGAAGAAAAATTGGTTCTGGGAAACGGCGGGAAAGGATTTGACGAAGCTCACCATGACGGTCGCTTTGCCGCCGCTCATGGTGTATTCTCTATATGCCAATTTCACCCATGATGAACTCATTGCTACCGCGCCGGATTTGCTGCTTCCCTTTGCATCGATTTTCGTGGCCTACTTGGCGGGACGGTTGCTGGCGGCGGTGCTACATATTCGCAAGGGGCGGCGGGGCATTTTCATTTGCACTTGCTGCATCGCCAATGCGATTTTTATCGGGGTGCCGGTGAATGTGGCGCTCTTTGGTGAATCCAGCGTACCTTCTTGCATGCTCTACTACATCGCCAATACGGCTATGTTCTGGGGGCTCGGTGCCTATCTCATCGTGCAGGACGCCGGTGGGGATCATCATTTCACTTGGAAGGAAATGCTTCTCAAATTGAAAACGCCGCCGCTCATGGGATTTCTGACCGGCGTGGTGCTTCTTCTTCTCAATGTGCCCATTCCGCATTTTGCTTTGTCTGCTATGAAATATGTGGGCGGCATGGCAACGCCTATGGCACTCTTGGTCATTGGCATACAGATGAGTCAGATTCCGCTGTCCACCATTCATTTGGATAAAGAACTGGTGGGGGCTATGTTTGGGCGTTTCATTTTATCGCCACTTTGCTTATTTCTTCTGCTACCTTTTATTCATGTGTCAGACATGTCTTCCAAAGTGTTCCTCATGCAAGCTGGCATGCCGGCTATGACGAATATGACCATCCTGGCCTACTCCGTCGGCGCGGACGCGGAATATTCCACCACCGTGAATTGCGTGTCTCTGGTGCTGGGGATCTTCTTTGTGCCGATGTATATGTTTCTTTTGAGTGAGTGACTGGTAGACTTGTGACTGGTGACTAGAATTGGTATTTCCTAGTCACCAGTCACGAGTCACCAGTCACTTTTTGTAGTATAATACATACAACTTGTCTCTCATGATTTTACAAACAAGAGGAATCCTTTATGACATCTAGCACATGGAATCTATCCTTTATCAAATCGCTTTTCCATCTCACCGCCCGCTACTGGAAGTCGGAGGAGAAGAAGAGCGCCTACGCCTATCTGGTGGGCATCATTTTGCTCACCATGGCGGCGGTGTACATGACGCTGCTTTTGAACGACTGGTTCAATGAATTTTACAGCGCCCTCCAAAATTACGACAGTGACGCCGTATATCATGGGCTTTTGAAATTCACGGGACTAGCCTTCGCCCACATCGCCTTTGCGGTGTATGCCTACTACTTGCAGCAAAAGCTGGCGCTTCGCTGGCGGCAGTGGATGACGAAAGATTACATGGCCCGCTGGACGTCCCACCAGATGTATTATCGGATGGAAATGTTTTCCAAAGGGGCGGCGGACAACCCGGACCAGCGTATTTCGGAAGACATCAATCTCTTTACCACCCGGACCCTGGGATTCATGTCGGGTCTGCTGAAAGCGATCACCACCATTTTCTGTTTCATCTTCGTCCTGTGGGGTCTGTCGGAGCCGCTCTCTTTTTCGCTAGGAAATACGGAAATCCACATTTACGGCTATCTCGTGTGGACCGCCCTGGCTTACTCCATCATTGGCACCTGGATTACCCACGTGGTAGGGCACAAATTGGTGTCCCTCAATTTCGTGCAGCAGAAATTGGAAGCCAATTTCCGTTATGCTATGGTGCGCCTTCGGGAAACGGCGGAAAGTGTGGCCTTCTATGATGGGGCGGCGCGGGAAAATCATATCCTTGGAAATCGATTTCAAAAGCTCGTCACCAATACCATGTATATCATCAAAAAGCAGAAACAGCTTTCCTGGCTCACCAATTCTTACGGGCAAATTGCTATCATATTTCCTTTTGTGGTAGCCGCGCCGCGATACCTGTCGAAAAGTATTTCCTTAGGCGGCCTCATGCAGGTGGCGAATTGCTTTGGCAAAGTGCAAGAATCCATGTCCTACTTCGTGGACGTCTATTCCTCCTTGGCGGAATGGCAATCCTGCGTGGACCGACTTCTTTCGTTTGATTCTCACATGGAAAGTATTTTCCAAGAAACTGAAAAAGAAGAGGGCACCTTGCATCGCGAGGAAAAGGAAAATACCTTGCAGCTAGAGGACGTGGAAATCGGACTTCCCACGGGACGGATTTTGTTGTCCCATATGAATGTGACCATCCATCCCGGCGAAAAAGTGATCATCAAAGGCCCATCGGGCCGGGGCAAATCCACCCTGCTTCGCGTGCTGGCCGGTTTCTGGCCCTATGCGAAAGGGCATATGGTGCTGCCGAAGAAATCGGAAACCATGTTCATCCCCCAGCGGCCTTACATGCCCATGGGTACTCTTTTAGAAGCGGCGGCTTATCCAGACGCACATGTTTCCCGTGAAACATTGGAAATTCTTCTTCGCGAATGTGGTCTCTCTCACTTGGTGGATAGTTTAGACGTAGAAGGGGACTGGAGCCATATTCTTTCCTTGGGGGAACAGCAGAAACTTGCCTTCGTCCGCATTTTTTTGAAACAGCCGAAATGGGTTTTCCTAGACGAAGCCACTTCTGCTATGGATGAAGAAACGGAAAATAACCTCTACGGCCGGTTGGTGGCGATGCCAGGTATCACGGTCATCAGCGTGGGACATCGTTCGACGCTGGATAAATGGCACACTTCTACTGTCGTTCTTTAGGCTAGCGGTTTTGAATGCGGAATGCGAAGTGCGTAGTGCGTAATGAAGGTGGCGGCGCACAAAATTTGGAAGCACCGCAAATAGATATGATCTGGTGACTAGTGACTAGTGACTAGGAAAATACCCGTCACGAGTCACCAGTCACTAATCACTAATCACCTATAAAGAAGGGGTATTGGGGCGCTATATAATTTGATGCGCCCCTTCCGCCACTCCTCACTCCTAATTCCTCACTCCTCACTTATATCAATTCATAAATGGAAATATGAGGCAGTACATATTGTAAACGCAGCTAAATTGTCAATCTTGACAAACTCTAGTCAACCTATGTACACTGATACTAAAAGCCGAAGCGGAATGGCTTCGGCTATTTTTGCGAGTTGAATGTTAATCACTTAAAGATGTTGCTGTTTACAATATGATTTCAAGTGTTGTTGGTTGTTAGTTGTTGGTTGTTTGGCCCCAACAACTAACAACATGATCAACATTCACTCCAAACTTCATGCACCGCTGGTGCATCACTATGTATGAGATATTGGTGACTAGTAGACTGGTGACTAGTGACTGGGCCATGCATTTCCCTAGTCACCAGTCACTAGTCACTAGCTACCAGAACAGTAATCGAAAAGGGGCTACAGTATGCTATACAGTATCAAAATGCGATCCAGCTTGGGCGGTATTCATGGAGAGGGCGGTCGCCATATTTCCGGAGCGGAGCGAATTGTGCCGCAGGATGAAGTGGAAGCGAATGTGCTAGCCATGCTTCGACGGGCCAGGACCCACGAACGAGGTGCCGCTGATTTCATTCAGCTCAAAGTGGAAGAAGTAAAACCGGAAAGCATCACTTATTGTCCGCTGATTCCCATGTACCAGATGAATACGTCCACCAAAGAAGAAGGACGAGCCATGGCAAAACAAGAACTTCTCCGCATCGGCGTCAGTGAAGTGGCGGTCAGAAATGGATTTGCGGAATTGGAATCTTTGACGGACAGCATGCGAGGCGCCATCGTCATGGATGCATTGACGGGGGAGCGACTGGACGACCGGAAAGAACGGGGCGTGCGCTGCAGCAACATGGATTGCGCCGATACGGAAGAGTATGAATCGAAGATGAAAGCGAAAGGACTAGGCGGCGACCATCCCAGAGAGGCCCTCGTTTTAGCATCAAAAGTGGCCTATGGTCCCGGCACGGTGGCTGAACTCTGCTGGTCCGACGATCCCGATTATGTGACCGGCTACGTAGGCTCTAAGAAATACGGCTACGGCCGCATCACCGTCATGAAAGACAAAGGCGACCCCGTAGGCGGCCGTGTCTTCTTCGTAGAACACGGCACGGACGTGAAGGCTTATGATGAGTATATGCAAAATCAGACGGTATTGGTGAAAAGTTGGCAGTAGGCAGTGAATGTAGCGGCGCACAGAATTTTGAAGCGCCGCAAATTATAATATTTTGGTGACTGGTGACTGGTGACTGGGAAAAGTAGGCAGTAGGCGGTTTGCAGTAGGCAGAAACTGCTAACTGCCTACTGCAAACCGCTAACTAGTGTTAAATTGCAAAAGTCATAGATATTATTGAATACAATATCGCTCAGTGA
>CAVBRV010000172.1:0-5774 GCA_963597965.1 Paludibacteraceae bacterium | reverse complement strand
TACCGCCTTGTATTTATAAAAACCATACAACCAGCCTTCGGCTGAAAAAATACACCCCCTCTGCCTTCGGCATCTCCCCCGATGGGGGCGACGTCCTACGGACCTATCATTCCTATTTAAAGCTGTTATAAGAACCCTGAGCAACCTATATTTCCCTAGTCACCAGTCACTAGTCTACCAGTCACCCTATTTCATCAATTTTCTTTTTCGCTAACTTCCTCTGCAGAAACTTCTGCTTCTGTCTCCTCCACCGGAGTTTCTTCAGCCACTTCTTCCGCTTTCTCTTCCACCGGTGGGTACTGATAGCCCTCCATGACCGGTGCCTTCACCTGATCCAACGCATCGATAGCGGCCAGGGCCAGTTCCAAATCCTTTCTGATTTTGCTGACATAGTTCTTCATATTTCCTTCGGTATGAATCATACTCTCAGCCAGGCGGCGGCGATAGTCTTCCGCATCCTTCACCTGCTTCTGCCCTTCCAGCTTGGCATTGGAAATCAGAATATCCGCATTTCTCTTGGCATTCTTCTTCACATTGTCCGCCGTATCTTTCGCCAGCTGCAGGGTGGCGGTCATGGTGTCGGAAATTTTTTCATAATTGGCCAGCTTCGCTTTCATCTGGTCCATTTCCTCTTCCATTTCCCGGTGCTCCCGGTAAATCTGTTCATAGTCCGTCACGATCTGACGAAGGAAATCATTGACCTCTTCTTCACTGTAACCACGAAGTCCTTTGGAAAATGTCTTGTTATGAATATCCATTGGTGTAATCATAGGTACGCCTCCTTGATTTTTTAGTAGCTAGTAGCTAGTGACTGGTGACTGGTCATCTCATAAAAAAACTAGTCACCAGTCACTAGTCTACCAGTCACTTTCATATCGTAAACTCTTTGTCTATTGTACTCTTTTTATAGGGGTTTCATCAAGGGGAGAAAATAATGAGGAGTTAGAAATTAGGAGTGAGGAATGGTGGAAGGGGCGCATCATAATTTGGAAGCGCCCCAATACCCCCTTTTTATAATGTTTCACGTGAAACTTTTCTAGTTGGCAGTTAGCAGTAAGCAGTTAGCAGTTCTTCTGCCGACTGCTAACACGAAAATCTACTTGCCTTTGGTAAAAAACAACGATACAATATAAGTACAACATATTGTACAAGAAGGTGGGATTCAAATGATTGCAATGAACTATTCAACACTAAGAAGTAACATGAAAACCATATTTGACAAATGCAATGAGGATGCCGAAACGGTCATTGTTACTAGAAAAAACAACAATAATATTGTCGTGATGTCAGAAGAGGCTTATAACAATCTGATAGAAAACCTGTATTTGAGACAATCGAAAGCCAATTACAACCATATCCTAAAAGGAATCCAGCAAGCGAAACAGGGTGAACTCTATGCGAAGGATTTAATCGAAGATGAATAGATTATTTACAGAAACCGGTTGGGAGGATTATGAATACTGGGAGACAGAAGACCGAAAAACGCTAAAAAAGATAAATGCTCTGATTAAAGACATCGTCCGAAATGGAAATACAGGAATCGGTAAACCGGAACCACTAATCGGTGACTTTTCTGGATTTTGGAGTAGAAGAATCAACAGCAAAGACAGACTGATCTATCGAATCCAGGAAAATACACTCATAATCATTGCTTGCCGATACCACTACTGACAAAGATTAAAAAAGCACGCCTGCTTATCGTTTATGATAGACCGGCGTGCTTTTATGTTTCACGTGAAACTTTTTTCTAGTTGGCAGTTAGCAGTTGGCAGTTGGCAGTGTCCACTTTGCACCAAAAGACTATCTCCTCAATCCCTTTTAAATACCAATGATAGGTCCATAGGACCTCGCCCCCTCCGGGGGAGATGCCGAAGGCAGAGGGGTGTGCAAGCGAACTGCATCGTTAGGAGTGTAGCGACGCAAGGATGCAGTGAGACGCCATTTCGAGCGAAGCGAAGATGTGTATTTCCTTCAGCCGTAGGCTGGTTGTATGGTTTTCTTAAATACAAGACGGTATAAATCGCAATATTTGATTAGCCTCAAAATATTTTCATACCGCTTTGTATTCAGAAAAACCATACAACCGGCCTTACGGCCGAGGGAAATACACCCCCTCTTTTGATTCTCCCCCGGTGGGGGAGATGCCCGATGGGCCTATCATTTCAATTTAAATTCCGCTTGATTCAAAACTTCAGAAATTTAAAATCATATTTTCGCCCCAGATAAACTGAAGTAGTTCCCTCGTCTCATTCCCAGGTTAATCCACTACCATCTACCAATTTGAGCTTTACATCTTTACTATCTGTTGAACCACCAGAATCACCAGAATTACCAGAACCGCTTCCGCCAAATACACCATTCCCAAATCCCTCGAAGTTAAATTTTCCATGATTTGTATTTAATTCCAAACCATTCGCCCAAATTGAACCCGAAAATTTACCTTGTTCAAAATTAAACGGACTTACCCAAGCATTAGGTGCACAAAGCACACCTCGAAAATCATGACCACCACTGTTAAATTGAACATTTGCATTTCTTTCATAATAAATGATAACTGGACGAGTTATATTCTCTTGCAAGTTAATTTTTAAAAATCCCACCGTATCACTCACGTAAATGTACACGGGTTCATCCTGATTTCCTGGTGGATTTTTTAAGCTCATAGACAAATTACCGCTCGAATCAGTAGATACTTTATAGTAACTAGAATTTTCACTTCCCACTGGTATCGTACAATTCTGATTACCACCAACCTCTTTTACTTGCAATTTATTTTCCTCGAATATCTTATTGACTTCTTTTCCTATATCATTTATTTCTTTTTCATAGTCCGTTCCAAGTGTAGGTGTTGTATATAAAGTGTCGTTTATTGCATCAGTAACTTTCTTTCCTTCTGCATCTTTCTTATAGAAGTAGTAATTACTATCTTTTTGGTATTGGTCATATTTGTTTTTATCATAAATAACTACATTCCCTTCAAATGTAGATCCACGAACAGTACTATTGTGATCATTATTACCATTGTAAAATGAACCATATATATTTGAGCCAATATTCAATAGTTCACTACCACCAGAACCTCCACCACCACCTCCTCCACCTCCGCTACCACCCTTCTGTGGAATTGTGGCAACAGCATCCACACTCACTTCTATTGTCGATTTCGCTCCCAAAATTCTCATAAAAGTCACAGGCACATAATCTTTTAAATATACGCGATAATACGATTTTTCATCTTTTGTCTGTGCCTGTAGTTTCCTATTTCCTGCAGGTATTTCTTTCTGATAATTGGTATTCGCATATCCCACAGCCATTGCATCTGCAAGAGGATGTTCCTTAATAGTTTCTTTTTTGTCCGCAAAAGTTTTTGCCCCAGCCAAAGCCGCCGCATCCGCCGCATTTTGCAATTTCGATTTATGGGCATAGGCGTTTCCCAAATCCATGGCCAATCCCGCGCAGCCAAAGATAATCGGCAACAAGAGTGCCGTGAAGACGAGGAACGCGCCTTTTTGATTTTTGAAAAGTGTACTGAGCCAGCTCATCAGTTGCCTCCTTATGTATCAGTTTGCAATTTTTTGATTTAGTAGCTAGTGACTGGTGACTAGTGACTAGGAAAATGCGCCCAATCACCCATATTCTCGCTAGTATTATAGCATAAAAAAAGGCGGTAAGCAGTTGATAGATATACTGCTTATCGCCTTTTTATGTGTTTCACGTGAAACATAACACTAGCGAACTCCGCCCCAGTCACCAGTCACTAGTCACTAGTCCACCAGTCACAATATAAAGAAGAGTATTAGGGCCCTATATGAATTGTGGGCCCCTTCCACCATTTCTAACTTCTCACTACTCACTTCTCACTGCTTTTCAGTCTTTTCTATCCACCTTATATTTCCGTTCCAGTTCCTTATAATCATCGAGGCCAATGATGCTGTTGAAATGACCAAATTCGATCATATCTTTCAAATGGTCTTCAGTGGTGCCTTTTTCATTCAAGTTGCTGAAGAGGTCGTAGAGGGTTTTGGAAATGGCATACACTGCGCTGCATGCCCAGAAGACTACGGAGAAGCCCATCTGTTCCAATTCTTTGGCAGGAATGAGAGGCGTCTTACCCCCTTCAATCATATTTGCCACGATGTATGCGCCGGTACCTTCCATGCCTCTGGCGAATTTTTCCAATTCTTCCCGGCTGCCAATACCGTCAGCGAAGCAAATTTCTGCACCAGCGTCGGCGTAGCGTTTGCTTCTTTCGATGGCATCATCGATGCCGTATACGGCGCGGCTGTCGGTGCGGGACATAATCATGGTCTGTTTATCGAAACGAGCGTCCACAGCGGCTCTGATTTTCTGGGCATGTTCTTCGGCGGTGATAACCTGTTTTCCTTCCATATGACCGCAACGTTTCGGCCAAGCCTGGTCTTCAAAGAAAATGCAAGCGGCGCCGGCCTGTTCAAACATCTGCTCCGTGCGGATAATATTCAGCGCATTGCCATAGCCCGTGTCCCCATCGGCGATGATCGGGATATTGACCGCATTGGCGATACCAGTGAGCTGCTGCGCCATTTCGGTGCAAGAAAGAAGGCCCACGTCCGGCTGTCCCAGACGAGAAGCAGAAACGGAATATCCGCCCATAGCCAGTGCAGGAATGCCAGCCATTTCCGCAATCTTCGCCCCCAGTGCATCGCCTACGCCTGGTGCAATCATAATGTGACCGGATTTCAAATTTTCACGGAATGCGATACGTTTTTCCGTAGCAGTTTTCATGATTTTCATAGTTATTTCCTCCCAAGAAATAAAATTTGCGAACATAGTTATCATGCATGAGAAGCCAATCGATGTTTTGTTGCGGGTTGTTAGTTGTTGGTTGTTTGAAATCTCCCCAACAACTAACAACAGACAACCAACAACAAAAACAAAGCGCCTCTCGGAAACAGTTTCCCCATTTCCAAGAGGCGCTTAAGCGCGGTACCACTCTGATTTGTCCCTTTGCTTAATATAGTGACTGGTGGACTGGTGACTAGGAAGAAATTATCTCTAGCGTCTTGTCTCCCCCGCCGGGGGAGAATCAAAGAGGGGGCTGCACCAGCGAAATCTTCGTTAGTGTACGACAGAGGTACGCCACCAGAATAACATCGTCTTTCATCCCGCCAGTGCCTCCCCCTCTGCCTACGGCATCTCCCCCGGCGGGGGAGACAAGGTTGAAAGATATGTCACCCATAAGAAAAGCCCTTGTCCATCTCGGACAAGGGCGACGGTCGCGGTACCACCTTGCATTATACTTAGCTTATCCTTAACGCGGATCCTACGCTTTGCTTACTTCTTTCAGCTTCGTGCTCTCAGGTGACACGTCTCTTCCTCCATACCGGTTCCCACCTGTCCCGGCTCTCTTTGCTTTCGAAATGAAACTTAATCCTGTTCATCGCATGTGTTTATGTATGTGGACATTATAGGGCATGGGGTGGAGGGTTGTCAAGGTGTTTTTTTGTTTGGGGTGACTGGGGACTAGTGACTAGTAGCTAGGGATTAGGAAATGTTTCACGTGAAACGTTTTTGGTTGGCAGTTAGCTGTCGGCAGTTGGCAGAAATATTTCCTAGACAGATATTTCCACATACCATTTCATCCCCAGCGTCATTTCGACCGGTCGAATGAGTGCAAACTGAAGCAAACCATGTAAATAGTGACTGTTCGTTAATTCGTTTTTCAATAACAAGAAACCGGATTGGTGATTGTTGCTGGTTGTTAGTTGTTTGTTGTTGGAGCCAAACAACCGACA
>CAVBRV010000171.1:0-5782 GCA_963597965.1 Paludibacteraceae bacterium | reverse complement strand
TTTACTGCATATATTCAGTAAACATCGGGCGTATGAATTATCGAGCAGCCACTAACTTAATGACATTACCCTATGGGGCGATAAAAAAGAGACACGACGTTATGAGTAATCACAATGTCTTGTCTCTTTTTTTGTTGGTTGTCTGTTGGTTGTTGGTTGTTTGGCCCCAACAACTAACATTCAGCAACAATTCCTAATCCCTAGCTACTAATCCCCAATCCATAAAGATCACTTTTTCTTCTTCTCTTCTTTCGCCGCCGGTTCTTCTGCTTTTCCACGCTTAGTACGCTCCGATTTCTTTTTGCTTTTCTTGTCTTTTTTTAATTTCTTTTCCTTATGTCGATGGGTCTTATCCTGTTTTTCATTTGCAATTTCTGCTTCTTGCGCTAGAAGTTCTTGACGGTCTTCTTCCGCTTCTTGGGCTGCCAGTTTGCCAGATTCTGCGTCTGCTGCTTCTTGTTGGGCAGTCAGGGCTTCGGCGTGTTCTTTGGACACGTCTACATCGCTCATTCTGGGCAAAATGACAGTGACTGTGGTGCCTTCCCCTTCGGTGCTTTCGATTTGCAAGGTGCCTTTGTGCTTTTCTACGATGTGTTTGCAAATGGCCAAGCCCAATCCGCTCCCGCCGGTGGATTTATTTCTACTTTCATCGGCCCGATAAAAGCGTTCAAAGACACGGTCTTGTTTGTCTTTGGGAATGCCAATTCCTGTATCCGATACGGTGAGCTTCATCTGGTTTTCCCCGTAAGCCACCAAATTGGCACTCACTTGTCCGCCTTCATGGTTATATTTCACCGCATTATCTAAGAGATTCATGATCAATTCGGAGAGCAAGGCTGCATTGCCGTAGGTGTACATGGGCTGCGCCTCCACCTGAATGGTGACGCCTTTGGCAGAGGCCTGGGGTTTGATCAAGTCCGCTGCATAGCGCACCAAACTATCGACAGAAACGGTCTTCCAAGTGATGGTGGTCTCTGTTTCCTCGATACGGGACAAATGCATGATGGTATCAATCAAAGTGAGCATCCGCTGGGATTCATTGTAAATACGACTGCCGAAGAGGCGCACATCTTCTTCTTTTTGGTACATCCCGTTGGCAATCATTTCGGCAAATCCGCTGATGGAGGTAAGCGGTGTTTTCAGTTCATGAGATACATTGGCTGAAAATTCACGGCGCATTTTTTCTGCCATGTAGGAAGCGGTCATGTCACGAAGAACGATGAGAAGCCCTGTATTTCCATCGGACAATTCAATTTTATTCATCACCATGCGGAAGGGTTTGTCAAAGAGTGTCATGGTATATTCCTGACGACCTTCTGCTCGGTAGGCTTTTCCGATAACACGAAGCCAGTCTGCATCATGGTAGAGGCTAGCAATGCGGCGATACCGTTTTTCTTCTTTCGGATGGAAAATATTTTCAATGGTTTTGTTGTAATCAATGATTTCCTTGTGTTCGTTCAGAAGGATAATCCCATCGGCCATGGTGTCTACCACAATGCGAATGGTATTTCTTTCTTCTTCGATGTCTTCCAGATAATTTTCTATATCATTGCGCTGTTCTTCTACTTTGCGAATGAGGGGACGCAGTTCTTTATAGCCAGACGGGATTTCTTTAATCTTTTCCCCTTCCATAATTTTCTGCACCATTTCGCCCAAGAGATGGAAAGGTTTGATAATATTTTCTGTTTCTCGTTCTGCTGCCGCAATGCATCCCACTAAAAAAACTAAGAAAAATACGATGATTTCTGGCAAATACGCGGAATAGCCACGATAGCTCACCATGCGACCACTGGACAAACGCAAAATGGTCCCATCTTCCCCACGAACGGCGTAGTAGCTCTTCGGTTTGTCAAAGGAATCTTTGTGCACTTCGTGTCCTTTGCCGTCTTGCATGGCCGCAATGACCTCGCCACTGGCTGCGTAATTTTCATCTTTGTGGTCACTATCATAGAGAACGCTGCCGTCTGTATCGAGCCAGACCACATGGATTTCTCCCTGGTTTTCTTTATAGACTCGCTCTAAATAGGCTAGGGAGTCGTCTTCATCGTCTTTGGAAATACCACTGGACAGGGTGCTGGTCATGTGTCCCAATTCATAGCTGATTTGTTCTTGCATCCCTTGGTAGTATAAAATGGCGGATAAAATAAATGTCAGGAGCACTGACACAATGCCCATCAATAGTAAACTTTTATAAATTCTTCCTCGCATGTCATTCTCCTTGCTGGGTTAATAGTTGGCAGTTAGCAGTTTGTAGCTAGTGACTGGTGACTAGTGACTCGTGACTAGGAAAACACGTGCCCCAGTCACCAGTCACTAGTCTACTAGTCACCCATGCAAATTGTTTTCATACATAATGATGCACTAGCGGTGCATGTAGTTCACCACCAACTGCCTACTGCTAACTGCCGACTAATCTCACGACTTCCGATCTCCTAAACGATACCCTACGCCGCGGACGGTGCGGATGAGGGCACCTTCATTGCCCAATTTTTGACGCAAACTCATGATATGCATGTCAATAGTACGGCTCTCCATTTCAAAAGGAGAATCCCACACGGCTTGCATAATCTGGTCACGGGATAAAACGATACCCTTATTTAATATTAAATAACATAATAAGTCAAATTCTTTTAATGTGAGCTGCACGTCTTGCCCTTCCGCTGTGACGGTGTGCTGCTCCTGGTCCACCACAATTTCTCCATAGGTGAGCTGCTTCTTGCTTGGTTCCACTTCTTTCTTCGTCCGCCGCAAGACAGAACGGATGCGTGATAACAGTTCCATAATGCCAAAGGGTTTCGTCACATAGTCATCAGCCCCATAGTCGAGACCTTTCACAATGTCAAATTCGCTGGTTTTAGCGGTCATCATGATGACTGGAATATTTTGTAAATTGCTGGTGGCGCGAATTTTTTTCAAAATCGTCAGCCCATCTTCGCCTGGAATCATAATGTCCAATAATACCATGTCAGGAATGTTCTTTTTCAGTGCAGCATAAAAAGCATTGGATTCGCCAAAGCCTTCTACTTTATAGCCTTGGCCTTTCAAGGCATATATAACGAGTTCACGAATGCTTTCGTCATCTTCTACGCAATATACGAGTGGCATACATTTCTCCTTTTATCATAGTAGCTAGGGATTAGGGACTAGGGATTGGAATGAGCGTTCCCTAACTACTAATCTCTAAGTATAAAAGTCCAAAAGCCGGCTAGGTTCTATAGCAACCTGCCGGTTTTAAATTTCTCTTATTATTTTAACATAGTAAGGCAATGGGGGTTCTGGGACGCCACTTTCGTCTTGTGACTTTTGGTATTTAATCCGCTATGCTAAGGTTCTGGAACACTGTTTTCCGCTTGTAACTTTGGGG
This sequence comes from Paludibacteraceae bacterium, assembly GCA_963597965.1. Classification (GTDB taxonomy): domain Bacteria; phylum Bacillota; class Negativicutes; order Veillonellales; family Dialisteraceae; genus Dialister. Next base: position 2,418 of record CAVBRV010000171.1, on the reverse strand, counting down.
ATGCAATTCGCTGTCCTAAGGTTCTGGAACGCCGCTTTCCGCTTGCGACTTGGGGAATGCAATTCGCTGTCAAAGGGTTCTAGGACGCCGTTTTCCGCTTGCAACTTGAGGAATGTAGTCCGCTGTCAAAGGGTTCTAAGGGTTCTAAGGGTTCTCAACTTGAACCTTATGACAACCACAATATTCCTATGTTTATCTAGCCAAACTATCTCAACCAGAACCCTTTGATAGCCGCATCATCTCTATGTTCTTCCAATCAAATCACATCAGCCAGAACCTTTTGATAGCCACACCATCTCTATGTTTCTCCAATCAAACCACATCGACCAGAACCCTTTGATAGCCGTATCATCTCTGTGTTTATCTAGCCAAATCATCTCGAACAGAACCCTCTGACAGCCTCATCCTCTCTATGCCCCTCTAGCCAAGCCACCTCAACCAGAACCTGAGCCTCCTGAGAAACTTGAGCAACCTGAGCCCCCCTGTACTCACTTACCCAAAATTCCCCGAAATATACCGTATAGTCCGATCCTTTTTCGGATGTTCAAAAATCTGCTTGGTGCTGCCGTATTCCACCACTTCGCCCAAGTAGAAGAAAGCGGTTTTGTCAGCGATGCGCTGGGCTTGTTGCATGTTATGAGTTACCATGATGACCGTGTAGTGTTCTTTTAGTTTCACTGCCAATTCTTCGATATGGGCGGTGGAAATGGGGTCCAGGGCGGAAGTGGCTTCGTCCATGAGAAGCACTTCTGGTTCTACCGCCAAGGCTCTGGCGATGCAGAGGCGTTGCTGTTGGCCGCCGGAAAGTCCCAAGGCGGATTTGTGAAGACGGTCTTTCAGTTCATTCCAAATGGCGGCCTGTTTCAAACTATTTTCTACAATCTCATCTAAGTCCGCTTTTTTCGTGATCCCTTTCAACCGAGGTCCGTAAGCGACATTATCATAAACACTCTTCGGAAAGGGATTGGGCTGCTGAAAAACCATGCCTACATGACGACGAAGAACGATGGGATCAATGTCTTTGTACGCATCAACGCCAGAAAGAAGGATTTCCCCTTCTACCCGACAGCCAGAAATGAGATCATTCATGCGATTCAAGGAACGCAAAAAAGTGGATTTCCCGCAACCAGAGGGGCCGATGAGAGCGGTAATCTGATTTTTTTCAATGCGAAGATTGATGTTTTTCAGTGCTTGGAAATCGCCATAAAATAGATTCACCTGTTTACAATCGAAGCTGATGTTGTTATACACCGAAATTGCGGGAGCAGTGACCTGTGCCTGGACTGCCATAGAACTGCCATTGTATGTCATTATGCTTTTTCTCCTTCAGTTTTTTTAGAAATATAGTGACTGATCAATCTAGCGCCAATACTAAAGGCCAAGACCATGATCATAAGTACCGCAGAAGCGGCGGCAGCTGTATCTGCCGCGCTTCCACCGACTCCTTCTGTACGGGCGGCCCACACTTGAAGGGACAAGGTTTCTCCGGGACGGAAGGGATTCAAGGGACAAACGGGAGAGGAAATATCCCACACTTGCCAACTGATGTCGGTGCTCATGCCAGCGGTATACAGGAGAGCCGCTGCTTCCCCAAATCCGCGACCAGCGGCCAAGATGATACCCGTCACAATCGGTCCAATGGCCGCCGGAAGCATGACTTTCCAAATCGTTTCAAAATGAGTGGCTCCCAAAGCGAGGCTTCCTTCTTTGAAGCCTGCCGGGAGTGCTTTCAAGGCATCGTAGGTGGTGGCCGTAATGAGAGGGAGTGATAAAACAGATACGGCCAGGGCTCCAGCAAATAGATTCCACTGAGACCCCACCATAATAATGAAGACCAAGTAACCAAAGAGGCCAACCACGATGGATGGAAGGGAGGACAAGGTTTCAATGGCGATGCGAAGGGCATTGATGATGCGACCTTCTGGTGCATATTCGGCCATATAGACGCCCGCAAAAATGCCAATAGGCACAGAAATGACTAAGGATAGAAATACGAGGTACACTGTATTGAAAAATTGATTTCCGATGCCAGAAGCTTCAAAGGAAAATATTTCCGGTTTGAAGGCTTGAATCCCGCCCCAGATGACGTACATGGTGAAAGCAATCAAGAGAAGAACGAAAGCCCCGGATACTACATAGAAAAATCCAGTGGCTAAATTATTGATGAAATGGGCTCGTTTCAGAGAACCGCACACCTGACAGAGATCATCGGCTGTCAAAGATTTGGAATCATTCATGCGATTGGCTCCTTTCTCGTTATTTAGTAGATGCTCGATAATTCATTTTTTCAATAGAAAAAATCTGGATAGGCAATTGTTGCTGGTTGTTAGTTGTTTGTTGTTGGGGCCAAACAACCAACAACCAACAACTAACAACCAGCAACAATCGCTAATCTGGTTTCTTGCTATTGAAAAATGA
>CAVBRV010000170.1:0-5848 GCA_963597965.1 Paludibacteraceae bacterium | reverse complement strand
AGAAGTTGTGAAATGATTTGTGTCCCTGAGTGGAGAAATCTCAGCGGCACCAGCGGTAAAGGCTTGATGACAGAATCCCTTCTCTGGCTTTAAGCCCTTACCGCTAATGCTGAAAAGATTTCTCCACTCAGGGACACAAATCTATTTATTTCTATATCATCACTTTGAGCAAATACGCCCGGTCGAAATGACGCTAGTGATGCTAACACAAATCCGTATTTCTTTGATCGCCTTGAAATAAATCATCATTTTACAAGCGGGAAGTTTGAATTATGTGTTTCATGTAACCTCTCATAACCTTGCAACCAGCAGAGATTTCGTATGTTAGTGGATGGCTATTAATTCATATAACGTGCCTCTATCGAAAAGTATTGTATAATTTTATGGATAAATAGTGGCTGCTCACTACCTTAACAGCATGGATCATTACCTGTATACCTATCATCAAAAAAGAGTGTCAAATTTGTGCCGTTCTGTGTCGGTATCAAAACTATGAATAGGCGCAATTAATAGATAAAATGAATATTTTACCCCTATTCATAACACAGAAACCGACACAGAACGGCACAAATTCGACACTCTTCTTTTCTAATAAAACTGAAATTTTTAATACCAATATCCGAGACATAGTCCTGAAAAAAGAAAAACCAAAAAGCGATTTATCCCGTATGTATCGAAATAAATCGTACTCTCATTTCATTCTTGCAAAATAAAAAAGCATCCAATTCAATGGCAAGATTTATTAAAGTTTTATTAGTGTCAATTGGTGTCAGTCTCTTCTATTAATCCCTATAGAAAAAGCATAAAAATAGCAATAACGATAAATATATAGGAAAGTTATAGAAATGACCGACACAAATCGACACTCTAAACCATATGCATTACTATGTATGAAAACCTTTAACATGGGCGACTAGTAGACTAGTGACTGGTGACTGGGCACACATTTTCCTAGTCACCAGTCACTAGCTACCAGTCACCATTTTAACCACCACAAAAAGGCACAGCTCCCGCTTCGTTTTTGACTTCTATCTGGAGAAGCTATGGAATCTGGCACCAGCACATTTCACGGTTCATGTCGAAATATTCGGCTAAGCTTCGTGCTACGGTTTGTCGTCCAAGAGAGTCTCGTATAGCAAGTGCTTCTAAAAGCGGTCACTGTACCCATTTGATTGGGTAGCTAGTGACTGGTGACTGGTGACTAGGAAAATATTATTCCAGTCACTAGTCTACCAGTCACCATATACTGCTTACCATCTGGCCAGGCTGGCAAGGGAAGGGAAAATAGACCCCGAATATTCACATTCTTTCCTGTCCTTTCCGGTTCTCTTCTTTTTCCATGGATTAATATATAAGGAAGATTCCCATCAATTTCAGAAATTCCAGTTCCGAGGAGAGGTCTTTTTTCCCCTTCCATTAAGTACTATCGGGAAAAGGAAATCTTTTACACGTTTATGAATGATTTGTTAGTTGTTTGTTGTCTCCAAACAATTAACAACAAAAATACCGCTACTGACTGAAATATACTCCAGTCAGCAGCGGTATTTTTGTTTCATACACCATTGGTACATCACTATACACGAAAATGGTTAGCCTGGGTGACTGGTGGACTCGTGGCCGGATCACATGTTTTCCTAGTCACCAGTCACTAGTCACTCAAATTACCAATTTCTAAATTTAGCTGGTGGATTGTAGAGGCCGCCGGACCAGTCAACCAGGTCTTTCATATTCTTCGCAGCCAGAAGATCTCTGGTGGCAGAAGCAGGGTCGAAGCCGAAGTCTTCTGGTTTCTTTACGATGCCTTCTTTTCTGAGTTTCTTGGTGATTTCCGGATTTTCCAGCTTGCCCACTTCGGTCTTGCCAGCGATGGCGCGGATAGCATCCATTCTTTCTTCCATGTTATGGCATTTGTGGAGGTATGCGATCCCTTCTTCGGAAACGATGTGGGTCAGGTCGTCGGAGTAAATCATGATGGGTTCCAGGTCCAGGTTGGCATTCTTCTTCAGTGCAACCGCATCGAGCTGGTCTACGAAACCAGGGAAGCCTTTAGCAGAAACGGTGGTGATCATCTGGACAACCAGTTTCTTGCCTCTATTTCTATCGCCCATCAGTTCAAAGCGGTTTGCCACTTCTTCGCCGGCTTTCTTCCATGCCGGGGTGACGTGACGACGGCCTTTGGCATCGCAGCCCATGTTCGGAGCGCCGCCGAAGCCTGCTACGTTGTTCTTGGTGGCGGTGGAGGAGTTGCCGTAGCGGTCAATCTGCATGGTGGAGCCGATGAACATATCAGCCGCATAGTGTCCAGCTGCCTGGCAGAAGGCACGGTTGGAACGCATGGTGCCGTCCGGTCCGATTGCAAAGATGTCTGGACGAGCTTTGATATATTCTTCCATACCCACTTCAGAGCCGAAGGAGTAAACCGCCTGTACCCAGCCGGTTTCGATAGCTGGAATCAAGGTCGGATGGGGATTCAGTACCCAGTGGGTGCAAATCTTACCGCGCAGGCCCAGGGATTCACCGAAGGTCGGGAGCAGGAGTTCTACAGCTGCGGTATCGAAACCAACGCCGTGGTTCAATACTTTGACACCGTATTCCGCATAAATGCCTTTGATTGCCATCATGGCTTTCATGATGCGGTCGTCTGTAATCTTGGCTGGGTCTCTGGTGAAGAGGGGGTTCAGCATGTAGGGAGTCGGGCTTTCGATGACGAAGTCTACCCAGTCAGCCGGAATGTCCACTCTTGGGAGTTTGTCTACAATTTTATTCACCTGGAATACCACAATGCCCTGGTTGAATTTGGTCGCTTCTACGATAGCGGGGGTATCTTCGGTAGAGAAGCCGGTGTAAATATTTCCTTCTTTATCAGCGGCATCGGCGCAAACGAGAGACACTCTCGGCACCAGGTCGATGAAATAGCGAGAATACATTTCCAGGTAGGTATGGATAGCTCCCAGTTCGACACCGTCGTTCTGCACCATCTGTGCCAGGCGTTTGCCCTGGCTGCCAGCGTAAGCGAAGTCCAGCTTTCTAGCAATGCCTTTGTCAAATACGTCGAGGTGTTCCGGAATGGACAGGGTGGATTGAATCATATGGAGATCATGCACTTTTTCTGGATCCACTTTGCAAAGTTCTTTCGCCAGGAAATCAGCCTGTTTCTGGTTGTCCCCTTCGATATTCACTTTGTCCCCAGGACGAAGAACAGCTTCGAGCAGTTTCGCTGTATTAGCAGCATCAACGATTTTGCCTGTAGCGTACACAGCACCTGCTTTAATTCTTTCAGCGGTGTCATCGCCTCTGGTGTGCCAGTTTTTGTTGCATGGTTTGATTTCTAACATGGGTAGTAAACTTCCTTTCTTTTGAAACTTAGCTGCATAAACTGTGCGTATAACATTAGGAATGAAAATGATTCCCTTTTGGTAGCTAGGGATTGGGGATTAGGGATTAGGATGAAATTCACTAAAGCCTAATCCTCAAAATCATTTTCAGCGTATACAGGTTTCTCATTATTATTTATTGGATGATTATTATCATAACAAAAGATAAATATAATAAGCAAGTAATAAGCGCTAAGGCATTGGGGAGTAGTATTTCCTAATCCCTAATCCCTAGCTACTAATCCCTAAAATACCATCGTCGTCAGGAAATAGAACACCGATGGGAAGAGCAAACATCCCAAACCAGTGAAGAACGTAGCGGTCATAGCGCAATAGGGAACCAGTTTCGGGTTGACAGCGGCCATGCCAGCAGCGGTGCCGGAAGTTGTGCCCATCATGCCACCGAAGGCCATAGCAGACTGAGGATTATTGATGGAAAGTGGTTTTGCCACGAAAGGAGTGACCACCATAACCAATACAGATTTCACTACACCGGCAGCAATGGAAATGGCAATGACTTCAGAAGAAGCGCCCAAAGCGGCCCCAGTGACCGGTCCGACAACGAAGGTAGCGACCCCCGCACCGATAGTAACCAGATCCACTGCACTGGTATAGCCCAGTGGGTAAGCCACAGCGATACCAGCCAGGAGGCAAACAAATTCACCAATAAAGAGAGAAGCCACGCCTCTCCAACCTACTTTTTTAATTTCACGAAGGTCTGCGCCGAAAGCGGTAGACACGATAGCGAAGTCTCTGAACATAGCACCGCCAACAAGCCCCATGCCAGCAAAGAGGGGAATGTCCGCAATCCCTTTATTTCCGCCGGTCATTTCGCCGCCGATATAAGCCAGCACCAAGCCTAAGAAAATGGCAATCGCACTGCCGTGTACCCGGCCTTTGGTGAGGCCAGCCAATTTATAAGCAATCCAAGTAATCACACCGAGAAGCATAAATCCGAAGACCATGCCGTTCTTGGCAAATAGTTTTGTCATCATTGCTACGATATCCATGATATTTCCTCCTTACTAGGGATTAGGGATTGGTAGCTAGGGATTAGGTTCTGTCTTTGTATTTCCTAATCCCTAATCCCTAGCTCCTAATCCCTAAAAATCATTTACTCTGATTGTGAGCCAAATCTTTTTCCGAAACCGTTTCCTTGCTGCGTTTGCCAGCGAGTACTGGAATCAGGAGGAAACAAACTGCTACGGCCAGGATGCCGGAGAGGATAGCCACCACACCGCCGGAAAGAGCAGCGGCTACGTTCTGAATGGAGCTCATAGCCACAACGACCGGAATGTACATAGCGGACCACCATTTGATCCCCTGTTCTTCTGGCGCTTTCATGAGACCCTTCTGCTGTGCCCAGGCAGAAATAATAATGAGGAGCAACATGGCGAAACCGACGCCACCGATATTGGCGGAAACACCCAGGAGTGCGCCCAGCACATCACCAATGAGATTTCCGACCAAGTAACAACCAGCCAAAAGTGCTACACCGTAAATAACCATAATCCTTCATCCTTTCTTTACACTTCTGCGCTATGACGGTAAGAATCTGCATGTGACTACAAGGTTCTAAGGGTTCTAAGGGTTCTAGAGGTTCTAAGCTTTTGTGCTACTAAACACTAGATTCACACCTTGTGAGAAACCTTTAGAACCTTGTATGTTCCTTTGCACCTTTACCTCAACAGAAATCCGCCTTTCTCTTACCTTCATAGCTTCTGCGAACTTTGAAACCGATTCACCAGGGAAAAGTGAATCCATCCCGTGTCCGAATACCATTTTTATTTCATGTTTCCTTCTCCGCAACTAGGAAACGAAGCACAGTGGGTTCCCTACTATCCATCTTTTTTCATTCTTCTCGTTTTGTTATAATAGTAGGAAATAAAAGCGTTTTGTCAGCTCTTCGCTTTTCTTTATGCTTAGTATACGGGATGGAAAAGGGAAATAAAAATTTTTTCAGGCAAGATGCAATCATAAAAGGGTAAGATGCAGCTAGCTGAATTTTAATACTATTCAAAGAATAAAAGATATGTGGGAGGGTTCTGGTGGGACAGGGTCCGATTGGTGCTCATGTCGATGATTCCTGTATTTTAAGGTTCTGGTGGAACAGGGGCCGATTCACTCTCATATCGGTGATTCTTATATCATAGGGTTCTGGGAGTGCGGTGTTCGATTGACACTCATATCGATGATTCCTGCGTCATAGGGTTCTGGGAGTGCGATGTTCGATTGGCGCTCATATCATTGATTCCGGTGTTTTTTTGTTCTTATGCTAATTCAAGCTTAAACAGTAATGATAACTATCAAAACCTTGGCTCCTCCTCTGGGTAAATACCATTTCAGTTAAGAGGGCGGTATAAAAACTACCGTCATTTCGACCGATCCTATTTGTGCAAAATGAAGAAAGTGGTATAAATGGATTTGTGTCCCTGAGTGGAGAAATCTCTTCAGCAATAGCGGTAAGGGCTTAA
>CAVBRV010000169.1:0-5921 GCA_963597965.1 Paludibacteraceae bacterium | reverse complement strand
TACCGTCTACTGTCTACTGTCTACTGTTTACCGTCTACTGTCTACTGTCTACTGTTTACCGTCTACTGCTAACTGCCTACTGCCAACTGCCTACTGCCTACTAGAAAAGGCAATAAAATAAGGAACCCGCCGCTGAACAGGTTCCTTTAGGCAAGCTATCTGATTTCCAGCACAAGGAAGGTGAGATGGGGTGCTGGAATTAGAATCTAGGATGATTACACCAAGACAGCTTAATTATTCAAATTTACATTCGGTGCATACTGTGACGTATGTCTATAGAAATCAAGCTGCATCAGGACAAGCGTCAAATTGTCGATCATACAGCGAATTCACAAAATTAATGAAGATGAGCGAGGAAGCTGAGCTTTCTTCTCTTCAATACTTCTACCTGTTCCTGGTTCAGGTGATTACCCTGAATGGATTCGGTAAATTCTTTGGTCTGATCTTCATCGTGAAGGTACTGACTAGCAGCATCTAACCGATGGTTGAAAATTCTGCGTTTTGTTGTTTCTAACATTTCAATCACTCCTTTGGTGAATGTATGCCTTGCGGCATTTCTCTTGTCCTGGCAGACACTTGATTTATGTTGGCTACATCATACATGATTTTTGTCATTATTAAAAATACCTGATAGGAATTTTAATTATGTTATAGCATAATATATGAACGAAAGTTATAACTGCCGCAGGCCCCGTATATAACGGACAGAATCCAATATACCCCTACAACCTTCTAAGAATATTTTTAGTCCAACTATTGAATCATTTAGTGATTTTTAATATAATAGTAGCGTCAATTATTCCTATTCGCATTGACTCTTGATCCTGGCAGATATTAGTTAATGCAAAGGAGTATCTCCATGGAAATTGAAAATTATAGAAATTTCTTAGCTATTGTAGAAGCAGGCAGCATGACTGCCGCTTCGGAATACATTCACATCGCCCAGCCGGCACTCAGTAAACAGGTGAAGTCTCTGGAAAATTATTTCGGCACTAAGCTCATCATTACCACTAGAGGCAGTAAGCACCTGATTCTGACAGATGCAGGTCGTATTTTATACCATAAAGCCAAGTACATTTGCTCTTTGGAAGATATGGCGAAAAATGAAATTGGGGATGTGAGTGATGGCAGCAAGGGCACGCTTCGCTTTACGGTCGCCAATTCCCGTGCTGAAGTTTTTATCAAAACTTGTCTGGAACCCTTCCATCGCCTATTTCCTTTAATCAATTTTGAAATCCATGAAGGGGGCATCACGGAACAATCCCAGCAGCTTCTAAGCGGCATTGCGGAACTGGGCATTTTGAGCGTCCCCCCGATCCATCAGAATAACTTTGAAGTTCTTTTCCGTCGGAAGGAAAAAATTGTGGCTGTCTTTGCAGAAAACTCGGCCTACTTGAAAGATGAATCCAATCCCACTTTAAAGGATTTGGCAAGTCTTCCGCTCTGTCTCTCTACGGGCTGCCATTTGATGATGTCCAAAATTTTCGCTGAAAAATCCATCAAGCCACAAATCCTCAGCATCTGCACCACCCGCTCCACCGCTCTCTGCTGGGCCAAAGACGATTGCGGCGTCAGCGTCGTCCCCATGGAACCGAGAGAAGTGCTGCCGAAAGGTTTGGTGGCTAAAAATATCAGTGACGTAGACACCGATTTGTATAAAACCGTGGTCCGCGTCAAAGGTCGTCCCCTCTCTGTGGTTTCTAAGAAATTCCTGCAATTCTACAGCGATGTCAGAAACTCGGAGCGGATGATTAAGATTAAGGATTTGTGATCGGTTAGCAGTTAGCAGTAGGCAGTTGGCAGTTGACAGTTGGCAGTTGACAGTTGGCAGTTGACAGTTGACAGTTGACAGTTGACAGTTGACAGTTGACAGTTGACAGTTATCTCTCCGTCATGGGAGCCGATGGGATTTGTGCTTGATGAATCTATCCTGTAGTTCAGGTCTATGTTAGACAGAAGTGGAGGAATCTTGTGAGAATAACGTCCTTTTCGATAGTGTCTCAAGATTTCTCCACTTTTGTCTAACATAGTCGCAGAAAAGCGCTAGAAGCAATCAAGCACTAATCCCGTCGGTCGAAATGACGGTATTTTTTATACCACTAGCCTTTAACTGCCTACTGCCTACTGCTAACCGCCTACTTCATTATATTTCCTATTCTAATCTGTTATTAATCGCCCATTGTTTCTACTCACGCTTTTCGCTATAATACAACTATAAAGAACATCTGCAATCCGATCATTTTATTACTCACCATACTGGAATGATTCCTATTGTACGTTAGATTTAGGCCCCTAAACTAACAGTACGCCCCTGCAGGTGTTCTTTTTTGTTGCCCTTAATGAGTGAGTAGTCATTCCTTCACTTTTCAACTAGTGAGAAGCTGGACTAACGATTGTTGCTAGTTGCTGGTTGTTAGTTGTTGGTTGTCTGGCTCCAAACAACTAACAACTAACAACTAACAACAATTCTATGAGATCATTCCTACTGCCACAAAGCTTCCCCCGCATGGCGTCAAACTGCCTACTGCCAACTGCTAACCGCCAACTTTTCCCAACCAACTTCTTTCCTAATTGGCATATTTCGCCGCTCAAACTCAAAAGGTATAACCGTTAGGCATAAAGTATGGACTAGAGACAGATTAAAATATATAATACATATGAAAGAAGAAAATAGCGGTTATTTAAAAGCAGAATGGATCCAAAAGAGTAAGAAATCCTCTGGATAGTGCTTTTCTGTTAAGCGAAATGTAAGATGATTTCGACTGGTACAAAAGGTTCTTAGGATGCTAAGAGTACTAAAGGTTTCTCGAATGAGCGAATGACGCTAGCGTTTATTGACGCATGCAGGAAACCTGAGAACCCTTAGAACCTTGAGCAACCTGTAATCACTAGCGAAATCATACCTACTAACACTAGTCCTTAACTTAACAGCACAAACTTCTTACATCGCTAGCAAAGATTTTTGAGTAACCTGTTCTTCATTCTTATGAAATCCAATACACGAGTACGCGAAATCCATTTTTAAAAAGTGATTTATGATTGGTGTAGGCAGTTTGAGGAAAAACTGTCAGAGTAAAAAGGAGGAACATATCATGAGCAGTCTCTACGATACTACGATGAAACGGGAAAAAATGGTGGTTGATTTCAAAAATCTTCTGCTCGGCTTCCGCACGTATTTTGAAGAAGCGGACATTCCGCTGGATGGCAATCCTGCCGATTATCCAGAACTTACACTGTACAACGAAGCAAGCCGCATTTATGGGAAACTCCCCCACATGTACAAGTTGGATGACCTGTGCATCCTGGAAGGGGAATATGATCTCTTGACTTCTATCTTGGCGGATATGAAAAATGGAGATTGGATCACCTCTCCCTATTACAATAAAAAAGTAGTCTAACAAAACGTATAAAAATGCCCCGGTAAGAACGGATTCTTACCGGGGCATTTTTGTCAGTTGTTCCTAGTTGTTAGTTGTTGGTTGTTAGTTGTTTGACCTAACAACCAACAACCAACAACTAAATTCCATTGTCTCTCGACAGTGTCACCGCTCTTTTCAATTCCCTATCAATCATTTCCTGTTCCAAGCTAGAAGCGGGGGCCACTTTGACGTCCGGTACTTTTTCCGTGCGAGCGGACAAGGGTTTCAACCCATCATTGGCTTGCAGCACCTTACCACGATCCAGGCCTTTTTTGACGTAGTACCCGACTACACCAGTCATGTCTTGCTCTTTTTCCTGTACCATTTTAAAATCCTCCTCTGATTTAAAATATACAATTCCACAAGGTTGGTGGAATAAAAAGGACAAATTATAAGTTTCTCAGGGTTCTAAGGGTTCTAAGGTTGCTCAGGTTGCTCGAATGTGCCAATAGTCTTTGGCGTCATTAGCTCATTCGAGCAACCTGAGAGGCCTTAGCATCCTAAGTAACCTGAGAAACCTGTATATCAGCAGAAATCATCGCTATTTTCCTACAGCCATGCCATCGCTATAGAACAATCACAAATACCGGAAATACACATACACGGCTGCAATCAATATGGAGAGAATCATCATCGGGAATCCAATCTTCGTATAACCAGCGAAGGTGATTTTGATTCCCTTTGCCTGGGCCAAGGAGGCAACCACTACGTTAGCACTGGCGCCAATCAAGGTCCCATTGCCGCCAAGGCAAGCACCCAGGGACAGGGCCCACCACAGAGGATCCAAATTCGTGATTCCCATATTTCCCATATCTTTAATCAGAGGAATCATGGTAGCGACGAATGGAATATTATCAATGAAAGCAGAAGCAAAGGCGCTGAGCCACAGTACCAACATGGTGGTCATAGTCAAATCGCCGCCGGTGGCTTTCATGGCTTCTTTTGCCATCAAGGTGATGGTCCCTGTTTCTACCAGACCACCGATGATAATGAAGAGACCCAAGAAGAAGAACAGAGCTACCCATTCTACACCAGAAAGAACTTCGGACAATGCTTTTTCATCCCGTGCCATGGTGAGAAGCATCAGGAGAGCTGCACCGCATAGGGCGATGGTGGCATTGTCTGCATGGAGCAAGTCGTGGAAGATAAATCCTAAAATCACAAGAACCAATACGAAGAGACATTTTTTCAGAAGTGGCGCGTTGGTGATTTCACTCTTGGCATCCATTTTCATGACTTCCGCCCGCAAATCATCGCTGGTGGTCAAGTCCTTGCGATACATCAAAGCAAAGAGAGCAAATACAACGGCCAAAATCACCAAGCAAATCACGCCCAAGTTCTGCAGGAAGGCCACAAAGGTCAACTGCGGTACAGCACTGCTCAGCATGATGTTTGGCGGATCGCCGATCATGGTCGCTGTACCACCAATGTTGGAGGACATGATTTGAATCAGTAAGAAAGGATAGACGGAAATATTTAATTTCTTGCAAATTGCAAAGGTCACCGGCACGGTCAAGAGGACGGTGGTCACATTATCCAAGAAACCGGAGCATACGGCGGTGAGAAGTGCCATAGCCCCCATGAGGCGAATCGGACGAGCCTTGACTTTCTGGGCCGCCCAAATGGCCATGAAATTGAAGACCCCGGTATCGGCGGTGATATTAACGATAAGCATCATGCCTACCAGAAGTCCGATGGTATTGAAATCTACATAACTGATGGCTTTCGCCTGGGTCAGTATGCCCGACATGATCATTACGCCGGCGCCGAGCAGGGCAATGACCGTGCGGTGAATGAGTTCGGAAATAATAAAGAAATAGACAATCACAAAAATGGAAAGTGCCATGATTTCAGGCAATGTCAATCCCATGATAGCTAACGCTTCCTTTTAGTAGTTATTAATTCTATTTTCAATGGATATGAAACTGGACTAGCGATTGTTGTTGGTTGTTCGTTGCTTGTTGTTCGTTATTAGATTTCAAATAACAATCAATCAACAACCAACAACAATCTTTCAAGAAGCACCCATCCTCACTTTCGGTCATCTCCTGACAAAACTTCATGCACCGCCGGTGCAACACTCTGTATGAAAACGGTTACCATGAGTGACTAGTAGACTAGTGACTGGTGACTGGACATGCGTTTTCCTAGTCACTAGTCACTAGCTACCAAATACATTTTCATAACAAAGGACAATAAAAAAATTCCATCACAGAAATCAGTTTTATTTCGTATCCTTGATTTCTATGCCTGGAATTATACAGCCGAATTAATCATTTGTCACATATTAATAAGTAACATATTATATATTAACTTAGGATGAATTATATAGATAGCATATCAATAATAATCATTTATAATATTTGGTGAGTAAGTAGGCAGTTAGCAGTCGGCAGTTGGCAGTTAAAAGCTAGCGGTATAAAGAACTACCGTCATTTCGACCGATCGTATTTGTGCTTAATGATGTAGAAGTTGTGAAATGATTTGTGTCCCTGAGTGGAG
>CAVBRV010000168.1:0-6011 GCA_963597965.1 Paludibacteraceae bacterium | reverse complement strand
ATTTCTATGCACTTGAATGACAAAATTTCACTGCATATATTCAGTAAACATCGGGCGTATGAATTATCGAGCAGCCACTAAATAAAAACGGTATGTATGCTAAGGATAAAATACACTTAACATACATGCCGTTTTATTTTATAAAAATGGGTATTGGGGCGCTTCCAAATTTTGTTGCGTAAGTAAGTTTACACCTTATTTATCGCCCCCTTTGGGGGAGATGCCGTAGGCAGAGGGGGTTGCACCGGCGGTAGGAGTACCAGTGTTATTCAAATCGAAGCATCAAAACTTCCAACACTCCTCACTTCGCACTACGCATTACACACTGCTTTTCGCTGTAATTTAATTGACAATCATGTATAATTATGCTACTATCTTGTATACATAGAAGGGTGTGAAAGATATGGCTGACAAAAAAGTAATTTATGAAGTCAAACATTTACAGAAATCCTTTGGGAAAGTGGAAGTCCTGAAGGACATCAATATGAAAATCGAAAACGGGGAAGTGTGCACCATCATCGGACCATCTGGTTCTGGGAAAAGTACGTTTCTCCGCTGCTTGAATTTGCTGGAAACGCCGACGGGCGGGGAGCTTTGGTTTGATGGGAAAAAGGTGAATGAAAAGACAGATGTGAAAATGCTGCGCCGCGATGTGGGCATGGTATTTCAGTCGTTCAATCTATTTCCTATGTTCACTGCCGTAGAAAACGTCATGTATGCGCCGGTGCATATCAAGAAATTGCCGAAGGCCCAGGCGAAGGAAGAAGCTATGGAGCTTTTGTCTCGGGTTGGCATGGCGGAACGGGCTGACTATTATCCGGGAGAACTGTCCGGCGGACAGCAGCAGCGTGTGGCTATCGCTCGTGCGTTGGCCATGAAGCCGAAGATGCTTCTTTTCGATGAACCGACTTCGGCTCTGGATCCGGAATTGGTCGGCGATGTGCTGACTGTCATGAAGGAAGTTGCTTTGGGCGGCATGACCATGGCGGTGGTCACTCACGAAATGCAATTTGCTCGAAGTGTATCGAACCATGTCATTTTCATGGATAAGGGATACATTGTGGAAGAAGGAAATCCGGAGGACATCTTCACTCATCCGAAAGAAGAACGGACCCAGACTTTCTTGAAACGATTGATTCACGCTGATATTTAAGGAGATGGAATTATTATGGATATGGTCATCGATACTGCGATCAAATATAATGACATCTTCATGTCAGGTGTCAAAATTACAATCATTATTTCTTTACTGTCCTGCTTCTTTGGCTTGCTTTTGGGGATTATCCTGGCTTTCATGAAAATTTCGGGCATCAAGATTCTCCAGGCCATTGCGACGGTGTATGTAGAAATCATCCGCGGCACGCCAGTGCTGGTACAGATTTCGTTGGTGTTCTTCGGACTGCCGTTCTTGGGCATTCATTTCCCTAGTTTCCAAATCATGGGGGTGGACTTTGAACGATTGTCCGCCGGCGTTTTAGCGCTCATTATCAATTCTGGCGCTTACGAATGTGAAATTGTTCGTTCCGGGATTCAGTCCATTCCGAAGGGCCAGCTGGAAGGGGCTATGTCCCTGGGGTTCTCCAAGTGGGAGTCAATGGTGCGGATTATCATTCCCCAGGCCATTAGAAATATTCTCCCTGTCATCGGGAATGAATTTGTCACTTTGATTAAGGAATCGTCCCAGGTTTCCGTCATCGGTATGGCAGACCTGATGTACACCGCTACCACCATTCAAGGGATCAGCTTCCAGCCATTCCCGCCACTGGTCATCGTCGCTGTGTACTATTTCATCATGACTTTCTTCGTTTCCATGTGCCTCCGCGTGCTGGAACGGCATATGAAGGTGAAAAGTGTAAGATAAA
The DNA here is from genome assembly GCA_963597965.1 of Paludibacteraceae bacterium. Taxonomy (GTDB): domain Bacteria; phylum Bacillota; class Negativicutes; order Veillonellales; family Dialisteraceae; genus Dialister. Next base: position 4,149 of record CAVBRV010000168.1, on the reverse strand, counting down.
TACTTTTGTTGGAAAGACCGTGAGATTCACTTGCGGTCTTTTTTTATAGTTAGGAGTGAGGAGTTAGGAGTGAGGAGTGAGGAGTGAAGGCCGGCGAGCGCATCGAATTGCTTTTAGACCGATTCATGTCAAGTAGCAAAATTCCTTTTTATATAGCTCGCCGATTTTTGTAATTTGTTAGCGGTAGGCAGCTGGCAGTTGGCAGTATACAGATACCGCTACTGCTAACTGCTTACTTTATAAAAAATGGGTATTGGGGCGCTTCCAATTTTGTTGCGCCCCTTCCAACACTTCTCACTCCTAACTTTTAAAAGTAGTGTATAATAATATGTAAAAATAAGGTAAAGGAGCCAACAGAGATGGCGAAATATCAATTTGATGACTTGGTCAAAGCTGCCGGGAATGGAGAAGGCATGTATGACCATATAAAAAAGAAGGAACTCACGGAAAAGGAGGCCATCCAGGAAATCATGACCTCCTATTTCCGCTTTTCTATCACCGATGGGTACTTGGTGGAGAAGGGCGGACAGTTTGACTATGCCTTTGATTTTGCCAAAGGCACTTGGGAACGGTCGGATTGGCGGAAGGGCATACCGGTGAAGACGCAGGGCACCTTGTCTCAGGAGACCATGATGGATTTTGCGAAATCCATAGCTTTCATCTATGCATTGCCTCAGAAACAATTTGTCACCAATACGAAGTCCACCGAAATCAATACGGACGCTTACGAAAGAGAAAAGTACGGTCCCATCAAACGGCTCACTCGCTGTGAACTTCGGATGGGAGATAAATTTTTCCGCTGGGTGGTGGAAGAGGATGAAGATAGGCCTTTCTCTGAGTTGTATGCGGCTCTTGTCAATTTGCGTGAAACAGTGGATCAAGGGCAGTGAGGAGTGAGGAGTGGTGGAAGGGGCGCACAAATTTTAGAAGCGCCCCAATACCCATTTTATATAATATAGGAAATGGTTGTTGCATCGTTTATTTAGAAAGCATGTAGTAGTGGAAGTTGTGACAGCATGGTCTGAATAACATAGGTAGTTATGCCGCTGGTGCAGCCCCCTCTTTTATTCTCCCCCATCGGGGGAGACGAGACGCTAGCATATATACGGTAGAAGTCAAGTGTGCTATATAAATTCTCACATATTACTAAATCGGCGAGCATATAAAAACCGAATTTTGTTAAATGAAATGATCGGTATAAAAGTAATTCGATGCGCTCGCCGGCCTTCACTCCTCACTCCTAACTCCTCACTCCTAACTTTTAAAATAGGAGGTGTTGACATACATGTTCGATTCCATCATTCAACTGTCCAAAGAGTGGAGTATCCTTGGCATTTGCATTCGCTTATTTCTAGCCACTTTGGTGGGCATTATTATCGGTATGGACCGAGAGTATAAGAACAAGGGGGCTGGCATCAAGACCCATGCCTTGGTTTGTATCGGGGCGGCTATGGCGATGATTATCAATGAATACGTGCTTCGCACCTATCCGGATTCCAATACGGATTTGACCCGTATCGGGGCGCAAGTCATTAGCGGTATCGGGTTCCTGGGGGTGGGGACCATCATGGTGACTGGGCGAAATGAAGTGAAAGGCCTCACCACGGCGGCAGGGCTCTGGGCTTGTGCGGGTATCGGTTTGGCAGCAGGGATTGGATTCATCGAAGGCACGCTCATTGCTATGATTTTTGTCATATTGGTGCTGCGAGTGCTGGACCCGATGGACCAATATTTCCGAAAACGGGCAAAAGATTTTGAAGTCTATGTGGAGCTCAATGATTCTCAGGCGGTAAAACCTATGCTCATGACCCTACGCGAGAAAAAGATTGTGATTTCCAATTTCCATACCATCAAGGAGAAATATGGTGTGTCGCCTTTGGGCATCACCATGAGTCTCCGGGTTCCTCATCACGGCGATCGTCCGACATGTCTTCAAATGATGCGGAAACTGGATGGGGTGAATTATGTGGAAGAAATTTGATTTCGGGGGGAGTCATTGGTGAGTAAAGCGGATGGTGAAAAGGTTATTATGGCGATGATTCCATGGGGATCATTTAGCATTTAGACGAATAGCCAAAAGGTTATACTTAGTGATTTCTTATTGTTTCGATAAGTATTTAGGATAAAAGAGACGGGTTATAAAGGTTATACTCAATGATTCCTTTTATTTCAATCGGTATTTAAAACGAAGGAGACAAGGTTATAAAGGGGTATGAGAGAATCGTTTTTCTCATAACCTTTTATAACCTGTCTCTTTTCGTTTGTATGAAATATGTCCTCAAAAAAAATCATAGAGCTATAACCCTTTCATTATCCATTTGCAAGAAAATGCATAAGAAGATTTCTTGCCAGTGCCATAACCCTTTATAACCTTGCCTCTTTTCGTTTGCATGAAATATGTCCTCAAAAGAAATCACAGAGCTATAACCCTTTCGATATCCATTTGCAAAACAGATGACTGAGAAGATTTCTTGCCAGTCATAACCTTTTATAACCCGTCTCTTTTCCTGTGCATGAAATTAGTCTCTAGCGAAATTATAGAGTATAACCCTTTCAATATCCGTTTGCAAGACAGATGACTGAAAAGGTTTCTTGCCTATTATAACCCTTTTAAACTATCATTCAAGCCTCCGCAGAAATCATAGATTCACTCTTTACACCTATGATATAATTTAAAAGGTTCTTTTGCATCACAGTTACTTTTGTTGAGGGTGTTGTCAGGATGGTGGTCATTGACCGCAGGGGATGGAACCGAATCGCAAGAGGGCCGACGCCTCATATCCGACAACGATCAACAGCGATCAACAATATTCACAGTAACATGTACCTTTTTTGTAGGAGGAATCGAAATGGCAACAGACGTTACTATGGAATTCGTGCAGGGCATGCCGAAGGCAGAATTGCATTTGCACATTGAAGGGACTTTGGAACCAGAACTGAAATTGAAACTGGCTCAGAAGAACCATGTGGATATTGGACAGACGACGATTGAAGAAGTCAGAAAGTCCTATCAGTATGATGATTTGGCTTCTTTCTTGGCTGTATACTATCCGGCGATGAACGTGCTGCAGACGGAAGAAGATTTCTATGACCTGGCTATGGCTTACCTGAAAAAGGCGAAGGAAAATAACGTTCGTCACGTAGAAATTTTCTTTGACCCCCAGGCACACACCAGCCGTGGTATTGCTTTTGAAACATTTATCAATGGCCTTTATCGGGCTACCGTAGATGCACGGGTGATGAATGTGGATGCTCAGCTCATTATGTGCTTCCTGCGCGACCTCTCCAGAGAATCTGCACGGAAGACCTTGGAAGAAGCCCTGCCATATCGGGATAAATTCATCGGTGTGGGCTTGGATTCGGATGAACACAACAATCCGCCTATGAAATTCTTCTTCCAGTTCGCAGAAGCTACGAAATATGGTCTCAAAGTGACCGCTCATGCAGACATCGACCAGAAGGATTCTATCGAACACATTCGTGAACTCTTAGAAGTCATTGGCGTAGACCGTCTGGACCACGGGACAAATATTGTGGAAGACCCAGATTTGGTAGAATATGCAGCCAAACATAATATCGGCCTCACATCCTGCCCACTGTCCAATTCTTTCGTTCGCCCAGAAATGAAGGGTAATGAAATCAAGGAACTCTTGGCAAAAGGCGTGAAGATTTCTATCCATTCCGACGATCCGGCGTATTTTGGCGGCTACATCAGCTTGAACTATTACGAATTGGCTCGTCAGTTCGACCTGACCAAAGAACAGGTGGTACAGCTGGCTCGCAATTCCTTTGAAACCAGCTGGATCAGCGATGAAGCGAAGGCAATGTATATCGCGGAACTAGAAGAATACGCGAAGACACACTAATTAGTGACTAGTGACTAGGAAAAGGGATTAGGAAATATAAAAGTCGGCAGTAGGCAGTTAGCAGTTGGCCGTGTCGCTAGTGATGCTATGGAAAGAATCAGTAGCGGAGTACCCCCTTCCTCTGGAAGGCAATGCTGTTAAGTTAAGGATTTGAGTGAGTAGGAATGCTAACGCTTGATGTTACAGGTTGCTCAAGGGTCTCAGGGTTCTAAAGGTACTCAGGTTTCTCGAATGTGCCTATGAATGCTAGCGTCATCAGCTCATTCGAGAAACCTTTAGAACC
>CAVBRV010000167.1:0-6044 GCA_963597965.1 Paludibacteraceae bacterium | reverse complement strand
AGGGATTAGGGATTAGGGATTAGGGATTAGGGATTAGGGATTAGGGATTAGGGAATGTTATCTGTTGTTGGTTTATATATACCGCGTTCAGAGTAGACAATTTGATGTAAAGAACGCCTCACTGGTTTAGGGGGTGAAAGTTTAAACCTTAAACCTTAAACCAATGGGCACTATGAATTGGCACAAATTGTCAATGAAGTACTTGGAAGATAAACCAAACAACCAACAACCAACAACTAACAACCAGACTATTTCTCCATCAACCGATCCGCTTCTTTAATCGCCGCGATGCCGTCTTTGCAATAGGAATCTGCACCAATGCTATCGGCGTAATCTTGGGTGACTACGGCGCCGCCGGCCATGATAGAAACCTCTGGATATTTCTTTTTGACTTCCTGCACCGTTTTTTCCAGTTCTGGCAAGGTGGTGGTCATGAGGGAGCAGAGGCCCACCAAATCGGCATGGCTTTCTTCGATGGCGTTGAGGAAGGAAGCAGGGGACACGTCTTTGCCCAAATCAATGACGTGGTAGCCGCTGTTTTCCAGAAGGGCGGAGACGATATTTTTTCCTAAGTCGTGAATATCGCCTTCTACGGTGCCGAGGACCATGGTGCCTTTGGCGGCAGAGGCACTGGCAGGAAGCAGCGTTTTGATGACAGTGAAAGCAGCTTGCATGGCTTCAGCGCTCATCATGACTTGGGGAAGGAAGACCGTCCCTTTCCCATAGCCCACGCCGATTTCCGTCATAGCGGCGGTCAAACCTTCTTTGATGATTTGCTCAGAAGGAATGTGTTTTTCGATGGCCGCTTTCGTGGCCGCAGCGGCTTCGTCTTTTTCGCCTTGCATGACGGCGGCTTTGATTTGTTCTACTGGGGGCAAATCAGTGATGGGCGTAGCCGGAGCGGCCGTTGGCGTGGTTTCTTGGGCTGCCACTTTGATAAATTCAGTAGCTCCTTTATCAAATCCCAGGAGAAGTTTGGCATTGACGAAGGCATCTTTGACGCCTTGATCGAGAGGATTCACGATGGGGGCATTCATACCGCAGGCCAGGGCCATGGTGAGGAACGCCGCATTGATGCGGGGACGAGCGGGAAGGCCGAAGGAAACATTACTGGTGCCCATGACACAGGGGAAACCAAATTCTTTTTTGTACAATTTGATGGTACGCAGCGTTTCACTGGCCCCTTTGTCCCCAGAACCGACGGTGAGCACTAGTGGGTCCAAGAGTAAGTCTTGTTTGCGAAGGCCGACTTCCAAGGCTTTCTTTTCGATATAGTGAATGATGCGGATCCGCTCTTCAGCAGTCTTCGGTAAATTTCCTTTTTCAATGGGAAGGCAGAGGAGAGCGGCGCCGTATTTCTTCGCCAACTTCAAAATGGTTTCCAGTCGTTCTTCACTTTCTGCATTGGCCGAATTGATAAGAGGACGACCGGGATAAATTTTCAACGCTTTTTCTAAAACTGCCGGGTCGGTGCTGTCGATGGAGAAGGGGACGGGGCAGAGCATGGAAAGCTGGGAAATGGCAGTTTCCATGAGAGCCACTTGGTCCGCTCCTGGTACACCCATATTCACATCTAGCACGTCCGCGCCGGCTGCCACTTCTTGGAGGGCCTCTTTTTTGACGGAAACGAAACTGCCATTCTTGAGGTCTTCACGCATTTTCTTGCGACCTGTCGGATTGATGCGTTCCCCGATTTTCACCGGCGCATAGTCATCGCCGATGAAAACGGTCTGGGTGCGAGAGGTCAAGGCAGTAAATGGTTTCACTGGCTGCTTGGCTGGTGTTTCTACCCCTTCTAAGGCTTTGACTACCGCGCGGATGTGATCCGGTGTGGTACCGCAGCAACCGCCTAAATAGGAAACGCCAGCGGCGGAAAATTCAGGGGCTTTCTCTCCGAAATCCTTTGGAGAAAGAGGGAAATAGGTTTTCCCGTCTTTCAAAACCGGCATACCTGCATTGGGCTGAATGATGATGGGTTTATTGGTATAAGGCACCATCTGTTTAGCTGCTTCCAGTAATTTGTCGGGACCTACAGAGCAGTTAGCCCCAATCACATCGGCACCCATAGCATCGAGCAAAATGACAGCGGCTTTCGGAGCGGTACCAGTGATGGTACGGCCGTCTTCGGCATAGGTCATTTGACAAATCACGGGCAAGTGGCAAGCCGTTTTCGCAGCCAGGAGAGCGGCTTTCATTTCTTGGATGTCGATGATGGTTTCAATGATGAGGCAATCCGCCCCGGCATCGGCGAGGGCCTTGGCTAAGCGATAGTAATTTTCACAAGCATCATCGAAGGAAAGGTCGCCCAGGGGAGAAATAAATTTCCCTGTAGGCCCCATATCGCCGGCGACTTTCACGCGGTTTCTGCAAGCGGTACGTACATTGCGAACCGCAGCCGCCGCAATCTCTTCCACTTTGTTTTCTAAGTCGTAATCTTTCAGCTTCAGCGGGGAAGAACCGAAAGTATTGGTGGTGATGTAGTTACTGCCAGCGTCGGCGTATTCTTTGTGAATGCGCTGCACAATGTCGGCATGGGTGATGTTGTAATAATCAGGGCAATCTCCGGTAGAAAGTCCATAGCGCTGCAGCATGGTTCCCATACCACCGTCAAAAAATATCATAAGTAAAACTCCTTTATTTATTATGTAAATAATGAGTAATGAGAAATTAGCAATGAGTAATTGTGGAAGGGGCACGTAAAAATTTAGAAGTGCCCCTATATTGTTTATTTTTTAAAACTTTGCGGCGCTATATGAATTGCGCGCCGCTACCTGAATTACTCATTTCTCATTACTAATTACTCATTTATTCACAGACTACTGCTAACTAAATTGTCTAAATGGACACGTCCTCAGTCCACAAGCTCGGCATTTCACTGGGGCCGGTCTTTGGGTGCAGGTGGAGAGGCCGATAATGGCGGACACCGATTTTCTTGGAAATAGCATGGAGTGGTCTGTCACGGACAGTCCGATTTCTTCTGTACCGATGAGGTGGCAGAAATCTTTTTGCTGTGTGACGGGCCAATCTCCATAGCCAGGGGAAAAGCGCCAGGTGGTTTTCTGTCCACTTCTAGTAGCGTCTCGTGCAATGAGTGCATTGACTTGGTCCGCTAATTGTTCCGTAGCCGCCGTGGCCGCTGCATCGAGGAGGAGACCCTGCACATAGCGCCCTTCTTTGAAATGAGCATTCGAGGCCTGTTCTATTTCATCGCCCACCGTGACCGCCAGGACAGCCACCGAATAGGAAGTGGACAAATGCTTCGTAATGGCCCGGCCCTGTAAGGCGAGGGGCGTTGTCCCTTGGATGATTCCTTGTTTCGGGTCATAGGAGAGAAGTCGCCAAATGCCTTTGGGCGTCGCCAGGGCTAGCGTTTCTTGCACTGCTTCTTCGATTGCACTTTGCGGAAATTCTTTCACTTTCGGAGAAAGTCCGGCATAGCGCATCATTTCTTTTTGATCAATATGAAATAAAGTGCCGTTGTATAAAGGCATGGAAACACCTCCTTTGAAAGGCAATGAGGAATTAGGAATGAGAAATGAGGAATGGTGGTGCGGCGCATCAAATGATATAGCGCCGAGAAATTATATGGTGAGTGGTCATTTATTCGCTTTTCAGTTGGTAAGAAGTGAATGTTGCTGGTTGTTAGTTGTTGGTTGTCTGAAACCAAACAACCAACAACCAACAACTAACAACAGCGAGTGTAATGGTATTTACAGGATAAATCGCAATTCTATGTATTTAAATGCCAAATAAAAAAATCTTTCCTCCCCAAAGGGACGAAAGATTCGTGGTACCACCCAATTTCATTTACACATTGCTGCATAAATCTTATTCTGTACGCCGGCGAAAGCCTTGATACATCAGTGCTATATCGGGCACGCCCGGGATGCTTCATGATTCAGCCTTCCTAGCTCAAGGTCCATCTTCAGCCAATGCCGTCATGCTCCTTTTCACCGACCGGAGCTCTCTATCATGACTTTCTTCGCTTACTCTTCCTCTCATTGCTAATTTGTAATTGTATGTAACTATAGCACAGGTATCGAGAGTTGTCAAACTGAATTTAGTAGGCAGTTTGCAGTTAGCAGTAGGCAGTAAAACGTTGTATACCTTATGCAGCAATAGAAGGGAAATGGATTGGTGATTGTTGCTGGTTGTTGGTTGTTTGGTCTCCACAATTAGTTCAAACTTCTCACTTTAGAAATATTACTTCTCGCTGATATAGTTTGATATAAAGCGGTATTTAAATATAGATAATAGGTCCGTAGGACGTCTCCCCCACCGGGGGAGAATTAAAGAGGGGGTGCATTTCCCTCGGCCGTAGGCCGGTTGTATGGTTTTCTAAATACTGAGCGGAATAAAAATATTTTGACGCTACGCAAACATCGTGATATATACCACCTTGTATTTATAAAAATCATACAACCAGCCTGCGGCTGAAGGAAATGCCCCCCCCCTCTGCCTTCGGCATCTCCCCCGGTGGGGGCGAGGTCCTATGGACCTATCATTACTATTTAAATCGCTAAATGAATTAGATCATATCAGAATGAATCACCATTTATAACCTTTATAATCCTTCATAACCTTGTCGATAACGTTGAATTGCTATAAGTGCCTATCGGAATCAGCAGAATAATAACCCTAATCCCTAGTCACCAGTCACCAGTCACCAGTCACCAATTTCCTCAATATCTCCAATTCCCTTACCGCCTGTTCCCGCTTTTTCAAATTTCTCTCATTGCTGCTATCTTCGGCAACGCCTTGGATGAGGAAATTCCGTTTCTTCATCAGCTTTTTGATGTGCATAGGAAATAGGGGATCCTGCCGATAGGCTTCTGTCACTCCGATTTCTGCTTCCAGCATGGAGACGGGGGGCATTTCTCCGAGACGAATTTTCATGATTTCGTAGAGCTGGCCTGCTTCTAGGCAGAGAACTTCTTTTTCGATACAGAAATGGTGGCGGGAGAGGAAATATTTCAAATCCGCCACGTGGTTCTGGGGCTGCAGAATGAGCCAGGAAAGGGATTGGGCTTTTTCCATGTCGTCTTCCAAAATTTGGCGAATCATCAAGCCGCCCATGCCGCAGATGGTGACGCCGTCCACTTCGCCTTTCTGGAGGGGCGCCAGCCCGCCGCCTAGTCGCAATTCGATGGCATTTTGTAGCGGAAAAGAGGATAAGTGTTCTTTCGCTCTATCTAGCGGACCTTGGTGAATGTCGCAAGCAATGGCTCGCTCCATTTTTCCTGTTTCTACCAAGTACATGGGAACATAGCCATGGTCGGTGCCAATATCTGCCATAGAGGTGCCAGTGGGGACCAAGTCCGCCACTTGTTGCAATCGAGAGGTAAGTTTCAGCATACCGTTTCTTCTTTCGTCCAGGTCATTTGTACATGGGGGATGCCATCTTCCAGAAATTCTTCGGAAGTGGTGACAAAGCCGAGCTTTTCATAGAGTGATTTCGCATAGACTTGGGCCTCGATGATAATTTTCTTGGCACCAAAGCGTTTCTGTGCTTCTTCGATCCCTTTTTGCACAATTTGTGTGCCCAAACCGCTTCTTCGTTTCATGGAAATTACGCGTCCTATGGACACTTCATCAAAGGTAGTGCCTTTGGGGAGAACTCGCAAATAGGCCTGGATTCCTTCTTCGTCTTCCAGCCATATATGATAGGCGACGGTGTCGAAATCATCCACTTCCTGGTAGGGGCAATGCTGCTCGACGACAAAAATGGATACTCGCAATTTGTAAATGGCAAATAATTCTTGGGTGGTTAGGTCGTTAAAATGTTTACTGATAAAGGGCATGGGTTCCTCGTTCTGATTCTATGCACAGGGAGTGCATCACTTGAAATGAAAATGATAAGAGATCAAGTAGCTAGGGATTGGGGATTAGGGATTAGGAATGCGCTTTTTCTAATCCCTAGCTACTAATCCCTAATCCCTGATCCCTAATAAAAAAGTACCCGAATCATTCCGATCCGAGTACAACTTTTTGGTGGGCCCACCAGGACTCGAACCTGGGACGGGGCGGTTATGAGCCGCCTGCTC
>CAVBRV010000166.1:0-6044 GCA_963597965.1 Paludibacteraceae bacterium | reverse complement strand
TGCGATGATTTCTGCTGTCACAAAGGTTCTAAGGGTACAAAGGGTTCTAAAGGTTTCTCGAACGAGCTGATGACGCTAGCATTCATAGGTACATTCGAGAAACCTGAGTACCCTTAGAACCCTGAGAACCTTGAGCAACCTGTAACTGCAATCGTTAGCATCCCTACTTGCTCAAATCCTCAACTTAATAGCATTGCCCTAATCCCTAGCTACTAGTCCCTAATCCCTTCCCAGTCACTAGTCACCAGTCACTAATCCATAAATATAATTTATCCAATCATAAACACTATAAATTTCACTAATCGTCACATCCATGATATAGTCATGACAAATAAAGAAATAAGTTCTCACCATAACCTGAGTAACTTGAGAAGCCTAAGCAACCTGGAGGAACAATCATGACTAAAAAAGTAAAAATCACAGAAACCGTATTGCGTGACGGGCAGCAATCCATCGCCGCCACCCGCATGCGTATCGTGGATATGCTGCCTGTATTGGAACGACTGGATAACGTGGGCTACCACGCCATCGAAGCATGGGGCGGGGCTACCTTTGATGTGTGCCTTCGTTTTTTGAACGAAGATCCCTGGCAGCGACTTCGCCTGTTGAAGAAAAATTTGCCTCACACCCCGATTCAAATGCTCCTCCGCGGGCAGAATCTTTTGGGCTACACCCCCATGGCAGACGATGTGGTCACAGAATTTGTGAAACGCTCTGTCGACAACGGGGTGTCCATCATTCGTATTTTCGATGCCTTGAATGATACCCGCAATCTGGAAACTGCTATTCGTGCTACGAAAGAAGCCGGTGCTCACGCCCAGGCCTGCATCGTGTATACCATCAGCCCCTACCACAAGGATTCGGATTTCGTCAAATTGGGCAAAGAACTGGTCCAGATGGGAGCCGATTCAATTTGCATCAAAGACATGGCGGGCCTCCTTCGTCCGTACAGCGCCTATAACCTAATTACGGCGCTGAAAAAGGAAATCCAGCTTCCGATCGAACTGCACACCCATTTCACCTCTGGCATGGGCGACATGACCTACTTGAAAGCCATCGAAGCGGGCGTAGACATCGTGGACACCGCCATTTCCCCCTTCTCCTGTGGTTCCAGCCAGCCTTGCACCGAGTCCCTCGTGGCCGCTCTCCAGGGCACCGAGTACGACACAGGCCTGGACATGCGCCAGCTTCATGACATCGCCGACTATTTCAAACGAGTAAAACGGGACTTGGCGGAAGATTTCCATATCAATACAAACATTCCTATCGACCCGAAAGTCTTGACCGCTCAAATTCCAGGAGGCATGCTCTCCAACCTTTTGAGCCAGATGAAAGAAATGGGGGTGGCTGACAAATATGAAGACCTACTCCAGGAAATGCCACGGGTGCGGAAAGAATTGGGCTATCCGCCTCTGGTCACTCCGACTAGTCAGATTGTAGGTACCATGGCTGTGCTGAATGTAGCCCTGGGACGTTACAAAATGATTCCGCACGAAGTGCGAGATTTAATCGCTGGGAAATACGGCCGCACCCCTGCCCCCATTGACCCCACCGTGAAAAAACTCGCCATCGGTGACCAGCAGCCCATCACCTGCCGCCCCGCCGACCTCATCACACCGCAGCTTCCGAAATACCGCCAGCGCCTAGCGGAAGAAGGCTACCCCAACGCCAGCATGGAAGACCTGTTGAGCTATATTTCCTTCCCTGATGTGGCAAAGAAGTTTTTTGGACACAACAGATAAGGCATTTATATCGCTAGCAAGATAAATGCGTAATGCGAAGTGCGTAATGGTGGTGGCGGCGCATAAAAATTTAGAAGCGCCGCAATTTATAAAATATAAAAGGACTTGGTTGAAATGATTATATTTCTTCCAAGTCCTTTTTTGTTTAAGGAAACACTGATTTAATCATGGTTTGAAATTATTCTTGAATTTTTATTCAAAGCGAGGAAAGAAAATCCGCGAATAGCGAGCTATTTAAGGATTTCCTTGACGATGCTTTGGATAAAAATTCATATAATTTCAAACTCTTTGATTAAATCAGCGTTTCCTTAAAAAATCGCGGCACTTTATGAATTGTGTGCCGCACCTTCATTACGCACTACGCACTACGCATTACGCACTCAAATCAAGCCGCGTACCAAAATAACAAATATCAAAACCGGCAGTACGTACCGGAAATAGGGTTTGATCCAGCAGGGTAGTTTGATACCTTCCCCGATGTTCACTTCTTTCAGGTAGTTGTCAAAGTTCCAACCGTATTTCGTGGTACAGAAAAGGGTAAAGAGCAGGGACCCTACGGGCAAGACCAAAGAGCTGACGAAGAAGTCTTCGCTATCCAAAATTCCTTTATTTCCTAAAATTTGTACATCGCTCCACACGTTGAAGCCCAGTACGCAAGGAATGCTGCCGAAGAAAACTAAGGGAAGCAAAGCCAGCACCGCTTTTCTTCTAGTCCAGCCGAAGTTGTCCATGCAGTTTCCGATGAGGCTTTCAAAGACCGCCGTCACTGTGGAGAAGCTGGCGAAGGTCATGAAAAGGAAGAACAATCCGCCCCAGAATTGGCCCATGGACATGTTGATGAAAATATTCGGCAGTGCTACGAAAATGAGAGAAGGCCCTTCTGTAGGTTCCACGCCGAAAGCAAAGCAGGCCGGGAAAATAATCAGTCCCGCCATGAGGGCTACGAAAGTATCGAGGGCGGTGATACGAACCGCTTCTCCGGTGAGTGAATTTTCTTTTCCCATGTAGCTGGCAAATATTTCCATGGACCCCTGACCCACAGAGAGCGTGAAGAAGGCCTGGCACATGGCAGCGGATGCCACATTTCCCAGGCCCGCTTCTACCGCCCGATCCCAATCGGGAAGGAGGTAAAATTCCAAGCCCTTTTCGGCTCCTGGAAGAAGCAGACTATTCACCGCGAGCACCATGATGAGCCCCAAAAGGCCTAGCATCATCACTTTCGTCACTTTTTCCAAACTCTTCGCTACACCGCCCGCACAAACGCCAAAACCGATGAGCACATTGAGACCCATGTAGAAAAGGAGTTCATAAGGATCTTTCAACATGGTATCAAAGGCCTGCCCCACGCCTTGCGCATCCATGCCATTGAAAGAACCATCGATAAAGCGGACGAAATAATCCACCATCCATCCCGAAATAGTGGTGTAGTAAATCATGAGCACGAAACTGCCTACCAGCGCAATCCAGCCGTGCAAATGCCAGTAGGTACCAGGCGGTTCCAATTTCTGGAATCCCGTCTTCACACTCTTGTGACTGGCCCGGCCCACAGCGAGCTCCATGGTGACTACCGGAATCCCCAGCAGCACCAAAAAGGCCAAGTAAAACAAGACAAACACGGCGCCACCGTATTCGCCAGTAATAAAAGGAAAGCGCCACACATTACCGATGCCAATGGCACAGCCCGCGCTGACCAGTATAAATCCCAATCGGGATTTGAAACTATCTCTTGCTTCCATTCTACTTTTCTCCTGATGCAGTAGCTAGTGACTAGGGACTAGTGACTAGGAAAACATGCCCCAGTCACTAGTCACCAGTCTACTAGTCACCTAAATAATCTGCGGCGCTTTATAAATTTGTGCGCCACCTAAATAAGTTTACACCTTATTGATCGCCCCCATCGAGCAATGTCATTAAGTTAAGCGAAATATGCAATGATTTCTGATGTCACAAAGTTTCTAAGGGTACAAAGGGTTCTAAAGGTTTCTCGAATGAGCTAATGACGCTAGCATAAATAGGCACATTCGGGGAACCTGAGCAACCTTAGAACCTTTAGAACCCTTAGCAACCTGTAACTTTTAGCGTTAGCATTCCTACTCACTCAAATTCTTAACTTAACAGCATTGCCCAATCGGTCGAAATGACGTCTAAGGCTAGAATCCATTTCTTAAATAATCTGCGGCGCTTCCAAATTTTGTGCGCCGCTACCACCATTCCTCATTCCTAATTCCTCATTCCTAATTGCTCTTACATGAGCCCTCGAATCAAAATCACCAAAATCAGCACCGGCAGTACATACTGGAAATAGGGTTTAATCCAGAGCGGCATTTTGAGCCCCTGCCCCTTATTTACTTCCGCAATGTATTTGTCAAACCCCCAACCCCACTTGGTGACGCAGAAGAGAAGATAAATCAAAGAACCACCGGGGAGCAAAATGTTGCTGACGATGAAATCTTCGCTATCCAGCACATCTCGTGCGCCGATGAAATGAACACCGCTCAGCACATTGTAGCCCAAGACGCAAGGAATAGAGAAGAAGAACACAATGAGTAAATTGATCATCACCGCTTTCTTCCGTTCCCAGCCAAAATTATCCATGCTGCTAGCAATGAGGTTTTCAAAAACCGCTGTCACCGTAGAGAAGCTAGCAAAAGTCATGAATACAAAGAAAAGGGCACCCCAGAGCTGACCCATGGGCATGTTGATGAAAATTTTTGGAAGGGTAATAAAAATCAAAGACGGCCCCTGGTCAGGCTGCACGCTATAAGCAAAGCAGGCAGGGAAAATAATGAGCCCTGACAAAATCGCCACAAACGTATCGAGGCAAGCGATACGAACCGCTTCGCCGGTCAGGGTGAAATCATCGGACATATAACTGCCAAAAATTTCAATGGCCGCAATGCCCAGAGACAAGGTGAAGAAAGCCTGGTTCATGGCAGCGGACGCCACGTTTCCAATGCCTGCTTCCACCGCCCGATTCCAGTCAGGGAGCAAGTAAAATTCTAACCCCGGCGCACCGCCTTCCAGAAATACGCTATGCACCGCCAGCACCACAATCAAAATTAAAAGGCAAATCATCATGAATTTGGTAATTCGCTCTACCCCATTGTGGAGGCCAAATCCGCAGACCCTAAATCCCACAAATACCGTAATCGCCATGAAAATTCCCATTTCCAAAGGACTCGCCAGCATGGCACCAAAGACTTTTCCCACCCCATCAGAAGCGGTGCCCGCAAAGGTACCATTCACAAATTTCCAGAAATAAGCCAGCATCCATCCCGATACGGTGGTATAGTACATCATGAGCATGTAACATCCCAAGACGCAGAACCAGCCATGCAAGTGCCACTTGCTGCCGGGTTTCTCCAAGGCTTGATACCCCAAGACTGCACTTTTCTTACTGCCGCGCCCCACAGCGAGCTCCATGGTCATGACCGGAATCCCCATCAAAACCAAGAATGCCAAATAGAACAAAACAAAAATCGCGCCACCATATTCACCGGTCACATAAGGAAATTTCCAAACATTCCCGATCCCAATGGCGCACCCCGCACTGACGAGCAAAAAGCCCAGCCGGGATTTGAAACTATCACGTGCCTTCATTGTCATCCTCCTAAACATAAACTGGTTCTATTTTATACTTATTATAGGAAGTATTCAACAATTTATTTTGGTAAATGAGGGCGTAATGGGGGAGCAGTGCGTAATGCGAAGTGCGTAGTGCGTAATGGTGGAAGGGGCGCATCAAATTATATAGCGCCCCAATACCCCTTTTTATATGGGTTATTATTCTGCTGCTTTCTCTATCAAGCATAATTGCATAGCTCGCTACTATCAAAGTTAAAAATGTTATAAAAGGTTATGCGATGACCTTAGCCCCATAACCCTTTATAACCTGACACCATAGGGTCTAGTTGATGTGTTAGAAAGACGTATTTCATAGATCAATAATCTTATATATTTTGCGGCGCTTTCAAATTTTGTGCGCCGCCACCTTCACTCCTCATTCCTAACTCCTCACTAAAAAAAGGAACCAGACAGCCCACATGGTTTCGGGGTAATCATGGACTTGAAAAGGGAGTTTTGTCCAGCTGTCTGATTCCAACTATAGTATACTTCGTACCTAGGACATACCTTGTCCTTGTCAAAAAATATTTTTTCTTTTGTTGTTGTTTGTTACTCAAACTTCCCACCCGTAAAATGATGATTCATTCTGATATAATCTAAGCCATTTAGCGGTTTTGAATAAGAATGATAGGTCCGTAGGACCTCGCCCCCTCCGGGGGAGATGCCGTAGGCAGAGGG
>CAVBRV010000165.1:0-6072 GCA_963597965.1 Paludibacteraceae bacterium | reverse complement strand
CAAACAACTAACAACCAGCAACAATCGCTAATCCGGTTTCTTGCTATTGAAAAAATGAATTAACGAGCACTCACTAGTTACCAGTCCCTAGTCACCAGTCACCAATCATAATCCAAAGTGATACAACTCATTGCAATCTATGCCAAACTGATATAATACGAAAAAGTCCTTGACGAATCGATACTCCATCTTGTATACTACGTTCAACTTCAAAACAAGCGATCATTCAGGATTAAGTTTCAGACCAATGTCTCAGAGAGCTGACGTATGGTGAAAGTCAGCACGGAGGATGAAGCGTGTCACCTGATAGCTCCGGATTGAAATTAGTAGGTCCGGCGGGGCTCCCCGTTATGGAGAAGAAATGCTAAAGTTACAAATGCAGGGTGGTACAGCGCCAAGGCGCCCTTGTCCGATGGTTCGGTCAGGGGCTTTTTTTATTGCCTGTTTAGTAGGCAGTTAGCAGTCAGCAGTGATTGGAATCATGACTATGATTTCAGAACCTTTAGAACCTTCAGCACCCTTAGAACCTTATGTAACCTTTAGTAAGAAGTGATAAACCAGAGTGGTACCGCGCAACGCGCCTCTGCACCGAGAATGAATCGGTGCGGGGGCGTTTTTTAGTAATGAGCAATGAGAAAAGAGTAATGAATAATTTTGGAAGGGCGCATCAAATTTAAAAAGCGCCCTATATATATTAGAATTTTATATCAGAAATTTGGCGGTGCTATATGAATTGTGCACCGCTACCACAATTACTCATTTCTAATTTCTCATTACTCATTGGTTTAAAAGGAGAACAACATGCTTACACATATGACCGGACATCGAGTCCCTGGCTTGGGACAATTTACTTTTGCTTTATACAATACACATATAGACATACAAATCATAGGGCGAATACGATCTTGATTAGTGACTGGTGACTAGTGACTTGTGACTGGGAAATGTTTTAATACCCGTCACGAGTCACCAGTCACCAGTCACTAGAATTCGCCTTGTTCCTTCAGGAGGCAATCATTATGAATACAAGAAAACTCATCAAAACAATCGGCATGGCAGCAATTATTGGTTCTATGGCATTCGGTCTGGCAGGATGCGGTGGAAAGTCATCTTCCTCCGTTTCCTCTGGTGCACCGGGGGCGGCGAAGATTGGCTTCATTGCGGCCCTCTCCGGCGGTGCAGCGGCTTATGGACTGGGACAGCAAGAAGGCACCCTGCTGGCGGTGGAAGAAATCAATGCGAAGGGAGATTTCAAAATTGATTTGGAAACCATCGACACCAAAGGCTCCACCCAGCAGGCCATCAGTGCAGCCCAGAAGCTGATCAATAATAAATCTTCTCTCGTCATCGGGCCCACCCTTTCTGGGGAAATGAAATCGGCAGGACCCATTCTGCAGAAAGCACAGATGCCGACCTTGGGGACCGCGGTGACCGCAGAAGGAATCACCGATATTGGGGATTATATTTTCCGAAATGCCAGCCCGGAATCAGCCAACATTCCCCAGACCGTCAAGAAAACCCACAAACTGCTGGGATATAAAAATTGTGTCATCTTGTATTCTAACAACAATGAACACCAGGTATCGGCGTACCATGTGTTTGAACGTACCCTGAAAGAAGAGGGCGTAGACATCCTGGCGACCGAAACCTTTGCCGATGGGGACCATGACTTCGCTGCTCAAGTCACCAAAATTCATGACTTGAAACCGGATTGCGTCATCATTGCCGGCTATTATCAAGAAGGGGCCCTCATTCTTCGCAAAATGAGAGAAATGGGCATGAACCAGCCCGTTCTCGGTGACAATGGCTTCGTTTCTCCCCGCCTCATGGAACAGGCCGGCGCCGCTGCCGACAATGTCTATGCCTCCGCTATGTGGTCGGAACATAAAAATAGCGAACGCACCAAAGCTTTCGTAGAAAATTTCACCAAGAAATACGGTCATGCACCAGACCAGTTCTCCGCTGGTGCCTATGACGGCGTCTACATTGCCATGGAAGCTATGAAAAAAGCAGGCACCACCACAGACCATAAGAAAATCAGAGATGCTATGGCCGAAATCAAAGACTTCCACGGCGTATGCGGGGACCTCACATTCGATGCTAAACGAGACCCGGTAGTAGATCTGGTTCTGCTGAAGGTAGAGAATGGGCAGTTCACGGAAGTGGCGACAAAGTAGTGAGAAGTCATTGTATTTTAAAAGGTTATCATCGCTGATTTCATTGAAGGTATTTGGTATTCAAGTGCATAGAAATTGGGGGTATTGTGCAGATTCCTGTGCACCCACTGTTGTTAGTTGTTAGTTGTTAGTTGTCGGTTGTTTTGCCCCAACAACAAACAACTAACAACCAGCAACAATTACCAATCTTATTTCTTTCTATTGAAAAAACGAATTAATGAGCAACCACTATTTAAAAGAACAGACAAAAGGTTATTATTCTGCAAATTTCAGTGGAATAACAAAGCAAAAGTCCACCAGCATCAGGTTATAGAAGGTTATTTTAGTATATGGTATAACCATTTATAATCTGATGCTGGTGGATTTTTGCTTTATGAAATAATCGAAGTAAGTAATGGATGGTCATTCACTTTTCAACTAGTAAGAAACTGGATTAGCAATTGTTGTTAGTTGTCTGGCCAACAACTAACAATCAACAACAGACAACAAAAATTTCTTACGAAAGGAACTATTATTATGAAACTTTGAAACTGACCTTTGCTACTGCAGGAAAAAGAAACTACGTTCTCAATATCGAAAATGCCAAGGGTGCTCTCACCCTAGAAGAAGTGAAAAGCCAGGCGGCGAAACTGATGAAAGTCCTGATTAACCGCAGCGGCGTCGAACTGACTGAATTGGTGAAGGCAGAAGTCACTACTTCTTCTACAGCAGAACTGCAGTAATAGTTGGCAGTTAGCAGTAGGCAGTCGGCGGTAGATTCTATCAAAACCGCCATCTGACATAGAAGGCATAGCGGCTAGAGAGCACTCTCTAACGCTCCTGATGAAATGTTAGATAAGCGATTTCATAGAATATACTGCCAACTGCTAACAGTTAACTGCCAACAATCACCCGGAGGTGAAGTCTATGAGCCTAGAATATTCATAAGGAAAACTCGTACGAGATAGTGCCTATCATTTCTTGCAAGAAGAATTGGGATGGAGGGGCTACTATGCCTGTAATGTAGAAACTTTTGTCCTCGGGAGCCCCTTGGGCTGGAAAGCGAAGGAAGAGGTGCTGCTATCTCGTCTATTTCGTGAGGCTTTGAAGCGTCTGAATCCGTGGATGGATAAGAAACAAATTGACGAAGCGGAGGAGAAGATGCTGGCTGTTTCTGCTTCCGATACACTGCTTGCGACCAATGAGAAGAAGTATGCCTTTCTTCGTGATGGCCTACCGGTGACGGTGGAACGGGTGGATGGAAGACTGGGGACGAAGCATGCGCTTTTGATCGATTTCGATCATCCAGAGGCCAATGATTTCCTGGCTGTGGAAGAGATGTGGGTGAAGGGGGCTCTGTATACCCGCCGGACGGATATGTTGGGATTTATCAATGGGATGCCGCTTCTCTTTTTTGAGTTCAAGAATACAGGTGTCGATGTGAAGAATGCCTATACGAAAAATTATAGGGATTATCAGGAGACCATCCCGCAACTTTTCTTTTATAATGCTTTTTCTATCCTATCCAATGGGGAGGAAGCTCGGGTAGGCACCTTGGGAAGCAGTTACAAATTCTTTGCGGAGTGGAAGCATTTGAAGGAGAATGACCCGTCTCAGGTGGATTTGGAGCGGATGCTGCGCGGTCTTTTTGAGAAGAAGAATCTACTGGATATTTTGGAAATTTTCATTTTGTTTGACAAAAGCAGTGGGAGTTTGGTGAAGGTGCTGGCCTATAACCACCAGTACTTGCAATGTCATTAAGTTAAGCGAAATATACGATGATTTCTGCTGTCACAAAGGTTCTAGGGGTACTAAGGGTTCTAAAGGTTCTAAAGGTTTCTCGAACGAACTGATGACGCTAGCATTTAGCGGCACATTCGAGGAACCTGAGCACCCTTAGAACCTTGAGCAACCTGTAACCTCAAGCGTTAGTATTCTTACTTACTTTAATCCTTAACTTAACAGCATTGCCGGTACTTGGGGTGAATGAGGCCATCGAGGCCTATAGAAATCGGAAGCTTCGCGATGGGAAATTGGGGGTATTTTGGCGTACCCAGGGTGGCGGGAAGAGTTATTCTATGGTTTTCATGGCAAGAAAAATCCGGCGGAAGTTCGGCGGTTCGCCTACCATTCTTCTCTTGACCGATCGGGAGGAGCTGAATACGCAGCTGGCGAATACTTTCTTGGGCTGTAGGTTGGTGTCTGAGGCGGAAATGAAACGAAGCATGCCGGGGAGCGACGAGGCTTTGTACGCTATGCTGTCTGGAAACCCGGCTTTTATTTTTTCTTTGATACAGAAATTCAATCGCCCTGCGGCTCCGCTGTACCCGGACCATGATATTCTCATCATGTCCGATGAGGCCCATCGCAGCCAGAATGGCATTTTTGCGGAGCGGATGCTCTCCCTTTTGCCGATGGCGTCTCGTATCTGTTTCACCGGAACGCCGCTGCTCTCTCATGATGAATTGACGGCTCGAACCTTTGGCGGGTATGTGTCGATTTATGACTTTCAGCAAGCCTTGGAAGATGGGGCCACGGTGCCTCTTTTCTATGAAAATCGGGGCGAGAAGATTCTTCATTTGAAAAATCCGGAAATCACCGATGAAATTTTGCAAGCCCTGGAAGAGACAGCGGAGGAAGAGGATGAGACCCAGCAGACCTCGCTGTATCAGTATTTCAAAAAGGAAATGCATCTTTTTATGGCAAGGCCTCGTCTAGAATCTATTGCCCGGGATTTCGTGAATCATTACAGCGATCGGTGGAATAGCGGAAAAGCCATGCTTGTGGTACTGAACCGGGTCACTTGTCTCATGATGTATAACCTGGTGCAACAGTTTTGGCAGGAAAAAATCGAGGCGCTAGAAAAGGAAATCCAGGGGGCTTCTTCCAAGGAGGCGGTGATGCTCATGCAGGAGAAGGTGCAGTGGATGAAGGAAACGGAAATGCATGTGGTACTTTCTTCTTCTCGAAACGAGGTGTCCTATTTCTAAAAATGGGACTTGGATATCACGTCTCATCGGCGGTATATGAATGACCATAAGGAGGAGATGAAGAAGCATTTCAAGAATCGTTATCATCCCTTCCGTGTGGTTTTCGTCTGTGCTATGTGGCTTACCGGATTTGATGTGAAGAGTTTGACCTATCTCTACATGGATAAGCTCATGAAAGCTCATAGTCTGATGCAGGCCATCGCGCGGGCGAACCGGGTGGATGAGGGCAAGGAAAATGGGCTGATTGTGGATTATGTGGGAATTTTGGAATCTTTCAATAAAGCCTTATCCCAATATGCCAATCGAGAGGGAATCGGCGGCAGCGTGGTAGCCGATGTATCGGAGTTTCTGGTGAAAGTGCGAGGGCTCATTCAGGGAGAAGAGAAAATACTAAGAGACTGGGGATTTATGCTGGACCGTTTATTTCAAATGAAAGATTTCGCCCTGATACGAGGCCTTCGAGATGCAGCGGAAGTGGTGTGTCTTCCTGTGGTGGTACGAAAAACATTTGTGTAGCAGGCCGGAGAACTCAAGCGGCTTTCCTATTATTTGGATAGAGAGCAATTCATCAAAGAGGAGCAGCAAAAGAAGAATGCCATTATCAAAATCGCGGAGTGCTTGCGACCGAAGAAGAAAGATGTGGACTGGACGGATATTTTGGTGAAAATTCATCATATCATGAATGACCATGTGGAAATGGAACCGGCCAAAGAGGACGGCACGCCCAATGGGGTGATTAATTTTGGCCTGCATTGATTTTGCTAGGCTGGGAGAGGCCTTTTCACATCGGCGTCATAAGGCGTTGCTGCTAGGGAAACGCTGATTTTATCAAAGAATTTGAAATGATATGAATTTTTATCCAAAACATCGTTAAGGAAATCCTTAAATAGCTCGCTATTCGCGGATTTTCTTTCCTCGCTTTGAAT
>CAVBRV010000164.1:387-6095 GCA_963597965.1 Paludibacteraceae bacterium | reverse complement strand
TACAACCGGCCTTACGGCCGAGGGAAATGCACCCCCTCTTTTTATTTCTCCCCCGGAGGGGGAGATGCCCGATGGGCCTATCATTTCAATTTAAATACCGCTTGATATCAGACTACATCGACGAAAATTGATATTTCTTAGGTAGGAAGTTTGAGTACATACCATACAATTTTCCCTGATTCTGTTTGTTCCTCCCCTCCCTTGGAATGCTGTGAAATAAGTTTTTGCAAGTGGGTACCCGATCATTCGTATAATTGTTGTTGGTTGTTGGTTGTTGGTTTTGGGACCAAACAACTAACAACTAACAACAGTGAGTGCAATGGAAACTTCACATATGACATATAAAATGTCAAGCACCCACGAATCATCGAGCATCCACTATTTCCATAAAAAAATGCCAGATACAAATGGAACTCTAAAGAAAGCACAAAAGACAGTCATCGATTCTGCCATGTTTTGCACTCCAAAAGAACACAAATATGGCAATCAATAGCTCAACTTATGCTTTACTTATACCCAATCCGTACCTAGCAGATTTTTAACGTAATGAAAGGTGGTGGTTCTCGTTCGCGCTATCTTCGATTGGCAAGAAACGAAAGAATTGATTGTTGTTGGTTGTTGGTTGTTAGTTATCTGGATTTAAACAACTAACAACCAACAACCAACAACAATGGCGAATTTGATTTCATGCCAGTTGAGAAGTAACCGAAAATCCACCTACTCAAGAAAACACATGGCACTCTGACTTAGTTCATTGGAATCCACATTTCTTTGTGAGAGACTTGCAATGCGATTCTTCCCCATACAGTTGCTGGACAGCTCTGGATTCTCACCAGTATTCCCCATATGTTTTTTGTGTATACATAGTAACTACCCATTCCGTTTTTTGTTGAAACTTAAATGAATGAGCATCTACTAATTAAGTTTTTATTAGTATAAACTGTATGACTATCGTATTGTCAAGTAGAAAATTATAAAGATATTATTAAGAACTAAGGGATA
This sequence comes from Paludibacteraceae bacterium, assembly GCA_963597965.1. Classification (GTDB taxonomy): domain Bacteria; phylum Bacillota; class Negativicutes; order Veillonellales; family Dialisteraceae; genus Dialister. The sequence continues at coordinate 5,093 of CAVBRV010000164.1, read as the reverse complement.
TGGCATTAAATAAATGCTTTTTGGGTGTTGGTTGTTGGTTGTTTGGATCCAAGCAACAAGCAATTAACAACCAGCAACAATCACTAATACGATTTCTTACCAGTTGAAAGGTAAATGAATGAGCATTTACTAATTCAAATTTCCCATCTAAGACATGATTCATTTATTTCAATGTGATTTAAGTTATTTAGCGGTTTTAAATAGTAATGATAGGTCCGTAGGACCTCGCCCCCATCGGGGGAGATGCCGTAGGCAGAGGGGGTGTATTTTTTCAGCCGAAGGCTGGTTGTATGGTTTTTATAAATACAAGGCGGTATAAATCGTAATGTTTGCATATCGCTTAGTATTCAGAAAACCATACAACCGGCCTTACGGCCGAGGGAAATGCACCCCCTCTTTTTATTTCTCCCCCGGAGGGGGAGATGCCCAATGGGCCTATCATTACTATTTAAAACTGCTTAACCACTTAAATAAATTAAACGGTATGATAGTCATACGTTTAATTTTCATGAAAAGGATGTAAGGATGACGTTTTCAGTGATACCGTTTCCTTAAATGTTGTTAGTTGTTAGTTGTTGGTTATTGGTTATTGGTTATTGGTTATTGGGGCCAAACAACCAACAACCAATAACCAACAACCAACAACAAAAAACTGGATGAGCGATCATCGTTGATCACTCATCCAGTTTTCTATCATTAAAACTAAAAATTAGAACGTAAACCGTACGCCTACATTATAGCGCCAATCGGTCTTCAAATCGCCGCCGTAGGTCTTTTCCAAATACCCATAGAAATTGGCTTTATCCCCTAACTGATAGGTACCACCAAACATAGCGGATACCCAGGTGCCGCCGAAGTCCATATGGGTGGCATTAGCCGGTTCGCCTTTGGCTTCGTAGCGTGTATCAAAGTCTCCCTGGAATTCGTGCAGGAGGGAAACTTTCGCATAAATGCTGCTGCGTTCCTTGACTAAGCCAAAGCCTACACCAATGCGGCCGATGAAGCTGTCAAAGGCATCCTGATCGACATGCAGTGCTTTGCCTCCGCCGTAATCGCTAGCCGCATCGTACGATTCACCAGAGAGTCTACCCCAGGTCAATTCGGCTTGCGGTTCTACATAGAAGCCGCTGTCTTTGACAAAGCGCTTGCCATATTCAGCAGAAAGGCCGTACCCATTGGTGCCGTAATCGCCATCCAATTTGTTTCCTTGGTTGTTAAATACATGGTACTTGGTCTTTGCATGGCTGAATCTACCGATAATATCCAGGTAGGAACCATTGTCCATGGTCTTTGTTGCATAGATATGGAAATTAGTGACATCATTGTCCCCGGTTCCTTTTTCATAGGTGCTCTTGCCATCGATATAGCTGACAGAAGCACCGGCTCTCCAGCCACCATTGCCTACAGCATGGTCATAGCCGAGGTGGTATTCATTGAAGCGTGTCCGGAAGTCGGTGGTATTTTCTTCATAAGACATGCGGCCGGCACCGACTTTGGCCCAGAGGCCGTTGGTGGCGTCCGTATTTCCTATGCGCAAATCGCCCAATCTGCGTTCTACATCATTATTGATGGCACGCCAAATCATAGCAGTAGATGCCATAGCCGACTTCGCGCCGCGCATCATAGCGGTTTCCTTTGGTCCATAGAGAATAGCAGGATAGTTTTTCGGCACATGATAGGTGCTATCTACTACGCTGCCGGTCCCATCGGTGGATCCGTCAAATGTCAAATCAGCCAACCGAGTTTCTACAGAGCCTGTGATCAGGCCTTCTGCCAGTCCTACATGTCCATCCAAATGAACAGCTGGATTTTCACTATCCGATGCTTCTTTGTAAATGAGTTTGCTAGCCAAATCTTTCATGACGGAAAGAACTTCGTCTTTGTTGGACGTATCGATGCCTTCCTGGCTGGTCAGCAAGGTGAAGTCCGCATTCTTCCCATCGGTCTGGTCTGCTTTTTCGATGATAATATTGCCCTTCTGGGTGAAATTGCTGGTCTTTTCTCCGGTGTCATCCCCCGTATCTTCATCGCGAGCGATATAAGCTTTCATGAAACCGCTGTAATTTTTGATGGTCAAATCTTTGGCACTGTCTTGAATCAAGTAGCCGGTATGAGCTGCGTCTTGTCCACCATACAAATGGGTAGCAATACTTGCCATATCTGTCTTTGTAATTTCACCGCTGCTCCAGATGTTATACGTTTCTGGTGTATTATTCCAGACAGCTCCATTTTGTACATAGAGATTCTGTTCCCCTGTACCACCGGTTTGTCCATCAAATCTGGAATCGGCGGTGGTAAAGGCCAAATTCATTGTCCCGTTATTACCATAGTATGGAGTAGCGGTTATTGCATTTCCTTTCAATACGAAATCATTGGTGCCAGCGCCTTGTACGGTGCCATCATCATCGACGATCATATTGATATCAATGCGTCCCTTGCCAGAGGTCCAAAGGGCATCATAGTTATCCACGGAAATACGTCCACCACCGATACGGATCCATCCGCCTCGTGCAAAAGCAGCGGCATGTTTGTCGGCTTCAATATCTACGAGACCTTTGATGTATACGGAGTTTTCCTGCGTCAAATCCTTGGCCTTCGCATTTCCGTAGGTTTCAATGGTACGATAATTGAGCTGATACCCTGGCGTATCAATTCCGCCACGGAGGTAAACGATGTGATCTTTCAAATTTCCTTGATCATTTTCAATGACCACATGGGCCCCATTGGTGGTGCCAGCACTGGTGGAAGCTCGGATAGCGCTTCCATAATAGTAATTGGCATTGCAAGTCAGGTGAATTTCCCCAGGATTGGTGATGGTAATCGTCCCTTCACGAGCTGCCATGATAGCCGCTGTGGTCCACATCGGCTGACTTCCTGTCGACTTCGCTTCAGGGAATGCTTCCAAATCCACGGTCAAATTATTTCCATGGAGGTCAATGGTATAAGAAGGGCCATTGTCTGGATTGGCACTCTTCCACATGCCCCAACCTTTACTCGGCTTTTCATATTCTGTCCCATAATTGGTAATCAACCCATAGTACAAACTTCCTGTCCAAACAGAATCCGTAGACTTCGCTTCCCGGATAAATACATCTTGATTGAAATTGTAGGTTTGTGTATCTGCATCATAGGCATCTTTGTAAGCAGTATCGATGGAAGGATCGCCACTTATATATGTCACATAAGGATGATAGACTTCCGAATCCCGTTTTGCCTGACCAGTCTTTTCGTCAAAAGTCAGATTGGCGAAATGCTTGGTCACGGAACTACTGGTCAGCCCTTCCAATAATTCTACGGTACCACTCAAATTCCGTTCCCCTTTGGTATAGTTGATATAGGCCAATTTGCTTGCCAAACTATCCAATACTTTTTCTACCAAAGAATTATCTGTCGTATCGATGCCGGAACTATCGGTAGCAATGGCAATGGTAGAAGGAGAAGTTCCTTCCACCGTATCACCCTGTTCTCCCATCCCTGAGCTGGAAATCGTCAGTGGTTTAGAAGCATCAATGGTAATATTTCCGCCAATAATCTTTGTCGGATCCGAAGCATCATGTTCATAAATAAAGGTGCCGTTCCCGCTATAGGTGCCAATGTGAAGATTATCCTTGCTCATCTTCACGTACCCACGGCTGGCGGTCGTGGTGCCACCGGTGAAGTCGGATAATTCTATATCCTGTCCAGTTTCACCCATATTCCACTGTCCGTTGGAATTGATGGAGACCGAGCCATTCTTTCCTAGCATAGAGCCATTCCACAGGGCGCCATTCAATGTCACACAACCCGTGCTGAAGCTATCTGCATTATAGGTTGCGCCTTTCATGAACGAAGCATTGACACGCCCTTTGATTTGTCCCGTATAATCACCACTGAGTTTCAAGGAAATCTGGCTATTCGCATCCTCATCGGTGCTGATGGTTTCATCGGTTAAGCCACTGACGATGCCCAAGGAAATTTGTCCGCCTTTTTCTGCATAAATGGCAGATTTATCCGTCTTCTTGACATCCACTTCATCCAAGGTCACTTTGCCACCATCATGGGCATATACAGCATGACCATTTGGAGATTCGATGCTTACTTTATTGGTCCTGTTATAAATTTTCTGTCCTGTCAATAGAGAAACTTCCCCGTTTTTCCCTGCTTCTACCCCCGTGGTTTTCTCACCATCCAAGGTCAGATTGATGCCGCCATTCACGATAACCTGGCTGGTGGTATCGCCATCTTCATGGCCTGCATAAATCCCAGTTGCTTCTTTTCCCTTGATCGTCGCATTCAGCGTATCAGCAACAACTGTGACTTTATTTCCTGTACCACTATAGGCTAAATAGGCTTTGGAATTGTCCAAAGAGGAAGCATCCATATTCATCTCTAATCCAGAACTGTACTGTGTATTACTAGATAGATTGGAAACCCCTGTATCTTTTCCCTCTGTGCGAATCACTGCATATACATTGTCTTTATCCACAGTGGTAGGATGGATATCCACCGTTCCTCTAAAGTTTTTATAACGCCAAATTCCCTCTTCATCAAATTCATATTCACTACCTGCGGCCCCATTGATAATAGGAGCGTCAAACGTTCCTTGATAAAGGTCGCCCAACGTCGCATCCGGCTTGATGTCTTGATCGGGATCATCCCAACTAGGCGTTGAGTATTCCAATTCATAGGAGCGAAGCACCTTGGAAGAAGCCGTCAAGCCTTCTCGT
>CAVBRV010000164.1:0-377 GCA_963597965.1 Paludibacteraceae bacterium | reverse complement strand
TACATAGGCAGTCAATCTGTAACGGTTCGTTTCGGCATAATTTTTAATTTTGGAGGCCAACTGGATCATGGCTTCTTTCACATCGTCATTACTTAAACTGGATAAATCCGACGCATCAATCACCAGATTCACATTGACCCCATCATAAGAGTCATTCTATACATCTTGACCCACCGTAACAGTACCGCCAATAATGGTCTTGTTCTTTGCATCCCATTTGTAAATCAACGTATCTTTATCATCATACGTATTTGTGGTGGTATAATTGAGCCCATTTGTCAGATAGTCTCCCTGGGTCATATCATAGACATTCCCTGCTTGTACTGAAAATCCACCAAGCCACAGGCCTGTACCAGCCAGCAAAGCCAGAGCAATGC
>CAVBRV010000163.1:0-6118 GCA_963597965.1 Paludibacteraceae bacterium | reverse complement strand
ACCGCTAGTGCTGAAGAGATTTCTCCACTCAGGGACACAAATCTATTTATTTCTCTATTATCACGTTGTGCAAATACGACCGGTCGAAATGACGCCAGTGATGAATGCAAAAAGATACATTCTGCGGCGCTTCCCAATTTTGTGCGCCGCCACCATCATTCCTCATTTCTAATTCCTCATTCCTCATTGCCCTTCCCGTACACATCCCATTCCAATCCCATCGTTCGGAACTGCTGGTCGGCGCTGTGTTTTTGCAAAAGATAAATATCCTTATCCTGCTCCACGTTCTGTCGAAGAGCGGTTTCGGCTTCGTAGCGAATATCATTGAGCTGGTCATCATAGCGGGAGGATTCGATATTCATCATCCGCTCCTGCAGATCGGTGATAAGACATTGTTGGTACACGATGCATCCCAATAGGATTCCTATGCTAAGATACCAGTATTTCCTACGATGCCATTGTATTTTTTCTTTCCAGTCTTTCATGGAGATTCTTATTTCCTCATGGTATCATCCAGCTTGGCATTGGCATCCAAAAGAGTCAAGTGATCCTTGGTAAATTCGATCCACAGCCGGGCCGCGCGGGACAGATACCGTCCTTTTTTCCAAATGGCATAGAGATGATGGGTCATGCGGGGTTCGGTCATGACGCGGGTCACGATGCGGCTTTCTTCACTATTGCTAGGGCACAGGCGAGAGGGGAGAATGGCTACGCCTAGGCCGCTAGCTACGGTCTGGAGCATCAGTTCACGCTGGCTGGTTTCAAAGACAATTTTCGGGGTGAATCCGATTTTTTTGCAATTTGCCAGGATGTCATCGTGAAGATTGAAATCATCCCGGTAGAGCACCAACGGATAGTCTGCGAGCAGTTTCATAGGCACCACTTTGTTCTCTTCCAGCGGGTACCCCTTCGGCATGACCACGCACATTTCATCTTCGGACAGGAAGAAGGACTCAAAGTCCTTGTTCGGAATGGTGCAAATGATGCCTACATCGATGATGCCTTCCTGCACGGAACTTTCAATCACCTTGGAACCATGTTCATAGAGTTTGATCGAAATTTGGGGGTAATTCTTTTTAAACTCTCCCAAAAGTTTCGCAAATACATGAGCATCTGTGATAGGCGGCAAGCCGATTTCGATGGTATCTTGTTTTAAGTTAAATTCGTTTTCAAAGTCCTGTTTCAAATGCTCAAACACAAACAGGCATCGCTTGGCATAGTTCAGAAATATGGTGCCTGGCGCTGTGATTTCTACGGTCTTCGCATTGCGCACGAAAAGGGTCACGCCCAGTTCATCTTCCAGTGACTTGATCATACGACTGATGGCGGACTGGGAAATATGAAGATTCCGCGCCGCTTTGCTGAAACTTTTTTGTTCTGCTACTTCCATGAAATATTTCAAATGTCTATAATCCATGCTCTCTCCCCCTATATAAGTATATTCCTTATTTAGTCCCCCCTCTGGGGGGAAGGTGGTAGGCTCTGCCTACCAAAGGGGGCTGCTCTAGCGGCATGCAATTCCATGTTATGACAATCGAACATCGTAATACCCGCCCCTAGCGGTAAGCACAAATCATTACGCATTTACCTCTATACCGGGTATCACCAAGTTCTTTTCTTATAACATTGGTAAAACATACCGCTATAGCAGCCCCCTCTTTTATTCTCCCCCGACGGGGGAGACAAGACGCTACTGCTACTATCTCTTGCACACATAGTGATGCATTGGCCCATCTCTTCTTGTACAAATCCCCGCTTTATCTTATAATAATGATATGTCTGATAAGGCATAGCTGATATGTATGATGAAAAGATGAATTTCATAGAATTACTTATGCTTATTTGTCATAGATTCATTTTACATAATTTTCAGCTATTCTGCAAGAGAAAAGCGGATGAAAAGGGAGAATTTGGAAGATTACAAGAGAAATATTTCTCCATTTTCCAAAATTCATGTATGCGAAAATTGCAAGGTAAGTAAGTTTCTACCTTATTTAGTCCCCCCTCCGGGGGGAAGGTGGTAGGCTTGCCTACCAAAGGGGGCAGCTCTAGCGGTATACCAACCAATGTTACGCCTGCGAACCCTGTGATTCCCGACGTAGCGGTAAGCCAGTTTCTCGAATAGATTAAAATAGCGGTTGTTAGTTGTTTGTTGTTTGTTGTTGGGACCAAACAACTAACAACTAACAACAGTAAGTGAGCAGGAATTTAATTTGCACATTCGAGAAACCTGAGAACCCTTAGAACCTTGAGAACCCTTAGCAACCTGCAACCACTAGCGAATGCATCCCTATTCACGCAAATCCCTATTTCCTTGCGATTCAACAAACAAAAAGGAGTGTTGTCTGTGAGAAAAGTAAAAACAATGGACGGCAATACAGCGGCTGCGTATATTTCCTACGCCTTTACTGAAGTCGCTGCCATTTATCCGATCACCCCATCCTCTCCGATGGCGGAAGAAGTAGACGAATGGTCTGCCCACGGTAAGAAAAATATTTTCGGTGACACCGTACACGTCGTCGAAATGCAGGCCGAAGGCGGCGCTGCCGGTGCTTTCCACGGCTCTTTGCAGAGCGGTGCACTGACCACCACCTATACCGCATCCCAAGGGATGCTCCTCATGGTTCCAAACATGTACAAAGTAGCGGGCGAACTCCTTCCAGGGGTTTTCCACATCGCTGCTCGTGCTCTCGCGAACCATGCGCTTTCCATTTTCGGCGACCACCAGGACGTGATGAGCGCAAGAGCCACTGGTTGCGCTATGCTGGCCGAAGCGAATGCCCAGGAAATCATGGACCTGGCTGGCGTGGCTCACCTGGCTGCGATCAAAGGCCGAGTTCCTTTCATCAACTTCTTCGATGGCTTCCGTACCAGCCATGAAATCCAGAAAGTGGAAGTGCTGGATTACGATGAACTGGCTCCCCTCATCGACCAGAAAGCTTTGGCTGAATTTAGAGCCAGAGCCCTGAATCCTGACCATCCCGTCATCCGCGGCACTGCCGAAAACCCGGACGTGTATTTCCAGCATTGCGAAGCGTCCAACCCCTTCTACAATGCGCTCCCAGACATCGTCCAGGGCTACATGGACAAAATTTCTGAAATCACCGGCAGAAGCTACCACCTCTTTGATTACTACGGCGCTCCCGATGCAGACCGCATCGTCATCGCTATCGGCTCTGTCACCGATATTTGCAAAGACGTCACCGATGCCCTCAATGCACACGGCGAAAAAGTGGGCGTCCTGAACGTTCATCTCTATCGTCCATTCTCGGTGAAACATTTCCTGGACCAGATTCCAGCCACCGTCAAGAAAATCGCTGTTCTCGACCGCACCCGTGAACCAGGCGCTATCGGCGAACCACTCTACCTGGATGTGGTTTCTGCTATCGCTTCCTCCGGCCGCGCTATCAAAGTTTGCGGCGGTCGCTACGGCTTAGGTTCCAAAGACGTGATTCCGGAAGACATCATGGCTGTCTATGAACATCTGAAGGAAGAAAATCCACGTCACAATTTCACCCTGTCTATCAAAGATGACGTGACAAACCTGTCTCTCGCTCCTGTTCCGGTACCGGAAATCCCAAGCAAATTGGTTTCTTGTAAATTCTGGGGCTTCGGTTCTGACGGCACCGTCGGCGCCAATAAGAGTGCCATCAAAATCATCGGCGACCACACCGACCTCTTCGCACAGGGCTACTTCGCTTACGACTCTAAGAAATCCGGCGGCGTCACCATTTCCCATTTGCGTTTCGGTCCAGACCCGATCCGGAAGCCTTATCTGATTCGTCGGGCTGACTACATCGCTTGCCACCGCCCGTCCTATATTTACAAATATGACCTGCTCCGCGGCTTTAAACCAGGCGGCATTTTCCTTTTGAACTCCCCCTGGAGAAAAGAAGACCTGGACAAAGTCCTGCCCGCTTCTATGAAACGGAAATTGGCAGCATTGAAGGCGAAATTCTACATCATTGATGCCTTTGAAATCGCCAACAAAATCGGCCTCGGCGGTCGTATCAATATGATCATGCAGTCCGCTTTCTTCCATCTGACCCACATCATTCCGGATGCGGATGCGGTGAAATATCTGAAAGATGCCAACGAAGCCTCCTACGGCAGAAAAGGCCAGAACGTGGTCGACATGAATAACGCCGCTGTGGACGCTGGTATGACGGGCATCGAAGAAGTAGAAATCCCAGCCGAATGGGAACACGCTACCACCGGTGGCTCCATTGCCAAAGTGGCTCGCCCGGACTTCGTGAAAGATGTGTGCGACGTCATGAATCGTCAGGAAGGGGACGACCTCCCTGTTTCCACCTTCAAAGGCATCGAAGACGGCACCTTCCCGTCTGGCACATCCCAGTACGAACGCCCATCTGCTGCCATTGAAATTCCAGAATGGATTCCTGAAAACTGCATCGGTTGTAACCAGTGCGGCGTGGTTTGCCCTCATGCCGCCATCCGTCCATTCCTGGTCACCGAAGACGAAGCAGCCAATGCACCGGAAGGCTTCATCGTGAAAGATTTCCGCGGCCCGGTAAAGGGTATGAAATATCGCATCGTGGTGGATCCAGAAGACTGCTATGGTTGCGGCATCTGCGCCAACACCTGCCCGGCTCCGAAGAAAGCCCTCGTCATGAAACCGGCTGAAACGGAATTGCCGAAACAGAACCTCTGGGATTATGCGAAGAGCCTGCCGGCTAGACCGAACCCACTGGGCAAGAAAAATCTCAGAAACGCCCAGTTTGAACCGACCTACTTTGAATTCTCCGGTGCTTGCGCTGGTTGCGGCGAAACCCCATACATCAATATGGTGACCCGCCTCTTCGGCGATCGCATGATGATTTCCAACGCCACTGGCTGCTCCTCCATTTACGGCGCTAGTGCTCCTTCCATGCCATACACCAAGAACGCCAAAGGCCAGGGACCGGCGTGGGCCAACTCCCTCTTTGAAGACAATGCCGAATACGGTCTGGGCATGCACTTAGGCGAAGCGAAGCTGAGAAGCCGGCTCACCGAAAAACTGGAAGCCCTCCTCCCCGCTGCAGAAGGCGACGTGAAGACCGCCATGGAAGCATGGCTCGAAAAGAAAGACATCGGCGAAGGCACCAGAGACAGAGCCGACGCTCTCGACACAGCCCTCACTGCCGCTGTTTCCGCTCATCCAGAATACCAGGAACTCTTGGACATGAAAGACCACTTCGTAAAGAAATCTCAGTGGATCTTCGGCGGCGACGGCTGGGCTTACGACATCGGCTTCGGCGGCCTGGACCAAGTCCTCGCTTCCGGTGAAGATGTGAACGTCCTCGTCCTCGATACCGAAGTATACTCCAACACCGGCGGACAGTCCTCCAAATCCACACCAGCTGCGGCTATCGCCAAATTCGCCGCTTCTGGTAAAAAGACCAAGAAGAAAGACCTGGGCATGATCGCCGTTTCCTACGGCTACATCTACGTGGCACAGATCGCCCTCGGTGCAGACATGAACCAGGCCTTCAAAGCCATCAGCGAAGCAGAAGCCTATCCGGGCCCATCCCTCATCATCGCTTACGCTCCATGCATCAACCACGGCCTCAAAGCAGGCATGGGCAAATCTTCAGAAGAAGAAAAACGGGCAGTGGAATGCGGTTACTGGTGCAACTGGCGCTACAATCCAGAGCTCCTGGAACAGGGCAAGAACCCCTTCCATCTGGATAGCCGCGAACCAAAGGGCAACTTCCGCGAATACCTGATGGGCGAAGTTCGTTTCGCTTCCTTGGCAAAACTCTTCCCAGACAAAGCGGAAGAACTCTTTGAAAAAACGGAAAGAGATGCTAAGCAGCGTCGGGAAAATTACGTCCGCATCCAGAAGTCTTACGATATGGAATTGGCGGAGAAAAAATAGTTAGCAGTTAGCAGTTAGCAGTTGACGGTTGACGGTTGACGATAAAGCAAAAACTCGCAGGATATATCATAATGATATGTCTTGCGAGTTTTTTGTTGGTTGTTGTTAGTTGTTGGTTGTTGGTTTCTCGCATATGAAATAATAGCTGCTCGTTAATTCATTTTTCAATAGCAAGAAACTGGATCAGCGATTGTTGCTGGTTGTTAGTTGTTTGTTGTTGGGGCCAAACAACCGACAACA
>CAVBRV010000162.1:0-6136 GCA_963597965.1 Paludibacteraceae bacterium | reverse complement strand
TATTGGGGCGCTTCCAAATTTTGTGCGCCCCTTCCACCATTTCTAACTTCTCACTGCTTTTATATAATATCCATCGCCATCGCATATATAATATTGGGATTGACTTTGACGATATTCTGTACCATGCTTTGCGGCACCAGCTGGTCCGTATGAATAATCATAACCGCTTCGTCCCCTTTTCCTTTGCGGAAGAGGCGCATGGTGGAAATATTGATCTGCTCTTCTGCCAGCAATCGGCAGACGTCAGCCACAATGCCAGGTACATCATGATGACGAGTGAGGAAGGTGTATTCTTCTCCTGTGATTTCTACCGGGTATCCATCGATTTCTGTAATCATCACACGGCCGCCGCCCAGGGAACGTCCGACTACGACCACATGGCCACCGTCTTTACCATGGGCATCGATTTTCGCCACGTTGGGGTGGCCCATGTCTTCTTCCGAAAGGGAAAAGGAAATAGGAATTTGCTTTTCCTTCGCAATCGCTAAGGCATCGCGAATGGAACCGCTATCCGGTGCGTACCCCATCAGGCCAGCCGCCAGAGCGCGATCTGTCCCATGACCTTTCCCTGTTTTCGCAAAGGAACCATATAAAGTAATGTGCGCACTTTGCAAAGGTTCTCCCAAAATCCGCCCGGCGACCTGCCCGATACGAGCCGCTCCTGCGGTATGTGAACTGGACGGCCCAATCATAACGGGTCCGATAATATCAAAAATTCCCATTGCCTTGCTCCTTTCATCTTTTTAGTGGACTCGTGACTAGTGACTAGTGACTAGAAAAAACATAGTCCAGTCACTAGTCACTAGTCCACTACGTCACCAAATCCCCAATAAAAAAATCTGCCTCCCGGCAGATTCCTGTAATTCAAAGTAAAGCCCCACCAGGGTAAATTCCACATTGAATAAACTATGAACTTGTGAAATGCAGTGAGAAGTTAGAAGTGAGAAGTGAGAAATAGTGGAAGGGGGCTCATCAAAATTATATGGCGTCCCTATTTCTTTTTATAGAAATTATAAATTTTTGCAGCGCTATATGAATTGTGCGCCGCCACCACCATTTCTAACTTCTCACTTCTAACTTCTCACTGCACTTTACATCCAATGGCTCAAATCGAAATCTTCGCCAATGGTTTCTCGGATGCAAATTTTGGCAATATACATGCCCATCAGCGTCAAGGACGAACGGCGCAGCATGCTGGTGTCCCAAGCATTTTGCAATTTCGACAAATCCGTCGAAATGCGGCTCAGGATATAATTCATTTCCTTCCGATCATAAGCCACAGGGCGAGATTCAGACAAGGCCTGGATGTTATGACGGGTCATCATATCTTCGATTCCTATATCATCCATGAGAGTATTCAGCATGGATTCATCCACGGCAGCCGGTTTGAAATAGGAATTATACAAGCTAGGCACCAGTGAACCTTCGGGCCATCCATTATAGACTGAATCCAGCTCACTCTTCATGGAACCACGGAAAGCAAAGATAAGCGGATAGGAATCATGAAGCACTTGACCGAAAGCGATTTCCTTATTTTCCAAGGAAATACAATGTAAATACTCCAACTGCTGATAACCGCTATATTCATCAGGAAGTTTTCCCAAGAAGGGGGTAATATATTTTTCTGTGTACTTTTTCAAATGGTCGGCGTCGAAATTGTCTGTATTTCTGGAATAATGGAAAATCAGAAGCAGCGCCAAGGCCTGGAAACCGCTTTCTTCCATACGCGGCATGGCTTTCAGCGCATCATAAGCCAAAATGGTTTTCGTTTCCGACCGCTTGCCATGAGCCACATCCGAAAAGGCATCGGCCACCATATCCAATACCCGAGGAGTTGGCATCATCACGTAAGTGCGTTGGGCATTTTGCAACGCTTCTTGCACCATGATATGGGTCAAGGTATCGACCGCTTCCGTGTCAGACATATGCAGTCCATCGATCAAGCGATGGGTCACAATGCGAGTGTCCTGCTCTACTGTATGGGAAACAGCACCGTACCGATTCAGGAAATGACGAACGAAGTGTTCTTCCAAAGAATTGACTTCTGGTTTCTCTTCCAAAATCTGTGGCACCGGTTCTGCGGGAAACGCCCCTTGTTTCACAGGAGCTGCCTCGTAAGGCGCTGTATTTTCCATTTCCTTCCGAGAGAAAATTTTCGTCTTTTCTTCTTCCAGTTCCTGCTCTTTCTTCGTATCACGGGAAATACGAGGCAAAATCTGGGTGGCCTCGTCCACATCGCTGACAGAGGATTGCTTCTCTTCTTTTTGTTCCTTCACCGGAAGCGGAATTTCCATGGTCTTTTCCAATTCCATGGTTTCTTCCCAATTTTCTTTTTTCTTCTTTCCCGGTAATCCGAAAACTAAAAGGTAAGAAACAACAAGAAATAAAGCCGTCACCGCAGCCAATACAATATAAGGAATAATAAACATATACACTCCTTCAAATTCATTGATAGAAATAAAAGTCAGTTACATGGTATCATACTTTAGCGATGATTTCAATTTGTGGAGTATTTTTACAGGGTTCTCAGGATGCTAAGGTCTCTCACGTTTCTCGAATGAGCTAATAACGCCAGCGACTATTGGCACATTCGAGAAACCTGAGCAACCTTAGAACCCTTAGAACCTTTAGAAACCTGTAACCACAAGCGTTAGCATACCTACTGGCTCAAATCCTTAACTTAATGGCATTGCCCATTGGGGGAGATGCCGTAGGCAGAGGGGGCTGCTATTGCGGTATGAATACAAATGTTATTCATACCATAGCACTACAAATCCCATCCTGTCCGCTATTTTGGACACCTATACAATCTTTCTCACAAAGCATTTCATTCCGCTATTGCGAGCTATCCCCCCTGCCCCCCTTTCAGTGAAAGGGGGCTTGCCGCTAGTGCATATACCGTTTTGTCACAATTCAAATATTTAAAAACTCACGGCGCCCTATTATTCTGATGCGCCACTAAGTAAGTTTACACCGCTGTCTCGGCTCCCCTGTCGGGGGAGCTGCCGAAGGCTGAGGGGGCAGCTCTAGCGGTATAAAACACTAACGATACGACAATCCGATATGGGACTAATACCACTCCTCACTCCTAATTCCTCACTCCTCACTATTCCGTGCACATTCCCTCTCCATGTTCTGCTAACCTTGCCACCGCTACAGACCCCTAATCCCTAGCCACTAATCCCTAATCCCTTTTACGTCCACCGCCCCCGGCGTCTTCAATTTCTCAAATGCATTCCAGGGACGATCATATTTCACCAAACACTCCGTCACTGAACGATACGCCGCTTGAGCCAGGAAAGAGCCAAGTTCAGAAAAAGGGCCGGCATCGGTATAGCAAGGTCCCTCGTGGCTGGTCACAAAGGTAATCCCATCGGTCCCTGTGCCGGTTGCGGGAAGGCCGTTATTGACATCTGCAATGCCCTGGTCCTGCAGGGCCGCCGTTTTTCCTTCGGTGAGCGTAATCAAAGCCCGTGCCATGATTCCTGGTGGCAGCTGTCCATAGAGAAAGGCCATCATATTGATGGTTCCTACCGGATAGAAATGACCATCCGCCTCTCGATAGAGTGGCGCAGAAGAGGCGCGGCAAGCGGTCTGCTCCACGCCGCCGGTGGTGAGTATTTCCACCAGCAAATCATCATGACGAAGCACTTGATGCGAATACAAATACACCTTCGCCGCTGTCAAAAGAACGGAACATTTCTCCAAGTCCGCTCCTTCTTTTTGGGCGCAATCTTTGAGATACCCTTCTACAGAGCCGCCGGGGAAATCATCTTCTGAAGCAAAATATTTCGTCAACCGCTGATTCATGACTTGCCGCACGTCCCGAAAACCGCCCCCATAAATGGCGGTCGAAATAGAAGGATGGTCCTGATCAAAGGTGACTTTCAGACAATATTCCCCCACCGTAAGCTCCGCCCCCGGCATGGACATTGGGCTATGTATCGTTTTCATGGTATCTCCTCTTCATGCTTTTATTTTTACATGTATTATACCATAGGGAAATTGTTGTTGGTTGTTGGTTGTTGGTTGTTGGTTGTTGGTTGTTGGTTGACGGTTAGCGATTCCCGCCACCGTCATTTCGACCGATGGGATTTGTGCTTGATGTCTCTATCGATTTTCTGCGACTATGTTGGACAGAAGTGGAGAAATCTTGTGACATCAATGGTATCATCGCTAGTGTCACAAGATTTCTCCACTTTTGTCTCACATAGTCGCTTAGTCCTACAGAGACATCAAGCACGAATCCCATCGGTCGAAATGACGGAAACTGCCAACTGCCTACGGCTAACCGCCAACTTATTATATAAAGTGGACAAAATCCTTTCCTTTTGCTATGATTAGAGCAAATTATGAGTAGAAAGGAATCATTTAGAGACAGGTTCCCAATCCCTAGTCCCTAATCCCTAGCTACTATTTTCAATAAGGAGTTGGTACGGCTATGCCCTATGACGAGCGGACACTAGAAGAATTAACAGAATCAGAAGAAATCACCCCTATGGGGATTCAGCTCGAAGTGAATGCGGAAATTTTCAATACCATTCACAACTTGCTGGTTACACTCAAAAGTGAAAAGGACATTTCGCCCATGGATGAAAAGAGGCTCTATCACCTATGGCAAATGACCATTCACGAAATGTCACTGATTGAACTCCGCAAGGGCCACGGTCTCCCCATGTCGACCCAAGTCGCCATGCTCCGTGAAGCCTACAACATCGAAAGCAAGTACACCGCGGATCAGATTTTCCGCCCCATGAGCAGCATCAAACTCACCAAGAAGCTCATAGAAAAAGAAGGCAGCTTCACGGAAAGCGAAATGCAGCATCTTTTTGAAACCACCATCTGGCCTTCCATTATAGAAGGGAAACAGGGCCACCAGAAACATCCTATGGCCTTCATCATCGCCGGGCAGCCTGGTTCGGGGAAAACCCGCATGTCTTCCATGATTATCGAAGAATATCAAGGAAATATCGTCCAATCCATGAGCGATAATTTCCGCGGTTTCCATCCCCGCTACAAGGACTTGATGAAGAAATATGGACAATATTGTGCCTATTTCTCCATCGCCCAAGGGCAGTACCTCTCAGACCTCACCATGCATCGGGCCGCCGAAGAAGGGTATCACATCCTGCAAGAAGGTTCTTTGGAAAATGTGGCCCACACCATGGAATACATCAGCTTCCTCAAGAGCAAGGGCTATGAAATATGCGTCCTGCTCCGAGCTTGTCCGAAAAAGGAAAGCTGGAAAGCCATTCATCAGATTTTCCTGCAGCAGCGTCTCAAAGCGCCAGGCCTCTCTCGCCTGATTACGAAAGAACACCACGACAAAGCCTGCCTATCTTTCCTGTCCGCCACCAATGACCTCATTGCCCAGAACCTCATGGATCGTCTCATCATCAAAAGTCCGAAAGGTCTTCTCTACGATAGCGATGATATGCCGACAGAACGGGTGAGCGAACTCTTAGCGAAGAGAATGGTGAAATAACGAGACAGCCGTAATTGGATAGCCTCTTATTATTTTTACAAAATGTATCTGGTAGCTAGTGACCGGTGACTGGTGACTAGGAAAATGCATGCCCCAGTCACCAGTCACTAGTCTACTAGTCACCGATGTTAACTATTTTTATATATAGTGATGCACCAGCGGTGCATAAACTTTTTCTAAAAGGTTATGCCCTTCGGGCAGGGTATTTTGATGCATGACCTTTTCATGTCACTTGTCATTTATATGGATTGCAAAAAGGTTATAAAGGGTTATATGAAACCGCCGGAGTAACATAACCTTTTATAGCTCAAACTTCTCACCTATAAAATGGTGATTCATTCTGATGTGATCTAAGTCACTTAGTGGTTTTGAATATAAATGATAGGTCCGTAGGACCTCGCCCCCTCCGGGGGAGATGCGGTCGGCAGAGGGGGTGTATTTCCTTCAGCCGTAGGCTGGTTGTATGGTTTTTATGAATACAAGGCGGTATAAATCGTAATGTTTTGTATAGTGGCAAACTGTTTTCATACCGCTTAGTATTCAGAAAAACCATACAACCGGCCTTACGGCCGAGGGAAATGCACCCCCTCTTTTTATTCTCCCCCGGAGGGGGAGATGCCCGATGGGCCTATCATTTCAATTTAAATACCG
>CAVBRV010000161.1:0-6141 GCA_963597965.1 Paludibacteraceae bacterium | reverse complement strand
TTATTTCTCCCCCGGAGGGGGAGATGCCCGATGGGCCTATCATTTCAATTTAAAAGAGTGAGTGGTCATTCATTCACTTTTCAACTAGTAAGAAAACGGATTAGTGATTGTTGTCAGTTATTGGTTGTTGTCGGCAGTCGTGACTTCTTTCGATAGCATCTCTACCATTAGCCCCCTTCCTTTGGAAGGGGGTGGCGGAACAAGCGAAGCGAGTGCAGCGGGGGATAGCTCACCTCGCAGCGTTTATAAGCCCATTCAAGAACCCTAAGAACCTTTAGAACCTTTAAAAACCCTGAGAACCTTGAGCCCCCTGTAACCGCAAGCGGAATCATACCTACTCACTTTAATCCTTAACTCAATAACACTGCCAACTATTTCCAATAAAAAAACTCCAACCAAAGTCGGAGTCCACCAATCTCTCTAGCCAGCATCATTTTATGCCCATATTATAGCGAGAATTTTAAAAATGTGCAAGGGGAATAAGTAGGCAGTTAGCAGTTGGCAGTCGGCGGTTGACAGTTGGCAGTTGGTGATCGGCGGTATTCGTAGTTGTCATTTCGACCGATGGGATTTGTGTACGACTTGGTTGTTAGTTGTTGGTTATCAGTTGTTTGGGAGCAGACAACTAACAACCAACAACCAACAACTAACAACAATCTCCCATCCATTTTCTTACCAGTTGACCTTTGAACCCTTTAGAACCCTTAGAACCTTGAGCAACCTGTAAGCACAAACATTAGCATACCTACTCACTCTAATCCTTAACCGCCAACTGCTAACTGCCTACTGCCAACTAAAAAAAGCACCATCTCCCCAAGCAGGAAATGGTGCTTTTGAGCACAACAACACTTATTTATTTTCCGTAGCCTTCACTGCATCTACGACCTTTTCTCCATCGCTCTTTGTATGCTTCACAAACTTGTAACCGATCAAGAGCAGGATGAACCATACCGGTGTAACGAAGAGAGCCACACGGGTATCATCACGGAATGCGGAAGCCACGACTACGCAAGCCAGGAAAGCCATGGTGAGGTAGCCAGAGTAAGGAGCGAATGGCATTTTGTAAGTGAGTTTGGCTTTTTCTTCAGGAGACAGAGAAGAACGGAACTTCTGCTGGGTGCGAAGAATGACGAACCAAGTCCACAGTGCGCCAAAGGAACCGATACTGGTGACATACACGAAAACTTCGGCAGGCATCACATAGTTCAGTGCGACAGCGCAGAGAAGAATAGCCGAAGAGAAGATGATGCCTACCCAGGGCAGACGATGACGATTCAAGGTCTGGAAGCACTGGGGTGCATTGCCCTGCAAGGACAGGTTGTACAGCATACGACCAGAACTGAAGATACCACTGTTGCAAGAAGAAAGGACAGCGGTGATGACCACGATATTGATAATATCGGCAGCACCGGAAATGCCCAATTTTTCAAAGGTTACAACGAATGGGCTGCCCATGTGACCGATTTCATTCCATGGATAGATGGACATGATAACGCCCAGAGACAGCACATAGAAAATCAGAATACGCCAGAACACTTCGTCAATGGCTTTCTTGATGGTGGATTTCGGGTCATGCGCTTCGCCAGCGGTGACACCGATGATTTCAATGCCCAGGTAGGAATACATAACCATAACCAGCGCCATCAATGTGCCGCTGATGCCATTCGGGAAGAAGCCCCCGTTGGCCCAAAGGTTGCTGATGCCCGTTGCGATACCGCCATTGCCGATACCGAAGAGAATCATGCCGGCCCCACTGATGATCATGAAAATAATGGTGCAAATTTTAATCAAAGCAAACCAGAATTCAAATTCCCCATAAGCCGATACGGCGATGAAATTGACAATGGTCATAATCACCAACGCGCACAATGCGGATACCCATTGTGGCAAGTCGGGGTACCAGAAATTCATATAAATCCCCACCGCCGTGAGTTCCGCCATGCAAGTGACCATCCACATGTACCAATAAGTCCAACCCGTGAGATAGCCCCATTTCGGTCCTAAGAAACGAGCCGCGTGCGCACTAAAGGCCCCTGATACGGGGTAGGCCACAGACAATTCGCCCAAGGCGCGCATAATGAAATAAATCGCAATACCACCGATGATGTACGTCAGAAGTACTGAAGGCCCTGCGAGTTCGATAGCCGTAGCAGACCCCAGAAACAGGCCAACGCCAATGGCGCCCCCTAGCCCAATCAACTGGATATGTCTGTTCTTCAGGCCACGTTCCAGGTTTTCATGCATTTCCTGATCTTGTTCTTCCATATTTCTCTCCTCCCATGTCCCAGAAAGTCCTGATGAGCCGCCATGCTGTGATGCTGTTATACTGTTACGAAATAGAGTCAGTAGGTATGATTCGATAGGAATGACAGGTTACTCAGGGTTCTAAGGGTTCTCAGGTTGCTAAAGGTTCTTCTGAGAAGCTAAGAAATTAAGTAGCTAGGGATTGGGGATTAGGGATTAGAATAAAATTTCCTAATCCCCAATCCCTAGCTACTAATCCCTAATTCCTAATCCCTATTTGCATCATTTCCTATCTCACTTCACTCTGTAGCATGTAGCATGACTGGTGATCCGATTGAAACACTCCCTGCGTTTCGTTTTTTCTTA
The DNA here is from genome assembly GCA_963597965.1 of Paludibacteraceae bacterium. Lineage (GTDB taxonomy): Bacteria > Bacillota > Negativicutes > Veillonellales > Dialisteraceae > Dialister. Next base: position 3,531 of record CAVBRV010000161.1, on the reverse strand, counting down.
TTGTTCTATCAAGCTCTTCCCGGGGTGGATCATGTCCCCTAGTCCGTTCTGCCTAGCCATATTGTTGTGTATACACCTGGTAGAAATAGTAACCAAGAACTGATAATGTACTTCCTATTGTATACAATCAGTGAGGTTATGGCAAGTTATTATTTCAATTTTCTGATTCAAATTTATACATGATTGGCTATGATGTATATACTATATAAAATCATTCTGCACTTTTGCTTTGATTTATTTATCGTTTTCTGTCTCAATGAAGTGGAATGGCTCGTTAGTGATTTTGTTGTTGGTTGGCAGTTAGCAGTTAGCGGTTGGCAGTTTATGGTTTATGGTTTATAGTTTATGGTTTACGGTCAACCCCATTGGCCCCCTTCCTTTGGAAGGGGGTAGCAGAACGAGCGTAGCGAGTGCAGCGGGGGATAGCTTGCACTTGCGGTTAGTCGCTGTTAGTTAGCAGTTGGCGGTTGGCAGTCAACGGTATTCGTAAATCATCATTTTGACGAATCCTATTTATATACGTTTTTAAATACTAATGATAGGTCCATCGGACCTCGCCCCCTCCGGGGGAGATGCCGTAGGCAGAGGGGGTGCATTTTTTCAGCCGTAGGCTGGTTGTATGGTTTTTATGAATACAAGGCGGTATAAATCGTAATGTTTGTATAGTGGCAAACTGTTTTCATACCGCTTAGTATTCATAAAAACCATACAACCGGCCTTACGGCCGAGGGAAATGCACCCCCTCTTTAATTCTCCCCCGATGGGGGAGATGCCCGATGGGCCTATCATCTGTATTTAAATATCGATTGATACTACGCTATATCAACATAAAGTGACAGGGGGTAAAAGGTTTGAGTACTAAGATGAATAACACAAAGACTCCTCCACTTCGGTCGAAATGACGATTAGAGATGATGTCGCTAACTGCCTACTGCCTACTGCCAACCAACAACCAACAACAATAACCACAAATGAAACAAACCGCCAGTTATATTTCCCCCATTCCTCTCTTCCTTAGAGCCAGAAATCGTTGTATACTTATTGGATATAAATATAAATAAATAGTTAGCTGTTAGCAGTAGGCAGTTGGCAGTAAACTTCATGTATCGCCGGTGCATCACTATGTATGAAAACGGTTAACGTAGGTGACTAGTAGACTAGTGACTCGTGACTGGAATCACATTTCTCCCAGTCACAAGTCACCAGTCACTAGCTACCAAATTCTATTTTCACAGTAAACCAATTCCCCACTATCACTCACTGCCAACTGCCTACTGCCTACTTAACCAAGAAAGGACTCCCATGATCATTTTACAAATACTTTGGAACGACATCCTCCCCCTCTTTGCCTTTATCGGGTGCGGTTGGTTCCTGGACAGCAAATTCAAAATCGAACTGTCCACCTACACCAAACTCACCATTTACGTAGTGCTGCCCTGCTTTATCTTTTTCAGCATCTACCAATACCAGCCGCAGCCCCATGACTGGGGTCTAGTACCAGCGGCGGTGTTGCTCATGATTCTTCTCTTTGCCCTGTCTGGCTTTGTGGCCCGTTTCCTGGGGCTATCGCCGGAAGAGAAATCCCATTTCCAAGCGGTTTCCACTTTTTCCAATTCCGGTCATCTGGGTGCGGCTCTGGTGATGATGATTTTTTCCCATGAACCCTTTCTAGTCAATGGAGAAACGCCTTACCTTTCTACCGCTCTGGGCACCATGGCAATTTTGATGATTCTCATGAACGTGGCAGTCAATACCTGGGGCGCCATTCTGGTGCGGCAAGGGTCGGACAAAAAGCCCCATCTATTTCCTGCCCTTTTGAAAATGCCCGTCTTCTACGCCCTGCTTCTGGCGTTGCTGGTGCGGTACTCCGGCTTCCGTTTGGAAGGCACCTTCCTTCATCCGGTGCTGGAACATTTCACTGGCGCCTTCCTCGTACTCATCACCGTCACTCTGGGCATCCAGCTCCGCCGAACCCATCAAATGGTAATGAACAGACCCATCCTGTCGGCAGCACTTTTGAAATTGATCATCTCTCCGCTCCTGGCGTGGTGTTTCATCACCCTCATGGGAAATTGGTCTCCCATTGCTAGTCAAGTTTTCTTCCTCTATGCCGCCATTCCCTCGTCCATCACGCTAGTGATTTACGGCATCGAGTACAACGGCCATCCCGAATTTCTCACACGCTCTGTGGTGTTCAATACCGTAGCGGGCATTTTCACCGTGACCGCCGTGATTTATCTCTCCCGGATTCTATTTCCGGTAGGCTTATAAGGAGGTGTGACCATGGCTTTTTTGCAAATTATTTCCGACAATATCCTGCCCCTCCTAGTCTTCGTAGCCATCGGCTATTTCCTGGACCGCAAATTTGAGCTGGATATTCTTTCTTTAAATAAACTCACCTTCTATATCGTCCTGCCCAGCTTCATTTTTTACAGCATTTACGTGGCACACATCGACCTCACCATGCTGAACGTATTCATCCTGTCCTTTGTGCAAATGTTCCTCATCGGATTCATCGCTTGGGTCTGCGGCAAAATGCGGCACATGGACACAGGAAAAATCGAAGCCTTGAAAAACGGCACCATGTTTTCTAACAATGGAAATATCGGTATCGCCCTCATTGCCCTGGTTTTTGGAAACGCCCCTTACGTGATCAATGGCACAACGCCCTACATGGCCGAAGCCGGTGCTTGCGCCACCATCATGCTGGTGCAGATGAATATGTCCCTCAATACCTTAGGCCTCTATCAAGCGGGCAAAGGGAAATTGACCGCCCGCGATGCCCTCTCTGTCATCCTTCATATGCCGGTCATTTATACTTTGGTAGCCGTATTCACCATCAAATTTTCCGGCATCATCCGCATGGAAGACCTCTTCATCTGGCCCGTTTTTGAAAATTGCTCCAACGCCCTAGTCGCCATCGTCATGATCGCCCTGGGCATGCAGATTCATCGCAGCCATATTTCCATCAAAGACATGGACACCTGGCTGGGCTGCTTTCTCCGCCTCGTGGTCGGCCCCATTTGCGGCTTCCTCCTGCTTCACCTATCCGCTCTCCTGGGCATTCATTTCTCGCCCGTCATCCAGCAAACGGTCCTCATCATGTCCTCCGTCCCCGGCGCGGTCAACTCCGTCCTCTACGCCGTGGAATTTCACAACTACGAAGACTTCGCCACCGAACTAGTCATGATGAGCACCTTCCTCTCCTGCATCACCATGACAGGGACGATCTATGCGGCACGAGTTTTGTTTCCGATTGGATGATAGCGGAGTGTTCATTGGCTATTGCTGAAATAGTGCGTAATGCGAAGTGCGTAGTGCGTAATGTAGGTGGCGGCGCACAAATTATAAAGCGCCGCAAAGTATAAAAATAAAACGGTATGCAAGTTAAGCGAAGATTCCATTTAGCTTGCATACCGTTTTATTTTATAAAAGGGGTATTGGGGCGCTTCCAAATTTGTGCGTAAATAAGTTTATACCTTATTTATCGCCCCCATCGGGGGAGATGCCGTAGGCAGAGGGGGCTGCACC
>CAVBRV010000160.1:0-6219 GCA_963597965.1 Paludibacteraceae bacterium | reverse complement strand
AATGCGATGATAACTTCAGCGTCTATCGGCTCATTCGAGAACCTTGAGAACCCTTTGTACCTTTAGAACCCTTAGAACCCTTAGCACCCTTAGCACCTTGAGCAACCTGTAACTATCCCTACTCACTCAAATCGCTATGAAACAAATCAAAAATCGTCAATAGCGTTGCCCCTTCTCGTTTGGCTCTTTCCATCACACTTGCGGTATAGCCCCCTTTGCTAAAGAAGTAGAAATATTTCTCTTTGACCTTCGGAAAAGCCATCGAAGCAGTCACTAAGTCATCATATTCTTCCATGGGCATAGGTTGATTTCTGTACTTGCATTCGCAGAAAATCGCTTGTGTACCATCTTCTGAAAGGCCCAATATGTCCACGTCGTCTTGGGCACGAATGGCAGGATTGGTTCCCCACCACCGTCCTAAATGGGCAGGAATAAAAGGTAATTTCCTATTTCTAGCTTGATGAATCAGGTATTCTTTGCAAATGATTTCAAATCGAGGTCCCAAATAGTCATTCATTTGATTCATGATTTCATGGGCTGCTTCTTTATGGCCGAGGAGATTATATAGATTTTTATGAGAAAAAGGGTATCGATACCAAAAATTATAGTAACAATCGGCCAGGACATAGCTCCCCTTGCGACTGATTTCATTTTCACCACAGGGAACGACTTTTTTGATCAATCGGATGCTCTGCAGGACTTGCAAATATTTTCCGCACTTGGTCCGTTCTTCATGAATATGATCCGCAATGAGAGATTGTTTGTTATATCCCGCCGCGACGGATTCCAGAATAGTGTTATAGACACTGGGCTCACGAAGTTCCATGCGGAGAAGCATTTGTGGTTCTTCATGGAGAAAGGCATTTTCCGATAGGATGTGGGTGGCTATATTCTCTTCGATACTCTTTTTATCATCAAAGGCTTCCAAATATCTAGGAATACCGCCTAAGATACCGTAGGCTTGGATTTGTTCTTCCTGACTATAATGAGGAAAAAATTTGGCGCTATCCAAGTAGTCAAAGGGCTTAATTTCTATCTGTGCTGTAATGCGACCATATAGGGGACTTTTGTAGCCCATCACATCATTCACCATGAAGCTGACACTAGAGCCGCAAAGGATAAGAAATAGATTTTTCTCTTTCCAGCTGTGGTCTATGGTATGCTGCAATATGCTTTTGATCGATGGATTTTGGGATGCAATAAAAGGAAATTCGTCAATGATAAGCACAATTTTCTTCGTTGCTGTAGCCGCCTTTTTAGAAATATATTCCATAGCACGTTCCCAGGAAGGAAAAGGTGCAAAAAAATCATTGTCAAAGTGGTGCTCAAGGACTGCTGAAAAATCCTCCAAGTTCAAAGCATCATTCTTTTCTTGAGCTGAAAAAAATATGACGTCATGGTTTTTGGCAAATTCTTGTAAAATGGTGGTTTTCCCAATACGCCGCCGTCCGTACATGACAAGAAATTGAAACGTATCGGTCTGATACAATTTTTCCAGCATTTCTAGTTCTTTTTCTCTTCCAATCATCAGCATGCCTCCGTTAGATACTCTAAAGTATGATACTCATGAGTATTATACTTTAGAGTATTCAAAGTAGCAAGTGTATGAACGGCCTCTCGGACAAAATATATGTGCTAGCGGTATCAGATCTATCCGTCATTTCGACCGATCGTATCTGTGAAAAGTGATGATACAGGAATAAATGAATTTGTGTCCCTGAGTGGAGAAATCTCTTCAGCACTAGCGGCAAGGGCTTAAAGACAGAAACGGAATTTTTCACCAATCCTTTACCGCAGGTGCCATTGAGATTTCTCCACTCAGGGACACAATTCATTTCATAACTTCCACATCATCAAGCACAAATACGCCCGATCGAAATGACGATATAGCGTTATCATCCCATTCGAGAAACCTTAGAACCCTTAGAACCTTAAGCAACCTATTTCCCCAACAAAAAATGGCGGCGCTTCATAATTTGCACGCCGCCACCTTCATTTCTAACTTCTAACTTCTCACTTGTCACTACTTTTATAGTTTTTTGAAAAGGCTTGCCATTTCGAGAGCATCCATAGCACATTCAAAGCCTTTATTTCCTGACTTGAGGCCTGCTCTATTGATGGCCTGTTCAATGGTGTCGGTGGTGAGTACGCCATAGAGGACCGGAATGCCGCTGGACAGGGATGCCATGGCTACGCCTTTAGTTACTTCGGTGGCTACGTGTTCGTAGTGGTCGGTTTCACCGCGAATGACAGCACCCAGGCAGATGACGGCGTCGTATTTCCCGCTTTCTGCCATTTTCTTCGCAGCCAGAGGAATTTCAAAAGCACCCGGCACCCAAGCCAGGTCCACTTTGTCCATATCGACGCCATGACGAGCCAGGCCATCGGCAGCACCGTCAATCAGTTTGGATACGATCACTTCATTGAAACGGGAGGCCACGATGCCTACTCGAATTTCACTTTCATTGAAAAGTCCAGAAATTACGTTCATTGTATTTGTCTCCTTTTTCTATAAGTTAGCAGTTGGCAGTAGGCAGTAAGCAGTCCGCATACACGGCCAACTGCTTACTGCTAACTGCCTACTTAACAACAGGTTCCTCAATATCCTTATCCAGTTTCAGCATGTGCCCCATTTTTTCTTGTTTGGTCTTGAGGTAAAATTCATCTTCTCTGGTGGGTGCCATTTCAATGGGGACCCGTTCGGCGATGGTGATGCCGTATTCGCTGACGTCGCCAATTTTCTGTGGATTGTTGGTGAGGATGCGAATGGTGGTGGCTCCCAGATTTTTCAGGATTTGAGCGCCTGTCATGTATTCGCGTAGGTCCGCGGCAAAGCCCAGTTTCAAGTTTGCTTCGACGGTATCGTAGCCTTCATCTTGGAGAGCATAGGCTCTGATTTTATTGATGAGACCGATGCCACGACCTTCTTGGCGAAGGTATACGAGAACGCCTCGGCCTTCTTTCGCAATTTGGCGCATAGCGGCAGAGAGTTGCTGACCGCAATCGCAGCGGAGGGAGCCGAAGCAGTCGCCGGTGAGGCATTCGGAGTGAATCCGGCAGAGAACTGGTTTCCCATCAGAAACATTTCCCATAGTGAGAGCCACGTGGTGTTCGCCATTCATGCGATTCACGAAACCGTAAATTTCAAACTCGCCGTACTTGGTGGGCATCTTGGCTTGGGTAATGCGTTCCACGATGGTTTCATGTTTCTTTCTGTATTCGATGAGTTCCTGGATATTTCCGATTTTCAAGCCCTTTTCTTTCGCCAGCTTGAAAAGGTCATCCCTTCTCGCCATGGTGCCATCGTCGTTCATGATTTCACAGCAAAGTCCCGCTGGTTTGAGGCCTGCCAGACGAGCCAGGTCTACGGTGGCTTCGGTGTGGCCTTGGCGTTCGAGGACGCCCCAAGGTCTTGCTTTCAGTGGAAATAGATGTCCCGGGCGGCGGAAGTCTTCCGGTTTCGCTCCGTCTTTGATGGCTTCCAAAGCGGTCATAGAGCGAGCGGCAGCAGACACGCCAGTGCCAGAATCTTTGTAATCGATGGATTCCAAGAACGCGGTCTGATGATTGTCGGTGTTGTGACGAATCATAGGTCCCAAGTAGAGGGAATTGGCGATTTCTGCTGCCATAGGCATGCAGATGACCCCTTTCGCTTCAGAGGCCATGCGATTCACATTTTCCGGTGTAGCAAATTCAGCAGCGCAGATGTAATCCCCTTCATTTTCGCGAGACTCTGCGTCCTGCATGATGACGATATGTCCTTTTCGGATTTCGTCAATAATATCTTCGATTGGATCAAATTGGTAGTTCATGTTGTCTCCCTTTTCTTTTATTGTTATTATTTATTCGTGACTAGTGACTGGTGACTAGTGACTGGACCACGCTTTTCCTAGTCACCAGTCACTAGTCTACCAGTCACCATTATCTAAGCATTTCTAGCATGCTCTTGGTGATACCCTTTTCCGTAGAAGGCTTTATCAGCTGCTCCACATATTTCCCCAAGTAATCGCACTCGATGTTGACCGGATCCCCTGGGTGTTTGGTGAGGAGGATGGTCTGTTCTCCTGTATGGGGAATGAGGGCGATGGTGAAGCTCTCTTCGTTTCGTTTCGCTACGGTGAGGCTGATGCCGTCTACGGCGATGGATCCTTTTTCGATGACGTAGCACATCCATTTCTTGTCTAAGGAAATGGTCACATTGGTGGCATTTCCTTCTTTGACAAAGGATTTCACATGGCCTACCCCATCCACGTGGCCCAGCATGATGTGTCCGTCCAGACGGTCACAGAGGCGAAGAGCCCGTTCCAGATTCACCGCGGAATCGATACGCAAGAGGGAAAAAGCGGTACGTCGCATGGTTTCTGGCGTCACGTCCGCATCAAAGCTATTTCCATCCATCCGTACCACAGTGAGACAGGTCCCATTGACCGCAATGCTATCCCCCAGTTTCGTTCCTTCCAGGACTTTTTCACAGGAAATGGTCAAGGTGCAGGTATCGTTTCCTCTGGAAATATGGCGAATATGCCCGATTTCCTCTACAATGCCGGTAAACATCTCACGGTTCCTCTCTCTTCAGTACTTCGATGGGGGTTTCCTTCTTCGGTGATTCTTCTTTTTTCTCTTTGTCTACATAGGCCTCTATCACCAAATCAGGGCCAGACATTTCTGTCTGAATGTCCTTCAATGGCAATACGTCCGCCATAGTGGCTGCGCCGACGCCACCGATAAGTCCAGGTGCTTCTTTTCCGCCAATGATTTTCGGTGCCACATAGATACGGACTTTATCTACGATGCCTTCCGCAAAAGCAGACGCCGCTAGGGTCGCTCCACCTTCGAGAAGAATGCCATCGATGCCCTTCAAAGCCAGGCCAGTCATAGCCGACACCAGGTCCACTTTTCCTTTTTCCTCTCCGTCCGCAATGATCACATCGACACCCATGTCAGACAGGGCTTGTCGTTTCGTTTCATCGCCGGCTGTGGTGGTCAGAATGATCACTTCGCCAGGTTCATGAAATACTTTCGCCTTGAGTGGCACCGACAAATTGCCATCCACAATGATACGCACCGGGTCAATCATGCCTTCTGTGCGAGACGTGAGAAGCGGATTATCCGCTAGAATCGTGCCAGCACCCACCATGATGCCTTTGTAGCAACCCCGGAGCACATGTACTTCTTCTCTCGCATCTGCGGAGGTAATCCACTTGGAATCTCCCGTGTAGCAAGCGGTCTTCCCATCCAGAGACATGGCGGCTTTGTAGAGAACGAAAGGTTTGTGCTGGGTGATGTATTTCAAAAATACTTCATTCAGCTTTTTCGCTTCCTCTTCCATGACCCCTACCGTCACGAAAATGCCGGCCTCTTTCAGCTTGCGAATGCCTTTTCCTGCGACAAGTGGATTGGGATCCACCATAGCGACCACTACTCGGTCTACCCCTTTGGACACCACCAAGTCGGCGCAAGGCGGTGTTTTTCCATAATGAGAGCAAGGCTCCAGTGTCACATACAGCGTCGCTCCCGTGGGGTCTTCGGTGGCGTTGGCAAAACAATTCACTTCCGCATGAGGACCGCCATATTCTTTGTGCCAACCTTCTCCAATGATGCGACCATCTTTCACAAGAACAGCTCCCACCATAGGATTTGGCCGGGTATGCCCCATCCCGCGCACCGCCAATTCTAAGGCACGGGACATAAATTTTCTATCTTCATCGATACGCAAAAAATCCACCATCCTTTCATTCAGGGTGGTGGACACCATAAAGCTATGTGCCACTCTTCTTTCATCCGGACTATACCGTCGGCTCTGGGATTGCACCAGATCTACCTTATCAGGCGGTATCAATAAGAGAAACACAGAAATGATTTGTGCTGATGTAAAGGTTTCTCAGGGTGCGCAAGTTGCTCAGGTTACTCGAATGAGAGAACTACCGTTAGCCCCTCATTCGAAAGACCTGAGAACCCTGAACCACCAGCCAAATCATCCCTACTGATTCAAGTCTTACTGGAACAACAACCTGTATAAGGTTCGTGGGCTCAGGAAATATTGATTTCCTTTACCACCGGTGGGGAATTGCACCCCGCCCTGAAGAGATTTGATTTACTATTCTATTATAACAGATATGGCAAGAGGGGATAATAATTAGTGGTTGCTCGTTAATTCATTTTTTAATAGCAAGAAACCGGATTAGCAATTGTTGCTGGTTGTTAGTTGTTTGTTGTTGG
>CAVBRV010000159.1:0-6228 GCA_963597965.1 Paludibacteraceae bacterium | reverse complement strand
CAACCAGCCTATGGCTGAAGGAAATACACCCCCTCTGCCTTCGGCATCTCCCCCGGAGGGGGCGAGGTCCTACGGACCTATCATTGCTATTTAAAACCGCTAAATGACTTAGATTATATCGGAATGAATCACCATTTTACGGGTGGGAAGTTTGAGTTATTTATATCGCCTTGTATTTATAAAAACCATACAACCAGCCTATGGCTGAAGGAAATACACCCCCTCTGCCTTCGGCATCTCCCCCGGAGGGGGCGAGGTCCTACGGACCTATCATTGCTATTTAAAACCGCTAAATGACTTAGATTATATCGGAATGAATCACCATTTTACGGGTGGGAAGTTTGAGTTATTTATATCGCCTTGTATTTATAAAAACCATACAACCAGCCTATGGCTGAAGGAAATACACCCCCTCTGCCTTCGGCATCTCCCCCGAAGGGGGCGAGGTCCTACGGACCTATCATTACTATTTAAAACTGCTGAATGACTTAGATCACCTCGAAATAAACCACTATTTTACAAGTGGGAAGTTTGAGTTATGAATTTTCGATAGTTCCATAACCCTTTATAACCTTTTTTTTACCTGTTACTAGGCGTTATATTTTAATTGTTAGGATGAAGGATGCAGCAGAATAATAACCTAATCCCCAATCCCTAATCCCTAGTTACCAGTGACTAGTCACCAGTCACCAGTCACTAGTCACTAGTCACCAACGTTTTCATATGCTATAATAAAATAACGTAAAAGGGGGAGTGTGTGTTTCGTGTGCCTATTTTAGCTCACGATTTCCTATTTCTACAACAATAATAAATTTCAAAATTAAAGAGGAATGCAAAGATGCCGGAAAAAATATTACGGATGATATTTATTCTGCTCTTCACCGTCCTGGGTATCGTTTTATCTCGTCAGGGAGAGTCGGTGCTGACTGCGCTGCTGCCGAATTCTGTTTTGACGGAGACCATTTTGGGAATCACCTTTATGTCTCTGGGAGCGATGCTCTTAGGCGGCATTTTGGGCGCCATTGTGGGCTGTGTGATTTCTCCTTACCTGATTCGTTGGCTGTTTGGCTTTACGTCTCGTATGGAAAAATCCTTGTTTGCTATGTCCACCCAGGATTTAGTTTCTGGTACACTGGGCTTATTTCTAGGACTCATCATTGCCAACTTGGTAGGGCTGGCATTTGGGAGTATTCCTTACATCGGCCCTTATGTGTCTGTGGTGCTCAGCATCGTTCTTGGCTACTTGGGTATGCACTTGGCGGTCAGCAAGAAAGCGGAATTGGCTGGCTGGTTCAAGCTGCATGCAGAGGGCAAGGGCGAGAAGGAAAAGAAAAAGAATAAAGAGAAAAATGCAGGGAAACTCTTGGATACGAATATCATCATCGATGGCCGTGTGGCGGATATTTACCAGACCGGTTTCCTGGAAGGGCCCATTGTGGTGCCTGTTTTTGTGTTGGAAGAATTACAGAAGATCGCCGATAGTTCGGATGTATTGAAACGAAATCGGGGACGCCGCGGGTTAGATATTCTGAATCATATGCGGAAGAAGCATAAAGAGGATATTAAAATCGTGACCGATGATTTTGAGGACATCAATGAAGTGGACTCGAAGCTCATTAAGTTAGCACGGGAAAAGGGTTACAAAATCATCACCAACGATTACAATTTGAATAAAGTGGCAGAGCTTCAAGGGGTGTCGGTGCTGAATGTGAATGATTTGGCTATCGCCGTGAAACCGGCGGTCATTCCTGGGGAGCAGATTTTCGTCCAGCTTGTGAAGAACGGAAAAGAAGAAGGCCAGGGTGTAGCGTATTTAGAAGATGGCACCATGATTGTGGTAGAAAATGGGAGCCAGTGCATTGGTCGGGAAGTGCCGGTCATCATTACTTCGGTGCTACAGACTTCTGCAGGAAAAATGATTTTTGCGAAATTGGAAAATGAAGTGGCATGAATAGTTTGATATTGGTGGCAGCGGGACAGGGGAGCCGGATGGGAGCCCCTGTCAATAAGCTGCTTATGGAACACCAGGGGCGTCCCCTGGTGTCTTATACGTTGAAAAATGTATTTGCTAGTCGGGAATTGTCAGAGCTAATTATTGTGGCTCGCCAGGATGAGCAGGCGATTTTTAAACATATTGTGCGTTCCATCGCCCATCACATCCCCGTCAAATGGGCTGTGGGCGGAGAAACACGGGTGGATTCTGTCCGAAATGGATTGAAAGAAATATCTAAAAAATCCCAGAAGGTGCTGGTTCACGATGGCGCCCGTCCTTTTGTGAGTGGAGCAACCATTGACCAGGCTTTTCAGGCCATCACAGAAACTCACCCCGCCGTGGCAGTTGGGATTCCTTGCGTAGACACCATCAAGGAAGTGGAGCATGAAACCATTCTTTCCACGCCTGATCGGAGCCGGCTCTATCGAGCACAGACGCCGCAAGGCGCTTTTTCTCATTTGCTGAAAGAATCTATGGCGTCCTTGACGACCACAGAGGGAATCACCGATGATGCTTCGATTTTGGAAAAAGCAGGAGTGCCGGTGAAGATTGTCCCAGGAAATGAGGATTTCTTCAAAGTCACCACTCCCGCAGATTGGAGTCGATTTACGCAAATGATAGGGAAACAGGAACCCCCTTTCCGCATCGGACAGGGCTACGATATTCATCGCTATGATGAGAAACGTCCGCTATACTTAGGCGGTGTTCGTATCGCCGATACCGGCGGACTTCTGGGACATAGCGATGCCGATGTGCTTCTCCATGCCATCATGGATGCTATGCTCGGCGCCGCAGGACTTCCCGATATTGGACACTATTTCCCTGACACCGATGAACGTTTCGCCGGAGCAGATAGTAAGAAACTGCTGCTGGAAGTGAAACGTCTCATTGGAGAAGAAGGGTATGCGGTAGGAAATATCGATAGCACCGTGATCGCCGAAAAGCCGAAACTGGCACCCCATATTTCATCTATTAAAGCATCCATCGCTGAGGCGTTGGACATTTCCGAAAGCCAAGTGGGCGTGAAAGCCACCACCAATGAAAAACTAGGTGCCGTAGGTCGCCAAGAAGGCATGGCGGCTCTGGCGTCGGTGATTTTGTTTAGAAAGTAAGTTCGGTGACTGGTAGACTGGTGACTAGGGAAGAATTTCCTTAGCCTAGTCACTAGTCACCAGTCACTATTTTATATTCTTGTTGTTGGTTGTTGGTTGTTGGGAATGTGACCGGTATGGAGCCTGTTCACATAGCGTTATTGGTTTAAGGTTTGGGGTTTAAGGTTTGCACGGTACAGATAAACCTTAAACCCCAAACCTTAAACCAATATCCCCAATAACCAACAACTATCAACTCATATTAAGGAGGAAATTTTTTCATGGATAAGAAACTGAAAGTTCGTTTTGCCCCAAGCCCCACAGGCCCATTTCATATTGGTGGTGCCCGCAGCGCCCTGTTCAACTGGTTGGTGGCTCGTCATGCGGGTGGCACATTCCTGATTCGTATCGAAGACACCGATCTGAAACGTTCCACTAGAGAATCAGAAGAAAATATCAAAGAATCTTTGAAATGGCTGGGTCTGAACTGGGATGAAGGCATTGACGTAGGCGGTCCGAATGGTCCGTATCGTCAGACCGAACGTCTCGATATTTACCACAAAGAAGTGCAGCGACTTTTGGACGAAGGAAAAGCCTACTATTGCTACTGCACTGCTGAAGAATTGGAAGCCAGCCGCAAGGCGCAGGTGGCAGAAGGCAAGACTCCGGTTTATGATGAACACTGCCGCCACTTGACGGAAGAAGAAATTGCGAAATATAAAGCAGAAGGCAGAAAACCAGTCATTCGTCTGAAAGTGAGAAAAGAAGGCGTCTTTGCGGTGGACGATATGGTTCGCGGCCATGTGGAATTCCAGGCTGCCGGCGTAGGTGATTTCATTATCGTGAAATCTGACGGCATCCCGGTGTACAACTTTGCCGTGGTCGTGGACGATGCGCTCATGGGAGTGACCCACGTTATCCGTGCAGAAGAACACCTGTCCAATACACCTAGACAGCTGGCTCTCTACGAAGCTCTCGGTTATGAAGTACCGAAATTTGGACATATTTCCTTAATCCTCGGCGAAGACCATAAGAAGATGAGCAAACGCCACGGCGCCACCTCTGTCACCGAATATAAAAACATGGGCTACCTGCCGCAAGCCGTAGTGAACTACCTGGCACTGCTGGGCTGGACCCCTAAGGGCGAACAGGAAATTTTCACCGAAGAAGAACTGATTAAACAATTCACCATGGACCGCGTTTCCTCCAATGATGCGGTTTTCGATATCAATAAACTGAACTGGATCAATTTCCAGTATATGAAGAAATTGGACGCTGACCAGCTCTTTGACGTGGTATTCCCATTCCTCGTGAAAGCAGGCTATGCAGAAGAAAATCCGTCGGACGAAAAGAAAGCGTGGTTGAAACAAGTGGTATGGTACATGAAAGACCATATCTACTATGCAGGCCAGGCAGCAGAAGAACTGAAAGTCTTCTTTGAAGATATGCCAGAACTGACGGACGCAGAAGTGCTTGCTATTATGAAAGAAGAAACCAGCGGGCAGATTTTGAAAGCCTTCATCGCTGATTTGGAAAAACTGGAAACCTTCGACCAGGCTTCTATCAAGAAATGTTTCAATGCTTGCATGAAAGTCAATGGCATTAAAGGCAAAGCAGCTTACGAACCGACCCGTATCGCCCTCACCGGCGTCACTCAGGGACCGGGCATGTTTGAAATGATGGAACTGTTTGGTAGAGAAAAGACGATGAAGAGACTGCAGGATGCTTTAAAGTATTGCTAATCTCTGTAGCGGTTATGGTAGCGGTTATGAAATGAGCAACATCTCATTTCATAACCGCTTTTCTCTTTAGTGTGTAATGCGAAGTGCGTAGTGCGTAATGAAGGAGGGGGCGCATCAAATTATATAGCGCCCCAATACCCATTTTTTATAAATGACTCAAACTTCCCATCTATAAAATGACGATTCATTTCGATGCTATCAAAGAAATAGGGGTTTATGGTATCATCACTAGCGTCATTTCGACCGGGCGTATTTGTGCTCGATGATGTAGAAGTTGTGAAATGATTTGTGTCCCTGAGTGGAGAAATCTCAGCGGCACCAGCGATAAAGGCTTGATGACTGAATCCCGTTTCTGTCTTTAAGCCTTTACCGCCAGTGCTGAAGAGATTTCTCCACTCAGGGACACAAATTTATTTATTTCTGTATCATCACCTTGCACAAATGCGCCCGGTCGAAATGACGGTTTCGCTGCTACCATAAGTCCATATTTCCTTGAACGTATTGAAATGAATCACCATTTTACAGGTGGGAAGTTTGAGTTATTCATTTATAAAAGGGGTATTGGGGCGCTTCCAAATTTTGTGCGCCCCTTCCTTCATTACGCACTACGCACTTCGCATTACGCACTCAAAAACCTCTTGCAACTTATGCCTCCATAAGTTATAATATCAAACGTATGTGAACTGTATCTCAGTTTTGCGCTGTCTCCGGCGGAGACTTAGATACGGCAATTTATTTATTTTTAGGAGGCTATTATGTTAACAGCTGAAGCAAAGAAAGAAATCATTGAACAGTATGCTACCCATGAAGGTGACACCGGATCCTGTGAAGTACAGATCGCTATCCTCTCCAAGAGAATTGCTCTTCTCACCGAACACCTGAAATCCCACAAGAAAGACCATCATTCCCGTCGTGGTCTTCTGAAAATGGTTGGTCAGAGAAGAAACATGCTCGCATACCTCAAAGGCGAAGACATCGAACGTTACAGAGCTCTCGGTGCAAAACTGGGCCTGCGCTTGAAATAATTTCAAATAGGCGAAAAGAGTACACAATGTTGGTTGTGTGCTCTTTTTTATTTTAGTGACTGGTGACTCGTGACTAGTGACTGGGGATTAGAAGCTAGGGATTAGGAGCTAGGGATTAGGTTATTATTCTGCTGATTTTGCTTGGTGTCATAAAGCAAAATCCCACCAGTCAAAAGGTTAAAAAGGGGATAAAAGGTTATGGGGCTACCGCATATTTCATAACTCAAACTTCCCACCTAAGAAATATCACTTTTCGCCGATGCAGTCTGACATCAATCGGTATTTAAATTGAAATGATAGGCCCATCGGGCATCTCCCCCACCGGGGGAGAAATAAAAAGAGGGGGTGCATTTCCCTCGGCCGTAAGGCCGGTTGTA
>CAVBRV010000158.1:0-6322 GCA_963597965.1 Paludibacteraceae bacterium | reverse complement strand
ATATAATTTGATGCGCCCCTTCCACCATTACGCACTACGCACTTCGCATTACGCATTTTCCAAAAAGGAGTGTTTTATGAATCTTGAGACCTGGACGCTGGTGAGTGATCGCCAGCGTATTTCTTTATCTGTAGAAATAGCAGATACCTTTTGGAGTCGTTTCAAAGGGTTGATGCTGCGAAAATCCTTGCCAGCGGGACGGGGATTGTTTCTCAAAAAGACCAATAGCATCCATATGTGCTTCATGCGCTTTCCAATCGATGCGGTGTATTTCGATAAACATGGCAAGGTGGTGAAGGTGGTATCTGACTTGCCACCCTGGATTGGCATTTCTGTTTGCTTTAGGGCGAAGGATTGCTTGGAAATGAAAGCCGGCGAGGCGAAGCGGCTGGGGATTGCGGTTGGAATGACGAGAAAGTAAGGAAGTAGTGTACGCTCGTTAATTTATTTTTCAACAGCAAGAAACTGAATTGGCGATTGTTGTTAGTTGTTTGTTGTTGGGGTCAAACAACTAACAACCAACCAACAACTAAATTTAAAAGCATAACAGCTATGATGGAGTAGCGGTTATGCTTTTTTAGTTGGCAGTAAGCAGTTAGCAATAGGCAGTAAACTGCAAACCGCCAACTGCTAACTGCCAACTATTATGCTATAATGTAAAAGAATTTACAGAGATGAGGTGAGTTATGCGGGTACTTGGAATTGATCCTGGCACGGGGCGGTGCGGATTTGGTGTGGTGGAGAAAGTGGGGACGCAAATCACGCCGATCAATTATGGGGTCATTGAAACCTATAAAGAACAAAGCGATTTGGAACGATTGAATATTGTGTACGAAGGTATCGCAGAGCTCATTGCCACTTATCGACCGGCGTTTATGGGGGTGGAAACGCTCTATTTCAATACGAATATCACCACGGGCATCAAGGTGGCCCAGGCGAGAGGGGTCATTCTGCTTGCAGGGTATCGACAGAATATTCCTATCATCGATGTGACGCCTCTCCAGGTGAAGCAGCAACTTACGGGGTATGGCCGGGCGGATAAGAAGCAGGTCATTGAAATGGTGAAGCGCATGATGCATATCACAAAGAAAATTGACCCCGATGATGCGGCTGATGCCCTGGCGATTGGTCTGACAGCGGCCTATCGGGTGGAACACAAAGGATTATTATAGTGCGTAATGCGAAGTGCGTAGTGCGTAATGGTGGATGGGGCGCATCAAATTATATAGCGCCCCTATACCCCAAATTTTTATATAAAATGCGGCGGCTATATGAATTGTGCCGCCGTGCCTACATTACGCATTTCGCACTACGCACTACGCATTCAAAAGG
The DNA here is from genome assembly GCA_963597965.1 of Paludibacteraceae bacterium. Lineage (GTDB taxonomy): Bacteria > Bacillota > Negativicutes > Veillonellales > Dialisteraceae > Dialister. The sequence goes on along the minus strand of CAVBRV010000158.1, from coordinate 4,990 downwards.
AGAATCATATGATCGGCTACATTCATGGTCCCGTGACGGGGCTGTTTAAGGATTATTGTTTTATCGAAGCGGGGGGCGTGGGGTATCGGATTTTTATTTCTGATAAGACCCGGCAGCGATTGCAAAATGGGGAAGAGGCGAAGCTTTTTACCTATATGGCTGTTCGCGAAGACGCCATGCTTCTCTATGGCTTTTTATCGCAGGAGGAATATGACTTATTTCTCCTCTTAATTTCTATTTCCAAAATCGGGCCGAAGGTGGCCATGGGCATTTTGTCTGCTATGGAACCGGCGGCTTTCGTGGGGGCAGTGGGTGCGCAAAATGTGACGGCTTTGACGAAACTCCCCGGTATCGGAAAGAAAACGGCGGAGCGGCTTTTGGTGGAGCTCAAGGATAAAGTGGCGAAATTGGACATGCCGGAAACCATGGCGATTCCAGCCGTAGAAATACCAGCTGCAGATGGCATGACCGGAAAAGCGTTGCAGGCGCTCATGTCTTTGGGCTATGGGGCAGAGGAAGTGGAACCGATTCTTCACAAATTGGCGCCGCAGTATACGAATGTGTCCACTCTCATTCGGGCGGTGCTGGTGGAAATAGGAAATAGGGAGTAGGATTCTTGGTGACTGGTGACTGGTGACTGGTGACTGGTGACTGGTGACTGGGAATAGTAGGCGGTTAGCAGTAGGCAGTTGGCAGTGATTTTCTGGTAGCGGATTGTGTCACTTAAAACAGCCAACTGCTTACTGCTAACTGCCTACTATAATTAGTAAATAAAGCAGGTAAATCATATGAACAATAAATACATAAAAAGCCTAGGGGGCGAGCAGGAAGAGGATGTGCTGGGCAGCAAGGGGCGCATTGTTTCTACGGAAGAAACAGAAAAAGATGCGTGGCAGCTGTCTCTTCGTCCCCAAAGGCTAGATGATTATATCGGACAGGCCGCATTCAAGGAAAATTTGAAAGTCTATATCGCAGCGGCCAAGTCGAGGAAAGAACCGTTGGATCATGTGCTTCTCTATGGGCCGCCAGGGCTGGGGAAGACCACCATGGCGAAAATCATTGCCAATGAATTGGGCGCCCAGTTCAAAGTGACCAGCGGACCTGCCATCGGTCGGCCGGGGGAATTGGCGTCTATTTTGACCACGCTGCAGGACCATGATGTGCTATTCATCGATGAAATCCATCGGCTCAATCGGAATGTGGAAGAAATATTGTATTCCGCTATGGAAGATTTCGCTTTGGACATCGTCATGGGGAAGGGGACTGGGGCTAGTTCTATTCGTATCGATTTGGCCCATTTCACCTTGATTGGGGCGACGACGAGAGCTGGCTCGTTATCCGCACCGCTGCGGGACCGTTTCCTCATCACCAATCACATGCAGTACTATACCCAGGAAGAACTCAAGCAAATCATCGTCCGGGCGGCGCACATTTTACAAATCGACATCGATGATAGTGGGGCAGAGGAAATCGCTCGTCGTTCTCGCGGGACACCTCGTATTGCGAACCGCCTCTTGAAACGGATTCGCGATTTCGCCCAGGTACAAAATAGTCCCATCACCGCAGAAATTGCTTCCATTGCCTTGAAAGCTTTGCACGTGGATGATATTGGGCTGGATGAATTGGACAATGAAATTCTGAAGGCTATCATTTATAAATTCGGCGGTGGGCCGGTAGGTATCGATACCATTTCGGCGGCGGTCAGTGAAGAGCGAGCCACCATTGAAGACGTGTGTGAACCATACCTTATGCAAATAGGTTTCCTCACTCGTACCCCTAGAGGCCGCATGGCGACCAAAGCGGCGTATGATCATGTGGGAGCGAGTATGCCAGATTAGTTAGCAGTAGGCGGTAAGCAGTTGGCAGAAACTGCCTACTGCCTACTGCTAACTGCTAACTGCCTACCATATTCCTATTCAAAGAAGGTGAAATGATGAAAAAGTCTAAAATATTGGCGATACTCGCTATGGCCTCTGCTTTTTTGTTGGGTGCGGCTATGCCCATAGAAGCGGAAGCGATTCCGGTGCAGCGAAAAGCGAAGGTGGGAGTGGCCCAGCGGCATAGTCAATCGGTGGTGAAGAAACCGGCTTCTTCTAAGAAGGCAAGCCCAGCCAAAACGACTACGGCAGGACATGCAGTTTCCAAGTCCAAAAGTCCAGAGGTGGAAGTGGGGCTCTTGTCTGGGGGAGAAATCAGTCTCACAGGGCTGGCTGATTTCCAGGCTGTGAGCAATGGAAAGACCATTGAAAATTATAAGAACGGCACGAAATTATCCATTACCCGAAGCGGAAATACGCTATTGGTGAATGGGAAAAAGGCGGGAGAGACTGTATATTTCTGTCCAAAACAGGAGACTATCGCTTTTGCGGCTAAAGGAAATCGGTATCGCGGAAAAATGAAAGCCATTCCTTCTGCTTGGGGCAGTGGGGTCACTTTGGTGAATGTGGTTTCCATGGAAAACTATTTGCAAGGGGTGGTGCCTTGCGAAATCGTCCCCTCCTGGCGGATTGACGCCATCAAAGCCCAGGCGGTAGCGGCCAGGACTTACGCCCTATTTCATAAAAATGGATACCGTTCTTCTGGCTACGATGTAACCGACGATACTCGCTGCCAGGTTTATCAAGGCGCTGGCGCAGAAACGGCAGCCACCAATCGGGCGGTGCAGGAGACGGTAGGGGAAATCGTCACCTATGGGGGCAAGCCCATCGACGCGGTGTTCCACTCCAGCGGCGGCGGCTACACAGAAAATTGTGAAAATGTGTGGGGATCCTCCATTCCGTACCTGAAAGGGGTTTCGGAAGAGAAATATGCCAATCCCTGGACCAAGACTGTGACAGTTTCCTCTTTTGTGAATACCGTGGCTGGTTCTGGATTTAAAGTGAAAAGCATCAAACTCTCCAAACTTCATATCGGAGAAGCTCACAATGCCAGTGATCGAGGCGTTTCGGGCCGCGTGAAACATGTCACTCTCATAGGGAAAAATGGAAATAAGACCATTTCGGGGGACAAAATCCAAAGCCTCTATGATTTGAATAGCACGCTTTTTGATATTTCCATCCAAGGAAAAGAACTTATCATCACCGGCTACGGTTACGGTCACGGTCTAGGTCTCTCCCAGTGGGGCGCCGAAGCCATGGCAGAAAAACAGGGCGATGGCAAGGATTTTTATAAGAAGATTCTGATGCATTATTATAGCGGGACGAAAGTAGAAAAAATTTATTAAGGTGACTGGTAGACTAGTGACTGGTGACTAGGGATTAGTAGCTAGGCCCTAGGGTTCTGTAGCGATGGGCTGGCCAGTGGAACATGGATGTGAAATGTGCATGTCAAGGTTCTCGTGCTGAGAAAATCGGTAGATTTCCAATAGCACGAGAACCTTCAGAACCTTCAGAATCACGAAATTGCCCTTGACGAATTACTTATTTCGACGTAAAGTAAATAAGTTATTGCATTATATATAGGAATATGGGAGCTAATAGAAAAATGAAACTGGAAGAATTTAATTACGATTTACCAAAAGAACTGATTGCCCAGGAACCGGCGGAACCTCGCGATTCTTGTCGCTTGATGATGCTGGATAAGAAAACTGGCGAATGGGAACATCATCATTTCCGGGATATTCTGAATGAAATTCACGAAGGGGATATTTTTGTTTTCAATAATACGAAAGTCATCCCTGCTCGTCTCTATGGCAAAAAGAGAGACACCGGCGGCAAAGTGGAAATGCTGCTTCTGACCCCGAAGGGCAATGACACCTGGGAAGTGTTGGTCAATCCGGGCAGAAAAGCATTGCCTGGCGTAGAAATTGAATTTGCGCCGAATTGCTATTGCAAAGTTTTGGACAAAACCGAATTTGGTGGGCGCTTGGTAGAATTCCATTACGACGGCAATTTTGATAGCCTTTTGGATCAGATTGGTGAAATGCCAACGCCGCCGTATATTCATAAGAAATTGGGAAATAACGACGAATACCAGACCGTCTATGCGAAATACAAAGGCTCTGCTGCGGCACCGACCGCGGGCCTTCACTTCACTCCGGAACTGATGGAAGAAATGAAGAAAAAGGGAGCGACCCTCCTTTTCGTCACCCTGCATGTAGGCATCGGTACCTTCCGTCCTGTTTCGGAAGAAAATATTGAAGACCATGAAATGCACAAAGAATGGTACACCGTCAGCGAAGACGTGGCAAATCAGATCAACCAAGCCAGAGCCGAAGGCCGCCGCATCATTGCGGTCGGTACCACCTCTGTCCGCACTCTGGAATCGGCCGGTCAAAGCGGCACCCTCCAGGCCGGCAGCGGCTGGACCCAGCTCTATATTTACCCAGGCTACCAGTGGCACATGGTAGACGCCATCGTCACCAATTTCCATTTGCCCGAATCCACGTTAGTCATGATGATGGCTTCTTTTGCGGGAAGAGAACATATCTTGGCTGCCTATGAAGAAGCGGTACGGCAGAAATATCGGTTCTTCTCCTTTGGAGATGCCATGTTTATCAGATAAGTAGGCAGTTAGCAGTAGGCAGTTGGCAGTGAATGGTTGCTGGTTGTTAGTTGTTTGTTGTTGGGGTCAGACAACAAACAACAGACAACTAACAACACTTCACTGCCAGTTGAAATGAATCGGATAAGTAATACAAAAAAGAGAATCAGCTCTTTCGGGAGTTGGTTCTCTTTTTGTATGTCATAACCGCAATTTGCTGTAGATTACGAAAGTTTTGCGGTTATAATCTGAAGTTTATGACTATATTTCAAAGTTTTGCGGTTTGAAACCGCAAAACTTTGAAAGCTGAGAGGATTTATGGTACACTATTCATATAGTTGGCAATTATTAACTCAGACTTCCCACCCAAGAAATATTGATTTCCGTTAATGCAGTCTGTCATCAAGCGGTATTTGAATTGAAATGATAGGCCCATCGGGCATCTCCCCCCTTCGGGGGAGAAATAAAAAGAGGGGGTGCATTTCCCTCGGCCGTAAGGCCGGTTGTA
>CAVBRV010000157.1:0-6352 GCA_963597965.1 Paludibacteraceae bacterium | reverse complement strand
GAGATTTCTCCACTCAGGGACACAAATCATTTCATAACTTCTACATCATCAAGCACAAATACGCCCGGTCGAAATGACGCCAGTGATGCTACCATAAATTCTCATTTCTTTGATAGTCTCGAAATGAATCACCATTTTGCGGGTGGGAAGTTTAAGTTGTTAGTTGTTAGTTGTCTGTTTCCAAACGACTAATAACCAACAACTAACAACAGTGAGTATAAAGGAATCTGCACAATAGCCCGTATTTCCTTGCATTGGATTTAATTTTTTTATTTTTCCTATACCCCCTAAACCAATGCCGCTTTCAATCCATGGCTATTGATACATACTGAACTCGGAACATAAACCATAAACCAACAACAAACAACTAACAACCAAACTCAGGAGGTTTTATGAAACTACTCTCCCTCTTCCCCGCTTTACAAAACCAGAACTACCGTCTCTTCTGGACCACCCAATGGGTCGCCCTCATCGGCTTCTGGCTCCAACTTACTGCCCAGCAATGGCTGGTCTATGAAATGACAGACTCCGCCTTTTTGCTCGGTCTCCTCTCGGCTTGCCAATTTGCGCCCAGTCTCTTTTTCACCCTCGGTACGGGGCTGTGGATTGACCAGCACAATAAGCGAAAAATTCTCCTAGGCACCCAAGCCTTCTATATGCTCCAAGCCACTCTGCTGGGGCTCCTGCTTTGGAGTGGGCACGCCTCCTATCCGTGGATTTTATTCTTCGCCTTTTTCGTTGGCACCATTGATGCCTTTGATATGCCCGCCCGCATGGCCTTCATGCCAGAATTGGTGGGCAAAGAAGCACTCCACAGCGCCATCAGTCTCAACTCCGCCAATTTCAACATCACCCGCATGATTGGCCCTCTCTTAGCCGCCTTTCTTTTGACCTACCTATCCTATAGTACCATTTTCTTCCTGAATGCGCTTTCCTTGATTCCTGTCCTCTGGGCCTACCATCGGATTCCCGTCAATTCACCGCCACCAGCTCATAAGGAAACTCATCCCTTACAAGAAATCCGCCTGGGACTGCAAGCGGCTCGCCAAAATCCGGTTATTTTCAAAAATCTCATAGCCGCCGGTATCGTCAGTGGTTTGATTTTAAATATGGGCACCTACGGCCCCCTCTTCGCGGATCGCGTCCTCCATGCGGGAGTAGAAGGATTCGGTTCCATTCTCTTTGCGGCAGGCTGCGGCTCCCTAATCAGCGGCCTCTTATCCGCCTCCGCCCATGGGCATTTATCGCAAAATAAAATTTTCCTTTGCGGCGTACTCTGCGGATTCTTCCTCATGGTGGTCAGCTATATTTCCTCCTTCTGGCTCGCCATGGTCGTCTTCGCTACCATGGGATTCTTCGTCATTCTTTTCATCATCAACTGCAACACGGTCATCCAAATGGCCTCCCCCAAAGAATACCTGGGCCGCATCATGGGCCTTTACACCTTCGTCTTCCTAGGCAGCGCCCCCTTCGGCTCCCTCTTTGTGAGCAGCATTATCGAATACCTGGGCACCTCCCAAGGCCTATGTGTCATCGGCATTTTGGAAATGGCACTCATCGCGTGGATTGCTAGGAAATAAAAATACCGTTCTTGGACGAATGTGTTCAAGAACGGTATTTTTATTTCAGTAGGCAGTTTGCAGTTGGCAGTATACGACTCACTGCTAACTGCCTACTGCCTACTGCTAACAATTCGCTCGATCGTCTTCGTCGTCGAATAGCCATCCACGAAAGTGAGAATTTTCACCTGCTTCGCATACTGCCGGCCGGCTACTTCTTCAGGCTTATAATCTCCTCCTTTGACCAAAATATCTGGCTGCAAGTGAGACAACAATTTCTCCGGCGTATCTTCTCCAAAAATCACGACCCCATCCACACAGCGGAGAGCGGCCAGCATGAAAGCTCGGTCTGCTTCTCCATTGATGGGCCGCGTGGGACCTTTTAATTTCTGTACGGAGGCATCCGAATTAAGACCAATGATTAAATGATCCCCCAACTGCGCCGCCTGTTGTAAGTAAGTCACATGACCCCGATGCAAAATGTCAAAGCAACCATTGGTAAAGACCACCGTTTCCCCCTTGTCCTTCCAAACCTGCACCTGCTTCTCCGCCTCTTCCCAAGAAAGGGGATGATAGGCGGAGGAAATATGACCATCCCCTCGCCAAGCTTCTAAAACTTCCTCTCGCTTGACCTGATAGGTGCCCACTTTGGAAACAGCAATCCCGGCCGCCCGATTGGCGAGTTCCAATGTGGTTTCCATATCGATCCCATCCGCTACTGCCGCTGCGGTGACTGCCATCACCGTATCACCTGCGCCAGATACATCGAATACATCCTGCGCCACCGACGCCCGATGAATGGCGCCGTTTTCACTGAGACAAGTAATTCCCTTTTCCGACCGGGTCACAAATAAATGGGTCAGATGGAACTTCTTACGAATTTCTTCCCCTATGGTTTCAATGGGTCCTTCTTCATTGGGAATATCACAACCCGCGCAATCAGACAATTCCTTCAAATTCGGCGTGATACCAAAAGCACCGGTATATTTCGTCCAATCGCTCCCCTTCGGGTCCACCAGAACCGGCACCTGATACGGCGCCGCCTTCTGAATCACCGCTTGCGCCACATCGTCCGTAATCATGCCTTTGCCATAATCCGAAAGAACGATACTCTGCAGTCCCTGCTGCAACAGTTTTTCTAGCCAAGATAATAAAGCGTCCTGCTCTTCCTGGGTGGGAGATTTCTTTTCCTCGAAATCCAGTCGCATCATCTGCTGCCGAGCCCCCAAAATACGAACTTTCGTGGTGGTCTGGTACTGGTCAGCCAAAAGCAATCCCGTGCTATCGATGCCCGCTTCTTGCAACAACTTCGACAACACGTCCCCATTGGTATCCTTCCCACGCATGCCCGCCACATAGACATGACAGCCCAAAGACGCCAAATTGGCCGCCGTATTCGCCGCGCCGCCGAGCACACTGCGCTGGGATTTCACCAAATTCACCGGCACCGGTGCTTCCGGGGAAATCCGATTCACCGCCCCCATCACATAGCGATCGGTCATCATATCGCCAATGACAGCGACTTTAATGTGTAATATATCTTGACTGAGAAATCGTTCTCCATCTTGTTTCATAGGTGTTCCTCTTTTCTAAGTTTTGTTGTTAGTTGTTTGTTGTTTGTTGTTGGTTACAACACTTTAGTTCCCTTCCTCTGGAAGGGGATAGCAGAATGAGCGAAGCGAATGAAGCAGGGGATAGCGCCCACTAGCGGCATGAAATCGATATGTCCGCTATCCTCTTCGGCGTCTACTCTTGCGACCTTCACGCTTACGTTGAACGCCTACACCGCTATGTCGGGTATCACCGTGCTCGCGTGATATGTTCATAGCAAAGTATACCGCCAGTGCCTCCCCCCACGGGGCAATGCCGTTAATTTAAGAAAGTGAGTTCATCTCTATCCGTCATTTCGACCGGTCGTATTTGTGCGAAATGATAAAAGTGGTATAAATGGATTTGTGTCCCTGAGTGGAGAAATCTCATCAGCACTTGCGGTAAGGGCTTAGAGACAGAAAAGGGATTGACCGCTGGAAAATAGGAAATAGTGCCATGAAACAAATTTGTCATTAAGCCCTTACCGCTACTGCTGATGAGATTTCTCCACTCAGGGACACAAATCATTTCAATGCTGTTGTATCATCAAGCACAAATATGATCGGTCGAAATGACGGTAGTTTTTATACCGCTCTCTTAACTTAATGACATTACCCTTTGGGGGAGATGCCGAAGGCAGAGGGGGCTGCACTAGCGGCATAAATACAAATGTTATTCATTCCATAGCACCACAAATTCCGCCACATCCGCTGTCTCTAGCCGCCTATACCTATTTTCACAACAAGCATTCATTCCGCAGTAGCGAGCTATCCCCTTGTCCATTCGCTTCGCTCAAGGCCTTTCCCCTTCCAAAGGAAGGGGATCTTTGTACATATAACCGCTATATACCACTATTTCTATAACCGTGACAGAACCTTCAAATACACATTTCATCTCCATATTCCCTCTACCCACTCCATCACTACAGAACCCATATAAAAACTCCCGGCGCTTCTAAATTTTATGCGCCGCACCACCACTCCTCACTCCTAATTCCTCACTCCTCACTATTTATATACACACTTCATCGACCTGTCCCTCTACCCGATCCACCGCTACAGAACCCATATAAAAAAGGCGGCGCTTCCCAATTATGACGCGCCGCCACCACCATTTCTAACTTCTCACTTCTCACTTCTAACTGCTTTTTCACGCTGTCAAAAATATTTCCCATCCAATCCCGATAAGAATAATTCCCCCCAGAATCGTTGCCTTGTCCGCCAACTTCATGCCGAACTTCTTCCCCAAGAGCAGCCCCGCAATGCAAATCGCAAAGGTCACGATCCCGATAATCACACTCGCCAAGAACGCCGTCGGGAAATCATACTCCGCAATGGTGAACCCCACCGACAACGCATCCATGGACGTCGCCAGCCCTTGCACGAAAAGGTACTTCAGCCCCATCTCAATCTTGACATCCTCTTCCTCCCCAGAAAGGCCGTCCCGAATCATCAGCCCTCCAATGGTACAAAGCAATACCAACGCCGCCCAAGGCACAAAAGGCAGCAAGAACTGAAAAATATCCACGATCCAGTTGACACAAAACCACCCCGTCATGGGCATGAACCACTGGAAGAACCCAAACGTCCCCGCAATGAGACACATCTGCCGTGCCCGAATGAAATGATTCTGCAAACCATTAGCCAAAGACACCGAAAAAGCATCCATAGCCAGCCCCACACCGAGCAAAACGGTGTTAAAAAGAAATAAAAAACTCAAAATCTCCACTCCCCTTTGAAAATGAGTAGGCAGTTAGCGGTTAGCAGTTGGCAGTCTCTATGAAGAAATTAGTAGCGAGTGTGCTCGATAATTCGTTTACTGAATATATGCAGTGAAATTTTAGTATTTCCATGCATAGAAATATGGGCTTTTGTGCAGATTCCTGTACACTCACTGTTGTTGGTTGTTAGTTGTTAGTTGTTGGTTTTTGGTCCTAGCAACCAACAACTAACAACCAGCAACAATCGCTAATCCGGTTTCTTTCTATTGAAAAAACGAATTAACAAGCAAACACTAATTAGTAATGAGAAATGAGTAATTGTGGTACGGCGCACAATTTATATAGCGCCGTATTTTTATAAAAAAAGGGGGGATAGGGGCGCTTCCAAATTTTATGCGCCCCATCCATAATTACTCATTTCTCATTTCTCATTAAAAAAATTAATCACTTTAAAATCACACAAAAAAGAGACCCCCGTGCACAGTAAAACTATGCACGTGAGTCTCGCTATTTCGTGGTAAGCCAGGTTTAGAATGTACGGTTCCAAAGCCAGTGTGTTGACTGTCCCGCCAAGCGGCTGCTACTCCCTCACTGATGAATGTATCATATCATGTTCAGCGAGGGATGTCAAAACATATGCGATGCTATCCTCACTGCCTTCAGTTGTTAGTTGTTTGTTGTTTGGTCCAAGCAACAATGAGCAAGCATATATTGTATCGAGGATATTTACCGTATCAGTCATTTAGTATGAATTGGTTTATGGTTTACATTCCAAATTCGTATAAAATTAAATCGTCATGAAGAAATCTTCATTGGTTTAAGGTTTATATGTAATCCTATAACCCCTAAACCTTAAACCCTAACCCCATATCTCAAGCATTGACAATTTCGCTAAATGTCAATGATACAGTACCGCCTATTCCATATTTGCCTTCTCCCCATTTTTGCTTTACAATGAGGGTAGAAATGGAGGTGCTTAGAATGGTAGCAGACCTATTATTTGCCAATCTCAGCGAATACAACTACAACCCCATGAATGATGTTTTGTTCAAATTCATTTTCGGAAAAGAGGAAAGAAAACAAATCACCATCGACTTCCTCAATGCCGTCCTGGAGCCTAGCTTGGGCCATCCCATACGGGACCTCACCTTTGCGTCCACAGAAATGAATCCAGAACACGACAACGACAAGCTCACACGGCTGGATGTTTCCTGTATTTTAGACACGGGAGAGCAAGTGGATGTAGAAGTCCAGGTTCTCAATGAAAAGAACATGAACCGTCGCACCCTATTCTATTGGGCGCAGATGTACCTCATGTCCCTCCCCGCTGGAAAGACATACAATGATCTGAAGCCAGCTATCACCATTAACCTCTTAAGCTTTGCCTTTCTTCCCCAAGAAGAACCGCATGCCATGTACGGCATTTACAACAAAGCCAATGGTCATCAACTCACCAAAGATTTAGAACTTCATTTTTTAGAAA
>CAVBRV010000156.1:0-6353 GCA_963597965.1 Paludibacteraceae bacterium | reverse complement strand
CCCCTCTGCCTTCGGCATCTCCCCCGGAGGGGGCGAGGTCCTATGGACCTATCATTACTATTTAAAACCGCTAGAGTGAGCTATCCCCTGCTGCACTCGCTTCGCTCGTTGCACTACCCCCTTTCAAAGAAAGGGGGCTAATACGTAGCTACTTGTTAATTTATTCTTCAATAGCCAAAAACCGGTTAGCGATTGTTGCTGGTTGTTAGTTGTTAGTTGTCTGTCTTCCAACAACCAACAACTAACAACTGCAAACTGCCTACTGCCAACTGCAAACTAAAAAGCATAAGGAGTTATTATGAACGAAAAAGATACCGGTCATGAACATACCGGCCTTCTAGCGGAAATGAAAGTGCTTCTTCGGGAGCCTCCGCTTTTGATTAGTATCCTAGCAGTATTTTTGCTGTTTGGGATCTTTATTATTTATCCCTTTGTGAAAATTTTGTTGGTGCCCACCAGTGCGGACTGGATGCGGGCCATCACAGGGAAGGAATTTATCGAAGTCTTTGGACATACGATTTTCTCCTCTCTCATTGCTACAGCGACGGCCATCGTATTTGGTTTTCTTTTTGCTTACGGCATCAACTATACGAAAATGCCTTGCAAGCGGTTCTTCCAAGTGGTGGCACTGCTTCCGACCATGGCACCGTCGGTGGTTACCGGTTTGGCTTTCATCATGCTTTTCGGACGCCGCGGATTTATCACTTGGCACCTCTTGGGGATGAAGGTGGATTTGTATGGGCCTTTCGGTTTGTGGGTGGCCCAGACCATTGCGTTCTTCCCTTTGGCTTACATCACCATTTCTGGTGTCTTGAAGAGCATCAGCCCGAATTTGGAATTGGCCGCTCAAAACTTGGGGGCTCGTGGTTGGTATTTGTTCCGCACCGTGACGCTCCGTTTGGCAACGCCGGGTCTTGCCAGTGCATTTCTTTTGGTAGCCATTAACTCGCTCGCCGATTTCGGCAACCCTATGTTGGTTGGCGGAAATTACCATGTGCTAGCCACTGAAGCCTATACCCAGGTCACTGGGGCGTGGGATCTGCCGATGGGGGCTACGCTTTCTGTATTTCTTGTCATCCCCACATTGGTGGTGTTCTTTGTACAGCGTTATTATTTGGAGAAAAATTCTTACGTCACTGTTACGGGGAAACCGGTGTCTGGCCTCATCCGTGTCACTGCAGGGCCCGTAGCCACTTGGGCACTTTGGGCATTCTGCATGGTGCTTTGCGCCGCTATTTTGATGATTATCGGCGTGGTATTCCTTTTTGCCTTCACCGTGGCCTTTGGCTATGATTACACTTTCACTTTGGATTATTTCAAAGAAGGGGTACTCCAGTCTAGCGTCATGGCGAATTCTTGGATTGCTTCTATGTCCACCGCAGCCATTACGACGGTGCTGGGCATTGCTTTGGCGTTCCTCACCATTCGCAAGAAATTCCCCGGCAGAACGGTGATGGACTTCTTGGCCATGCTTCCTGTTTCCTTGCCAGGGACGTTTATCGGTTTGGCCTTGATTTTGGCATTCAATGATGGTCCCCTTGAAATGACGGGCACTTTGGTCATTATCATTCTCGGTATGGCCCTTCGTCAGTTGCCAGTGGGCTATCGTCAGGCAGTGGCTGGGTTGAAACAAATCGAAGGTTCACTGGAACAGGCGTCCACCAATTTGGGGGCCAATAGTTTTACCACGTTCCGGAAGATTGTCCTTCCTATGCTAAAAAATTCTTTGTCTGTTAGTTTCGTGTACGCTTTCATGCGTTCCATGAATACGCTTTCTACGGTTATTTTCCTGGTCTCTCCGGAATGGAATTTGGCATCGATCAATATCATGAGTCTCGCAAATCAGGGCTTTCTGCCGACCGCCAGTGCGACGGCGGTAGGTATCATGCTTGTCATTTATGCCACTTTCGGCGTGGTGAAGCTGATTCTGAGAGATAAGATTAATATTTTTGATTTGTAAGTAAGTTTACACCTTATTTAGTCCCCCCTTTGGGGGGAAGGTGGTAGCCTTGGCTACCAAAGGGGGCATCTCTAGCGGGATAAAATACGATGTGAGATAAAAGGACTTGGTCATGTCCGCTTCTAGCGGTAAGTGCGCTACTCTAAGCGGTATTTTCGCTAGGAGCGGGCATTGCCGAATTTGATTAAACCAACAATGTATTTCATGTCGCAAGAGCAGCCCCCTCTGCCTACGGCATCTCCCCCGAAGGGGGCGATAAATAAGGAAGGGCTTATATAGGAGAAATTACTATGTCAGAACTGGTATTGCAGTTAAAAAATATCAATAAATACTTTGGCAAGAGCCATGTCATCAAAAATGTAAATCTGGACTTTGAGAAAGGCCATTTCATCACCTTCTTGGGACCTTCAGGATGCGGGAAGACAACCCTTCTTCGCATGATCGCGGGTTTTTACGAACCAGACGAAGGGGAAATCCTTTTGAATGGTAGAAATATCGAAAAAGTGCCGCCCTATGGAAGAAATACGGCTATGGTATTCCAGGAATACGCCCTATTTCCTCATATGAACGTCTTTGATAACGTGTCTTATGGGCTCAAAGTGAAAAAAGCACCGAAAGCAGAAATCGAAGCACGGGTGCAGGAAGCATTGGAATTGATGCAGCTGAAGGGCATGGAAAAGCGTTTCCCGAACCAGATGTCCGGCGGGCAGCAGCAGCGCGTGGCGGTAGCTCGTGCGTTAGTGATGAATCCGGAAGTGCTGCTTCTCGATGAACCGCTGTCCAATTTGGATGCGAAACTTCGTGAAAGCGTGCGTGTGGAACTTCGTGATATTCAGCTGAAAATGGGACTTTCCACCATTTATGTCACCCACGACCAGTCGGAAGCCCTCTCCATGTCGGACCGCATTGTGGTGCTGAAAGACGGGGTGGTGCACCAAGTGGGCACGCCACAGGAAATTTATTTTGAACCGAAAACGCCATTCGTGGCAGATTTCATTGGCACCACCAATCTGATTTCCGTCAAAGGGGAGAAGGAAAATACCGTTTCCTATGGAAATACTCGTTTTCACTCTTCCAATCCGGTGAAAGAAGGGGAAACTTACGTGGCGTCGATCCGCCCGGAAAGTGCGAAGCTGCATAAAGAGGCACAGGACGGCAAGGTCAATGTGGCCGTGGATATTTTCAACAAAATGTTCCTCGGCGAAAAAGTGCGGTATTTCGTCAGAGATGCACTGGGCAAGGAATGGATTGTGGACATGTTCGACCCAGGGAAAACGGTCCTGGAAGGGAAATGTTATGTGACGTTCCCCGCGGATCGGGCATGGGTGATTGAGGAGCAGTGAGGAGTTAGGAATTAGGAATTAGGAGTGAGGAATGGTGGAAGGGGCGCACAATTCATAAAGCGCCCCAATACCCCTTTTTTAGATAGTGGTTGCTCGTTAATTCGTTTTTCAATAGCAAGAAATAGAATTGGCGATTGTTGCTGGTTGTTAGTTGTTTGTTGTTGGGGTCAAACAACCAACAACTAACAACTAACAACAGTGGGTGCATGGGAATCTGCACAATAGCCCATATTTCTATGCACTTGAATGACAAAATTTCACTGCATATATTCAGTAAATATCGGGCATATGAATTATCGAGCATCCACTAGTTAGCAGTAGGCAGTTGGCAGAAACGGCTAACTGCCTACTGCTAACTGCTGACTAATCCTCTTTTCAAAGGAGAGATATTATGCTAGAAGAATTGAAACGCCGCGTCTGCGCTGCCAATCTGGAACTGGCGGCGCGGGGTGTGGTGATTTACACCTGGGGCAATGTGAGCGGCATTGATAGAGAAACGAACTTGGTGGTTATCAAGCCGTCTGGGGTACCTTATGAAGGAATGAAATCGGAAGACATGGTGGTGGTCGATTTGGAGGGGCACGTGGTGGAAGGTCATCTGCGTCCTTCTTCCGATACGCCGACTCACTTGGCACTGTACAAAGCCTTCCCGGAACTGGGCGGTGTGGTGCATACCCACTCGACGAATGCGGTTGCTTTTGCCCAAGCAGGACGAGAAATCCCTGCCCTGGGAACCACCCATGCGGACTATTTCTACGGCCCTGTTCCTATCAGCCGGGCATTGACAAAGGCAGAAGTGGAAGCCGACTATGAAGGAAATACGGGAAAAGTGATCATCGAAACTGTGCGGGCCAGTCAAAAAGAACCGCTGGCAGTACCGGCGGTTTTGGTGAGAAATCACGGCCCTTTCACGTGGGGGAAGACGCCAGAAGAAGCGGTCTACCATGCGGTGGTTTTGGAAGAAGTGGCAGAAATGACCATGAAAACGCTGCTCCTCAATCCAAATGCCTTTATGGATGATTTCATTTTGGATAAACATTACCAGAGGAAACATGGGCCGAAAGCGTATTATGGACAGAAAAAATAGTAGGCAGTAGGCAGTAGGCAGTTAGCAGTAGGCAGTAGGCAGTAATACCGCCAACTGCCTACTGCTAACTGCCTACTAAAAAACTATTCCAATTTGAGATAAAAGCACGCGAACCCTATTCTCTCAACGCATAAAAGAATTTTTCTATGACTGTCTATAGGTGAAAATAGATAGAAAATAAGTTGTATTTCCTTATATTTACGAATAAATTGCTTTTATTGCATAGCAAGTGCAGAATTAATAAGTATATACATATTGATTTAAGTCGACAGAATCATTTTACTTATTGTTTAGAGAATATCGAAATAGTATAATACGAATGATGAGCAATAATTGGTGACTAGTGACTGGTGACTAGTGTATTTGGTGGCTGCTCGTTAATTCATTTTTCAATAGCAGGAAACCGGATTAGCGATTGTTGCTGGTTGTTAGTTGTTTGTTGTTGGGACCAAACAACCGACAACAAACAACTAACAACAGTGAGTGCAAAGAAATCTGCACAATAGCCCGTATTTCTTTGCACTTGAATACCAAAATTTTACTACGTATATTCAGTAAACATCGGGCGTATGAATTATCGAGCAGCTACTAATTACTACCCACTTACACAAGCACTTCACCCGATAGCGGACGCTTTTTAAGGAGGCAGACAATATGAATAAGAAATTGGCTTGGATCGGTATCACAGCAGTAGCAGCAGGTCTTTTGATTGGCGGTTGCGGCGGCAATAAGGCGAAGAGTGACAATGCCGCTGCTGATTGGAAGCCGACGAAGGACGTGAAGGTCATCGTGGCTTACAAGGCTGGTTCCGGTACCGACACGGGTGCTCGTCTTCTGACCAATAGTGCGAAGAAATATGTGGGACAGACCTTGGTGATCGAAAATAAACCGGGTGCTGATGGGAAGATTGGTTGGACGGAACTGGCGAAGGCAAAACCGGACGGCTATACCATTGGTTTCATCAATCTGCCGACTTACACCACCTTGGCCCAGATGGAAGGTTCTGCTTTTACCGATAAGTCCATCGTTCCGATTTGTAACCATCTGACAGAAACGGCTGTGGTGGTTGTCAGAAAGGATTCCAAGTGGAATGATTTGAAATCTTTGGTGGCTGATGCCCAGGCCAATCCGGGGCAGCTGAAGTGCTCCACCAATGGGGTACAGGCTTCCAACCACACCGCTGCTCAGCTCCTCGCTCAGTCGGCCAAATTTGAATACAATGCGGTTCCTTACGGTGGCACTGCCGACCAGCTCCTCGCTCTCCGTCAGGGCGAAGTGGATTTCTCTTGCGCCAAAGTAGCGGATGTAGCGAAACTCATCAATGGCGAAAATGCGGAACTGAAGGTTCTCGGCGTGTATGCAGAAAAGAGAGACCCCGCTCTGCCAGATGTGCCGACTTTGGGTGAATTGGGGTATTACAACAAGTGGTACGGCTCCGCTCGTGCCCTGGTAGCACCGAAGGGCACCCCGGATAACATCATTAAGTTCTATGAAGAGGCCTTCAAGAAGACCATGGAGGATCCGGAAGTGAAGTCCGCTCATGAAAAAGCGGGCATGGTCATCGATTTCAAGGACAGCAAGGAATTGGGCAAGATGATCGAGGAACAGATGGATTTCTGCAAGAACGTAGTATCTAAACTGTATCAGAAATAATCGTTACTATGAAAATAGAATTTGGTAGCTGGTGACTAGTGACTAGTGACTGGTGATTAGGTCACGCTTTTTCTAGTCACCAGTCACTAGTCTACCAGTCACTGATGCTAGCCATTTTCATACACAGTGATGCACCAGCGGTGCGTGAAGTTTAGAGTTATAGTAGCTAGGGATTGGGGATTAGGGATTAGGAAATACATTTTCCCTGGTTCCCAATCTTTGCATATGTGGGTGACTAGTGACTGGTGACTCGTGACTAGGGAAACACTGATTTAATCGTTATTTGAAATGATTCTTGAATTTTTATTCA
>CAVBRV010000155.1:0-6362 GCA_963597965.1 Paludibacteraceae bacterium | reverse complement strand
CTCAAATAAGCACACTCCGCTTTTCTGAAATATGTCCCTTCGGGCCATTCTATAGTGAAGCTAAGTCCGCTTACCCTACATATCATTTCATATCGCTAGAGCTGCCCCCTCAGCCTTCGGCAGCTCCCCCGGCAGGGGAGCCGAGACAGCGGTGTAAACTTACTTACCCGGCTTCGCCGCCCCTTCTCCAAGGGGCAACGCGCTAGAGCTGCTACGTTATCCCTTCATTACACATTATTTCAGAAAAGTGAATAATTCAAACTTCTCACTTTTTAAATGGTGATTCGTTTCGATACTATCATTGCAATAGCATCGAAACCGTCATGGGGGCCGATCCTATTGGTGCGAAATGACGAATGTGGTATAAATGGATTTGTGTCCCTGAGTGGAGAAATCTCTTCAGCACTGGCGGTAAGGGCTTAGTGAGTCAAATGGTTTGTACTGTCATTTCGACCGATGGGATTAGTGCGAGATGATACTGTAGCATCAAGCGACCATGTTAGACAAAAGTGGAGAAATCTTTGGGTTATTCAATCATTACATCAATGATACACTATCCAAATTGAAATGAGACTTATCGTCTGGGGCGTCTCATTCAAGGCTAACAGATAAACCGTTTTATACTACTTATTACAATCCGCTTTTCAGTTAGCCTCATCAATTGACGCCCCAGACGCTAAGTCTCATTTCAATACGCTTATTTCACAAAGTACTAAAACGAATAACGCAAAGATTTCTCCACTTCTGTCCAACATAGTTGCTTGATGCGATAGTGTCTTCTCGCACTAATCCCATCGGTCGAAATGACGATACATACCATTTGATTCATTAAGCCCTTATCGCTACTGGTGAAGAGATTTCTCCACTCAGGGACACAACTCATTTCAATTCTTTTGTACCATCAAGCACAAATATGCCCGGTCGAAATGACGGAAAAGCACTTATTTCTCATTTCACCATTTCCGCAATCGCTGATTGTGTCCCTCCGGGCCATTTGGTAGTAGGACCGAGTTCGCTTATCATACAGTGGTGAAGTATATCGCTAGAGCTGCCCCCTCAGCCTTCGGCAGCTCCCCCGACAGGGGAGCCGAGACAGCGGTATAAACTTACTTACCCGGCTTCGCCGCCCCTTCTCCAAGGGGCCACACGCTAGAATGGCTTCCGTAAGAGCCCTAAGAACCTTGAGAAACCTGTAATCTCTAGCGATCAACCGCCTTAACTGGACGCCTATACCGCTAGCTATCTCCTATCATGCATACCGCTAGTACGAGCTATCCCCCCTGCCCCCCTTTCAGTGAAAGGGGGCTATACGCTAGTGCATATACCGCTTTATCGCAATTCAAATATAAAAACTCGCGGCGCTTCCAAATTCTGATGCGTAAATAAGTTTACACCTTATTTATCGCCCCCGTCGGGGGAGATGCCGTAGGCAGAGGGGGCTGCACCAGCGGTATAAAATGATTTGTTAAAACATCCACCTCGTCTCATCTTCCACCACCACTCCTAACTCCCAGCTATTTTCCTAATCCCTAGCTACTAATCCCTAATCCCTAAAATAAAAATGCGGTGCTTCCAAATTCTGTTGCGCCGCCACCACCACTCCTAACTCCTCACTTTCCCTAATCCCTAGCTACTAATCCCTAGCCACCAGTCCCCAGTCACTAGTCACCAGTCACCAGTCACCAGTCACTAGTCACCAGTCACCAGTCACCAGTCACCAGTCACTAGTCACCAGTCACCAGTCACCCTAAAGCATGAGAAAAAGGACTGCTCATCGCAGTCCTTTTTCCCAAGATCGTGTTTCCAGCCGAAAGGCTGTATATATGGCTTACTGTTTCTTCTTTCCGCCCAGATAGGCCGCCATGACATCCGGGTTGGCTGCCACTTCCTGTGCGGGGCCTTCCATGACGATTTTGCCTGTTTCCATAACGTAGGCATAGTCGGCAATCTGGAGGGCTTTACGCGCATTCTGTTCAACCAGAAGAACAGTAGTCCCCATTTTATTAATATCTTTGACAACGTCAAAGATCTGCTGTACCACCAGCGGAGCCAAGCCCATGGATGGTTCGTCCAGGAGCATCACTTCCGGTCTTGCCATCATGGCACGACCGATGGCGAGCATCTGCTGTTCGCCGCCGGAGAGGGTACCGGCGAATTGGCTCTGTCTTTCAAAGAGGCGTGGGAAGCGTTCAAAAACTTTGGACAGGTCTTCTGCAATAGCAGCGGTGTCTTTTCTTTGATAAGCGCCCAGTTCCAAGTTTTCACGAACCGACATGCCCTGCAGAATTTGACGGCCTTCTGGCACGAGCACGACGCCGTGATTCACGATATCGTAGGTTTTCTTTCCCACCAGGGATTCGCCTTTGAAGAGAATGTCCCCAGCGATGGGTTTCATGACGCCCATGATGGTTTTCATGGTGGTGGATTTCCCTGCCCCATTGGCGCCAATCAGGGTGACGATTTTTCCTTCTGGTACGGAGAGGTTGATGCCTTTCAGGGCTTTGATGTTGCCATAAGCGGCTTCTACATTTTTCAGTTCCAGTAACATCAGTCTTCCTCCTTCCCGAGATAGGCTTCGATAACTTGTGGGTTGTTTTGTACTTCTTCCGGTACGCCTTCGGCCAGTTTCTTACCGAAGTTCACCACCATGACGCGGTCGCAGAGGCTCATGACGAGGTGCATATCGTGTTCGATGAGGATGATGGTGATACCAAATTTTTCACGAATGCCGCGAATGAGTTCGGTCAATGCGGCGGTTTCGGAGTCGTTCATGCCAGCTGCCGGTTCATCGAGGAGGATGAGTTGGGGCTGGGTCGCCATGGCGCGGGCGATTTCCAGTTTTCTCTGTTTGCCATAAGGAAGTTCCGTTGCCAGTCGATGGGCATCGTTTTCCAGGCCCACAAATTTCAAGAGTTCCATGGCTTCTTCTCTGGCTTCCGCTTCTTCTTTTTTCTGAGCGGAGGTGTGAAGTACGCTGGCAAGAAGGCCGGATTTCAAACGGTCATGATGACCAACCAGGATATTTTCCAAAACCGTCATGCCTGTGAAGAGGCGGATGTTCTGGAAGGTACGGGAAATACCCATATTGATGATTTCGTAGGGTTTCTTTCCTTCGATGGAGGTGCCATTGAAAAGCACATCCCCTTCGGTCACTTGGTATACGCCGGTGATCAGGTTGAAAATGGTGGTTTTCCCGGCGCCGTTCGGTCCGATGACGCCGAAGATTTCGCCTTTATCTACGTGGAAGGACATATTGGAAACAGCGGTGAGGCCGCCGAACTGTTTCACTACATTTTTCATTTCCAGAAGCATTAGTTTTTACCTCCTTCTACGGCTTTGGCTTTCTTCCCAAATTTCTTGGAAATCCATTTCATGGCGTCATAGGAGAGGATGCCATCGGGACGGAAGGCCATGAGGGCAACCAACATGACACCGTAGATGATGTCTCTGTATTCCGCCAAGGAACGCAGGGATTCTGGTACGATGGTGAGGATGGTAGCACCCAGGGCGGAGCCCCAAAGCACGTTGCTGCCGCCAAATACGGTATACAGCAAGATATCTACGACTTTGTGCCAAGAGAAATCAGTCGGGCTGATGAAGAAGGTGGCATGTGCATAGAGAGCACCAGCCACGCCAGCAAAGAAAGCGGAGAAGAGGAAGGCCATCATTTTGTAATGGACTACGTTGATGCCGGTCAGGGAAGCGGCGTATTCGTCCGCTTTCACAGCAGCCATAGCACGGCCGATGCGGGAGTGTTCCAGTCGATACCAGAAGGCAACGATGAGAGCTACCAGGATGACGAGCACCAGGCACATGAGAAGCTGTCCGCCAGTCTGGGAATCTATTTCCAAAGCATCCAGAAGGCCCATATCGCTAGCATAGTCAGAGAGAACGCTTGCCATGGAAGGAATGCCGGAGTACCCCAGCGCACCATGGGTGATGTCCAGGTTCAGTGCAATGACACGGACCACTTCGCCGAAGCCTAAAGTAGCAATAGCCAGGTACAGGCCGCGAAGGCGAATGGTGGGGAGACCAATGATCAAAGCCACGATGGTAGCAGAAATACCGCCGAGGAGAATGCCGACCGGCATGGGGATCCCATGTTCCGCGGTCAAAATAGCAGAGGTGTAAGCGCCAAAACTCATGAGACCTGCATTGCCCAGGGACAGAATCCCGGTGCAGAGAGTCATGTAAATCGTCATGGCTAGAATGATATTAATGCAGACAAAGGTAAGGACTTGCAGGAAATACCCGTTCAATAAATCTTCCATTACGGTCTGCCTCCTTTCCCAGCCTTGGAGAACAAGCCTTCAGGACGAATAAACAGAATCAGAATGATGATACCGAATGCGACAGCATCGCGGTAAGAAGATGTACCGTAAGCGACGGAGAAGACTTCTGCGATGCCGAGGATGAAGCCACCGGCCATAGCACCTTCTACATTGCCTAGGCCGCCCATGATGAGAACTGCCAGACCCTTCAGGCCCATAGCGGTACCCATGGTTGGTTCGATGGCGTTGAAGGAAAGACCGATCAGCACGCCAGCAGCGGCGCCCAAAGCGGAAGCCAGCATGACGGTGAAGGTAATGATACGACCGGTATTGATACCGAGGAGCCCAGCGGTTTCTGCATTTTCAGAAGTAGCGCGGACCGCTTTACCAATTTTCGTCTTGTTCAGCATGAGGGTGAGGAGCACCATCAATACCACTGCGGTACCCAGGCTGATAATCTGGATGCCGGAAATTTTGAAAGCGCCGAAATCCATCAGTTCTGTACCGAAGGAAGTCGGGAAGGAACGGGTCTGTGGACCCCAAACCATGAGTGCCACGCTTTCCAGGAAGGTGGACACGCCGATGGTAGAAATAAGTGGAGCCAGGTGGGTCACTTTACGACGACGGAGCGGACGCAATGCGAAAAATTCCAGTCCATACCCTAAAACGGCACCACCAATCATAGCACCAATTAAAGCCGGGAAAATGCCCAGGCCTGCTTCTGTAACGAGCAGCAGCCCGATGTAAGCGCCGATCATAAAGATGCCGCCGTGTGCCATGTTGACGATGTTCAGCACGCCGAATACCAGCGTGTAGCCGATGGCAATGACCGCATAGGCGCTTCCCAGCGTTAAACCGTTGACAAGCTGTTGAAAAAACACGATCTTCAATCTCCTTTCAAAATGAGAAAAGTTCTGTTGTTGGTTGGTAGTTGTTTGTTGTTTGGGAAATAGCGTCTTGTCGCCCCCTTTGGGGGAGATGCCGTAGGCAGAGGGGGCAGCTGTAGCGGTATGAAATGTGCTGTTACTATACCCGTATCCACCTATCGTACATCTGGAAAATATTCCGCTATAGCAGCCCCCTCTTTTATTCTCCCCCAGCGGGGGAGACAAGCGGCTAGTGCTGCTACCGTTTTCAGCATTCTATTTCCAAACAACCAACAACAGACAACCAACAACCATTGCCCAAGAACGAGTAACAAAAACGCCCCTGCTGCAATCTGGCGTCATTGCAGCAGGGGCGAAATGGTTCGCGGTACCACCCTGTATTTATCACTCAAGGAGCACTTTCTAATATACGAATCATACCCATATAAAAACGCCCCTACTTCCTCTTCGGAAATAGGGGCGACATGCGCGGTACCACCCTACATTATACTCAGGCTCTCATCCGTAACGTGGAGTAACGCCTTTACTTACCTTGAAATAGGGATTAGGGATTAGTGGCTAGGGATTAGGAAATATTTCTAATCCCTAATCCCCAATCCCTAGCTACTAAAACACTATCTCTTTATCTATACTTATGCACCACCGGTGTCATAAATATGTTACGTTCAATAAAGGAGCTCACAGGTGATATTAAATCATGGAATGCACCGGCTTGCACCCTCCGCCGGCTCTCTGTATCATGGACCATCATTTACTTTGTCCCGATCATCGCTTTTTGGTTGCCTGTAACGCCGGCCGCGTCAGAAACTACTTGATTTCTCTTTCCCTTCTGAAACTCCCGGGTGAGTTCATATCTCCCGTCCCACTGGCTTTCACCGCCCGCCAGCTCTCTGCTATTTCCAAGAAATATGGATCCCGATCCTAGCTACTCGTTCTTTCGTTGTAAGTAAAATTATACTACGTTATAGAGAATTGTCAATAGGGTTTTGTGGAAAAATGCGTAATGCGAAGTGCGTAGTGCGGAATGGTGGTAGCGGCGCACAAAATTTGGAAGCGCCGCATATTTAAAGGTTATTACTCAAACTTCTCACCCATAAAATGGTGATTCATTCCGATATAATCTAAGTCACTTAGCGGTTTTGAATAGGAATGATAGGTCCGTAGGACCTCGCCCCCTCCGGGGGAGATGCCGTAGGCAGAGGGG
>CAVBRV010000154.1:0-6400 GCA_963597965.1 Paludibacteraceae bacterium | reverse complement strand
TGATTTAATCAAAGAATTTGAAATGATATGAATTTTTATCCAAAGCATCGTCAAGAAAATCCTTAAATAGCTCGCTATTCGCGAATTTTCTTTCCTCGCTTTGAATAAAAATTTAAGAATCATTTCAAATAACGATTAAATCAGTGTTTCCCTAGATTCCGCCAGTGTCATAGCAATTAGCTGTCAGCTGCCAGTTGCTATGACACAACAGAAATCATTACCTATTTCCTAATCCCTAATCCCCAATCCCTAGCTACTAAAAACACTATGTTTCACTACACCTTTTATTTCCATTTCAACATATATTAAGGAGGAAACAATTATGAAATTCCAGAAAACACTCGCCATTTCTCTCGCAGCCCTTCTCGCTGCAGGTACCTTCGCTGGTTGCGGCAACGACAAACAGGAAGCCAAAGCACCGGCTGAAAAGAACGAAATCACCGTGGGCATCACCGCTGGTTATTCCGAACAGGTCATGGAATTTGTGGCTAAGAAAGCAGAAAAAGAAGGCCTCAAAGTCAACCTGAAAATTTTCGGTGACTACGTGGCTCCAGACTCCGCTCTGGCTGCTGGCGACATTGACCTGAACTCCCACCAGCACGGCCCGTTCCTGGAAGCTTTCAATGAAAAGAACGGCACCCACCTGGTTTCCATCGGCAACACCTACCTGGCACCACTCCGCGTCTATTCCAACAAAATCAAAGACCTGAAGGACCTGAAAGACGGCGCTAAGGTTTCCATTCCAAACGATCCCTCCAACGGCGGCCGCGCCCTGCTGCTCCTGGACCACAAAGGCCTCTTGAAACTGAAAGAAGGCACTGACCCCACCAAGGCCACCATCAATGATATTGCGGAAAACCCGAAACACCTGGAAATCATCGAACTCGAAGCGCCACAGCTCCCCCGTTCCCTGGATGATGTAGATATTTCCGTCATCAACGCCGGCTATGCGAAATCGGCGAACCTGGACACCAAAACCGCCCTGGCAACCGAAGACAACACTTCCCCATACGTAAACATCATCGCTGCTAGAGAACAGGACAAAGACAATCCGACTTACAAGAAATTCGTCAAGATTTTCCAGAGCGAAGACGTGAAGAAATATATCAATGATAACTTCAGTGATGGACTGGTACCGGCATTCTAATGCAATGAGGAATTAGGAATGAGAAATGAGGAATGAAGGTAGCGGCGCGTCATAATTTGGAAGCGCCGCGAGTTATAAAGGTTATCATTCTACTGATTTCTTAATTCTAACATTAAAATCTGACCGCTTGGTGCAAGGTTATAAAGGGTTATAAAAGGTTATGATACTTACGGTAAGCACATAACCTTTTATAACCCTTTTATCATGGAAGAAGGGATTAGGGATTAGTATCTAGGGATTAGAAACAGGCATGAATTTCTGCTATGTCACAGCTAGTCGCTATGACACTTGCAAAACCCGAGAGCCTAATACCTAGGGCCTAGCTACTAATCCCTATTTTCTAAAAAACGGCGCTTCCAAATGATGATGCGCCGCCACCACCATTCCTCATTCCTAATTCCTCATTCCTAATTTCATTTCCCCCTAGACAAATCCATCAATCCATGTTATCATACCATTCAACGAAACATAAGAAATGCATGGACGAGAAATAGTAATTTCCTTAGGAAATCAAGAGAGCCACTGGATGGTGGAAAGTGGCAGACCGCGGGAAACGAACTCATCTCCGAGCAGCTCGCTGAATAACCAAGTAGGTAGAGCCGGGGCCTGGCCGTTACTAGACAGGGGGATATGAATGTATCTGATGAGTGTCTATCTTAGAAATAAGGTAGAAATGAGAGTGGTAACACGCAGGCCAAGCCTTTCGTCTCTTGACGAAAGGCTTTTTTTGTTTTTCAAGTGACTAGTGACTGATGACTCGTGACTAGGAACCCCAATTTCCAGTCACGAGTCACCAGTCACGAGTCACCAGTCACCAGTCACGAGTCACCAGTCTACCAGTCTACCAGTCTACCAGTCTCCACCATGTTACTCAAACGATTACCTCACATCTACCAAAGCGCACCGTCAATCGGTGAATCAGAGTGGTACCGCGGAAAAGCCTCTTTCGTCTCTAAAAAAGATGAAAGAGGCTTTTTATTAATGAGTAATGAGCAATTAGCAATGAGTAATGTAGGAAGGCACTGCACAATTCATATAGCAGTGCTATTTATAAAATAACGGCGCTATATAATTTGTGCGCCGTACCACAATTACTCATTACTCACTACTCATTACTCATTATTTTTTCGCGAAAGGACGCAAAGATTATGATGACCCCAAACAAATACAGAAAAGGATACTTTATGCCCCCCGCTTGCGATATGAGCTGGATGATGAAAGACGCCGTGGACCATGCGCCCACCTGGTGCAGTGTGGATCTGCGCGATGGGAACCAAGCCCTGGTCATTCCCATGAGCCTGGACGAAAAGATGGAATTTTACCAGAAACTCATCCAGATTGGGTTCAAGGAAATAGAAATTGGTTTCCCTGCGGCCTCCGAAACGGAATACGAATTTCTCCGTACCTTAGTTGAAAAAGACATGATTCCCGATGACGTCACCGTACAAGTGCTGACCCAAGCCAGAGAACACATCATCCGCCGCACCTTTGAAGCCTTAGACGGCGTGAAGAACGCCATCGTTCACGTGTACAACTCCACCTCCGTGGCCCAGCGGGAGCAAGTATTTCATAAATCCAAAGAAGAAATCAAGCAAATCGCCGTCGAAGGGGCACAAATGCTGAAAGAACTCACCGAACAAGCCGGTCGGAATTATCGCTTTGAATACTCTCCCGAAAGTTTCACCGGCACCGAAGTGGACTACGCCTTAGACGTATGCAACGCAGTGCTCGACGTTTGGAAACCCACCGCCGACCGGAAAGCCATCATCAACCTGCCTTCCACGGTGCAAATGTCCATGCCCCACGTCTACGGCATGCAGATTGCCTACATGAACCAAAACCTGAACTACCGCGACGCCATTCAACTCTCCCTGCACCCCCATAACGATCGCGGCTGCGGCGTGGCAGATGCCGAAATGGGCATGCTGGCTGGCGCAGACCGAGTCGAAGGCACCCTCTTTGGCAACGGCGAACGCACCGGCAACGTAGACATCGTCACCGTCGCCATGAACATGTATACCCACGGCATCGACCCCCACCTGGACTTCTCCCACATGCACGAACTGGTGGACATGTACGAACGGCTCACCCGCATGAAAGTGGGCGACCGCCAGCCCTATTCCGGCAAACTGGTCTTTGCTGCTTTCTCCGGCTCTCACCAAGACGCCATTGCGAAAGGCATGAAACACCACGCCGAAGGCATGTACGACTACTGGAACGTCCCCTACCTGCCACTGGACCCAGAAGACATCGGCCGTCACTACGAAGCCGATGTGATCCGCATCAATAGCCAATCCGGCAAAGGCGGCGTGGCCTATGTGCTGGAAAACGCCTACGGCATCCGCCTGCCCCAAGCCATGCGCGAAGAATTTGGGTATTTCGTCAAAGATGTATCGGATAAGAAACATAAAGAACTGGAGCCCCAGGAAATACACGACCTCTTCTACGACGCCTACGTCAACCAAGAAACGCCCCTCCAGCTGGTGGACTTCCATTTCCGTCGTGATGGAGACACCTGGAAAGGCTGCGTCACCCTGAATGCGAAAGGCAAAGAAAAGAAAATCGCCGCCCAAGGCAAAGGCCAACTGGACGCCATCAGCCGCGCCCTCTGCGAAACCTACGGCATCCACGTCACCCACCTGATCTACGAAGAACACGACCTGGACCGTGACCCCGCCTCCCGCGGCATCGCCTACTTCGGCCTCACTGACGACCAAGGCAAAACCACCTGGGGCGTCGGCGTAGACCGCGACACCATCACCGCCTCGGTGAAAGCCTTCCTCTCCGCGGTGAATCGGATGGAAGGGATGGATCAGAAAGTGACTGGTGACTAGTGACTGGGGACTGGTAGCTAGGGATTAGTATCTAGGGATTAGGAAATATGGTGTACTAATGGAATCATTACTAGCGCCTCGTCTCCCCCGCCGGGGGAGAATAAAAGAGGGGGCTGCACCAGCGATATGAAATTCTACGTGAAATAACAGGTTCCACCACCCCCCAGAATCCCCTTCCTTTGGAAGGGGATAGCGTATGAGCGAAGCGAATAAAGCAGGGGATAGCTCACATTAGCGGAATCATACTAGTTCATTCGAATCCCATCGCCCATGATAATAAAGATACTACCGCTTATATCCTTTTATCAAATTTTTTTCTAATATCAAATTCCATTTCACCGTTCCGAATATATTCCCAAAACATTCTATTTCCCTTATAATGAAATAAATAATATACGTTACTGCTGAAATTTCTAGGATTATAGATCAAGCAGATAACATTCTTTAAGATCATGAGAGGAGAATATTATGAAGAAAATGGTCATGAAAAGTCTAACGGTTGCTCTTTGCGTTTCTATTTTTTCCACTGCAACGCCCGCAATTCCAATGTCATTTGCTGAAGAAACTGCACCAGCTGCCACCGCATCCACGGATATTCGTGCTAGAACACAAGCCATTCTTCACCCGGAAACTGACAATGCTCAAACAGTCAAAAAAATTCCGGAAGGTCATGCTTACATTCCCAAAGATACCATTTTAGAAGTCAAACTAACAGAAGCAATTTCTTCTAAAAAGATGAAAAAGGGAAATATCGTCCCTTTAGTTCTTTCTGATAACCTCCTCATCAATGATACGGTAGTCTTACCAGCAGGTACGACAGTCAATGGTATTGTGACCGATGCCAAGAGCAACGGACGCTTCGGCCGAAGCGGAAAACTGGAATTTAATATTACTTCTGTCAAAGCTATAAATAATGTGGAAATCCCACTAGAATATGTCGCTAGAAAAGAAGCTGGCAGTGATGGTGGTGCCGTTGCTGTCGCTGCAGTCGTTTCTTTGGTGGGTGGATTTTTCATGAAAGGCAAAAACGTAGAATTTCCAGCAAACACTATTTTTGAAGCCAAAGTGACATCCGATACCGATTTGAACTGCACACTGGACGAACTCCCAGATGCCATGAATCCGAAAGCCCCCCACGGCGTCAACATCGTATTGAAATAATAACTACTGAATGATCATTATTTCACTTTTCAATTAGTAAGAAATCGAATTAGCAATTGTTGCTGGTTGTTAGTTGTCTGGGTCCAAACAACTAACAACCAACAACAGCAACAAAAAGACCAGCAAGAACATTCTCGCTAGTCTTTTTTATTTCCCCATTATTTCAAAACGAAAGTCTCCGGTGTCAACTTCTTCGTAAAGAACGTATTGCAAGACTTATTGAACGCTCTTTCCGTACTGGAAGAACCGGCCGCATTTTCCTTGACAGACTGCTGGCTGAAATACACATACCGATCCTCATCGGTGGAATACACAATGGTCGTAAACAACGTGGTTACTTCATACTTGGTGCCGGTCCACGACATCCAAGCCAATTTCTGCTTTTCATCGGTGATTCTGGTGTTGCAGAAAATCACATACTTCACATCCAATTCCTTCGCCAAAGCCTGCATATCCGCCTTCTTTGGAAGGAAACCCACGCTAGTCTTGTTATCGTCCGGCACAATGCCATTTTCAATCATGTACTGCTGCATCACCATCTGGGCTTCCACGGAATCTTTGAACTTGAAATGGTAATTTTTCAAAGCCCCCTGCAAGCCCTCATTCATCTTCTGCTCCGAAGCGGACACATCACTCACCGCATTCGGATTGACCCAAACCATAGTCACCGCCGACTCCCCTGCCGCATAAGACGTGACCGATGCACAAAGTGCTAAACAAAGCATGCATACAAACATCCATACCTTTTTCATCATATTCCCCCTCAGATTAAAATATAAGAAAACTCTTTCTGTACTATATCACAGATTGGGCCTTGGCTCAATGGGGTTCTAAGGGTTCTAAGGGTTCTCGCTCCATTGGAAATCTGACAATTTCCTCGGAACGAGAACTTTTTATCGCCCCCTTTGGGGCAATGCTATTAAGTTAAGGAAACGATTTCATCTCTATCCGTCATTTCGACCGATCATATTTGTGCGAAATGATAAAAGTGGTATAAATGGATTTGTGTCCCTGAGTGGAGAAATCTCATCAGCACTTGCGGTAAGGGCTTAGAGACAGAAAAGGGGATTGACCGCTGGAAAACAGGAAATAGTGCCATGAAACAAATTTGTCATTAAGCCCTTATCGCAAGTGCTGATGAGATTTCTCCACTCAGGGACACAAATCATTTCAATGCTTTTGTACCATCAAGCACAAATATGATCGGTCGAAATGACGGTAGTTTTTATACCGCTCTCTTAACTTAATGACATTACCC
>CAVBRV010000153.1:0-6454 GCA_963597965.1 Paludibacteraceae bacterium | reverse complement strand
CCCCGGAGGGGGCGAGGTCCTACGGACCTATCATTACTATTCAAAACCGCTAAATGACTTAGATTATATCGGAATGAATCACCATTTTGCGGGTAGGAAGTTTGAGTTATTATTCTACAGGATACGCTTTTCTAACAAATCAACTAGACCATATGGTGTCAGGTTTATGTGACTAAGGTCATCGTATAACTTTTTATAACCTTTTTAACCTTGATGTTAGCGAGATATACAATCATGTTTGATACAGAAAGCAGCAGAATAATAACCTATATAAAAAGGGGTATTGGGGCGCTATATAATTTGATGCGCTCCTTCCACCATTACGCACTACGCACTTCGCATTACGCATTTCTAAAAAAGCTCTTGACGAATCTAATTTTATCCTGTATACTCAATTCATATTCAAAACACAAGTACATGCTGTGAACGAGAGGAAAGCGGATGACCCAGCCTCAGAGAGCCGGTGGATGGTGAAAACCGGTGCATGAAATCTGTAATCTATCACTCGTGAGCTTCCTGACCGAAATCATGTAGGGCAGGACGGATGTCCCCGTTATGGAAGAAGCCATTAAAGTATAATGCAGGGTGGTACCGCGATCTCGCCCCTGTCCCATAGTGGACAGGGGCTTTTTGTTTCCTACGATACCGCCGGCGGCAGAGTATAAATGCAAGGTGGTACCACGCGACGCGTCCTTGCCCAGTTCGGGCGAGGACGTTTTTTCGTGGGACAGGTTACTCAAGTCGCTTAGGTTACTTAAGTTGCTCAGGTTCTTTGAATGAGATACTATCGTATGCATCTCGTTCGAGCAACCTGAGCAACCTGAGAAACTTGAGAAACCTGAGTAACCTATAACCACCAGCGGATTTTTACCAGCTGCTTGAAACGCTATACATACAATGATGGTGAGTGATAAACCGGAGTGGTACCGCGCGAAGCGCCTCTGTCTGATGTGAATCAGATGGGGGCGCTTTTTTCTAGGGATTAGGGATTAGTGGCTAGGGATTAGGGGAAAGAAAATCCTAATCCCTAGTCCCCAATCCCTAGCTACTAGGCACCGATACGGGTAAGGGATACATGATATAAACGATAAAGAGTGACGCATACATGTGCTATTTCAAAAAGAGGAGAAAACAAAATGGAAATGAAGAAAATGATGAAAAGAGCAGGTTTGGGATTGATGTTGGCAGCTGCTATGGCAGGGCTCGCAGGTTGCGGTGGAAATAAGGAAACGTCTGGTGCGAAATCCGCAGAAGGCGCTAAGGTAGCGAAGGTAGGCTTCATCAATGGTGTCACAGGCGGCGTCGCTTCTTATGGGCTGGCTGAAAAAGAAGGCTTTGATTTGGCTGTAGAAGAAGTGAATAAAGAAGGGAAAATTCACATCGAAGCCGAAATGGTGGATACCAAGGGCAACGTGCAGCAGGCCGTCAGTGCGGCACAGAAATTGATCGCCGCAAAGAAAGTGCTCGTCGTAGGGCCGCTGATTTCCGGCGAATACAAAGCGGTCGGTCCGCTTTTCCAGAAAGCGCAGATTCCGCTCTTAGGCGCTGCTACCACTGCAGAAGGGCTCATTGAAATCGGGGATTACATGTTTAGAAACTGCGTACCCGAATCTCAGAACATCCCACAGACCGTCAAGAAAACTCACAAACTCCTGGGCTATAAAAATGTAGCCGTTCTTTATTCCAACAACAATGAACACCAGGTTTCTGCTTACAAAACCTTCGTAAAAGCCCTGGAAGCGGAAGGGGTGAATATCGTTGCCACTGAAACTTTCGCCGACAAAGACACCGATTTCAGTGCCCAGCTCACCAAAGTGCACAATGCGAACCCGGACGCTGTCGTTGTGGCTGGCTACTACCAAGAAGGGGGCCTCATCCTGAAAAAGATGAGAGAAATGGGCATGAACCAGCCCGTCCTCGGCGATAACGGTTTCGTTTCCCCAGAACTTATCAAAATCGCTGGCCCTGCCGCTGACAATGTGTACGTTTCCTCCATGTGGTCTGCCGATAGAAATAGCGAAGCCACCAAGAAATTCGTGCAGGACTTCAAAGCCAAGTACAACCACGACCCGGACAACTTCGCTGCTTGCGCTTACGTTTCTGTGAAACTGGCTGCCAAAGCTATGGAAGACGCTGGCACCACTACAGACTCCAAGAAAGTCAGAGACGCCCTGGCCAACGTGAAGAATTTTGAAAGCGCCGTAGGCCCCATGACCTTCAACAACTCCGGCGATCCAGAAGTGGACCTGGTGCTGCTGAAAGTGGAAGGTGGGAAATATGTTACTTTGAACTAAATCCGGAATGCGGATTTGAATGCGTAATGCGAAGTGCGTAGTGCGTAATGGTGGAAGTTGTGATGTTATGATTTGAATAACACTGATACTCCTACCGCTGGTGCAGCCCCCTCTGCCTACGGCATCTCCCCCAATGGGGGCGATAAATAAGGTGTAAACTTATTTACGCACAAAATTTAGAAACGCCCCAATACCCCTTTTTATATTGTTTTAGATTTGAAAACGGATGGTGTCATGTTTCACGTGAAACATGACACCATCCGTTTTTCATTTCATATAAAATTCGCGGCGCTTCCAAATTTTGTGCGCCGCACCTTCATTACGCACTACGCACTTCGCATTACGCACTCAAAATAATTGCCAAAGTATCGCTACTATAACTGTACTGTCACCATCACATCAGATCCAATCGCTTCTCCATCGGGATTCTGGGCAGGGGTGAAGGTCCAGGACTTGACACAATTTTCTACATACTTAGAAAGCACCTTGAAATCAGACGCATTCATGCCCTCTGGTTTCTGGGCTTCCGGTTTCCCTTCCAGGGCGCCACCTGCATTGATGTAAACCTTCACTTCCATGACGGGGTGATTTTCTTTTTCCGCAATGCTCTGCACGTCATCAGACATGGTCTTCATGGGCTGCGCGGTCGGAGCGGCGGGGACGCTGACCATGGTGGAAATAAAACGAATCGGAACGGATACGGTCATGGAAACCGCTTTCTCCCCCAATTTGGCTGGTTTGAAAGTCCAGGAGTTGACCGATTCCATGGCATACTGATCGAGAATGATAGAACCAGAACTCTGAATGACTTCTGGATTGGCTGCATTGCCATCTTCAGTGACCGTGAGGCGCATCATGGTGCTAGTGGAATGAGGGAGCGATGCCATGGCTTCATGGACCGCCTGGCTCTGAGGCGCCATCTTCGCCGATTTCACAGCTGGCGGAGTTTGTTGTTCTTGTGTGAGGGGCGCACCGTCTTTGCCTACATAGTAACCTTCCTGAGGAACAGCGGCGGAAGCAGAGGCACAAAGTGCGAGAGATAAAGAAAGTGCAAGCCATATTTTTTTCATAGGGATAATCCTTTCTTGTAGAAATATATAATCATTTACTTATTTATTTTAATCAAAATCCTTTTTTATTGCAATGGGAAATTGATAACTCGTGATAAGGAGATGATTTCCTTAGTATATTGTATCAATGACATTTTGAAATATTCATCATGTATTATGATTGGTTTATGGTTTATACACCGAGTTCATATGTGACAATTCGCTATGAAGAAAATCTCATTGGTTTAAGGTTTAAGGAAACGCTGATTTAATCAAAGAACGATTAAATCAGTGTTTCCTTAATGGCAACCATATAAACCATAAACCCTAAACCTTAAACCCTAAACCAAGAGCGCGATCATTGACAATTTGGCCTAATTTCAATGATGCAATACAATAGTCACCAGTCACTAGTCCACCAGTCACTCATTTTCACTACAATGTGAAGATAGTGAAAACTTTTTGCGAGAATGGAAAAAGTTTTCACTAAAATAGCAAAATACTGAAAACTTTTCGTGAAAATCGAAAAAGTTTTCAGTATAATAGAAGAGAGGTGAAAATTATGATACAGAGAGAACATTATATTTCCGCCATTCGTCCTTTTTATGACAGCGATTTAATCAAAGTCATTACTGGCATACGTCGCTGCGGGAAGTCGGTGATTTTGAATCAGATCAAAGAAGAATTGCAAAATCAGGGAAAATATGTCTTATCTTTAAATTTTGAAGACATATTGACATTGAATCAAATTCCCGATGGGAAAGCTCTGATTTCTTATGTGCTTTCCAAAGAAACAAAAGAAAAATGCTATCTCTTTTTGGATGAAGTACAAGTTTTGCCCGATTGGAATCTGGCTTGTCGCACGCTCCGCCTTCGGAATATTTCTCTTTTCATTACGGGAAGCAATTCCAAACTGTTATCCAAAGAATTTACCAAAGAGCTTTCCGGTCGCTATGTGGATTTTTGTATCAGGCCCTTTGTGTATAAAGAAATTCAGCAATATGCTGATGAATTGGGGAAGACCGTAGATGTGACCGATTATTTGCTATATGGCGGATTTCCGAAGCGGTTTGAATTTATCAGCAAGGAATCGGAACTCCGGTATCTGAATGATTTGTATCAGACCATTGTGCTCAATGATATATTGAATCGCTATCGCATTCGGAAAGCGGAAGTGTTCAAAAAATTGGTGGCCTATGTGGTCATTTCCAATAGCCGCATTTTTAGCGCCAATTCCATACAGAAATATTTACGTAGCCAGAAAGTGGCAGTTTCTATTAATACAGTCATGAAGTATCTAAGCTATCTGGAAGAGGCCTATGTCATTCGCGGCGTGCCCCAATATTCTTTGAAGGCCAAAAGGAAATTGGATTTCCAGGAAAAACTTTATGATGAAGATGTGGCGTTCAATACACTGCATCAGCCCTTTGGCCGCTATGATGTGACCCATAATTTGGAAAATATCGTTTACAACGAACTGATTTATATGGGCTATGAAGTGTATGTGTTCAATAACCAGGGACAGGAAATTGATTTCATTGCATCCAAGGAACGAAAAGAATACTTGATTCAAGTGGCCTATACGGTGGCAGAAGATAAGGCGTATGAAAGAGAATTTGATGCTTTTGCGGGATTGGATAATGCGCGGCAGAAAATTTTGATTACTAATGATGATATTGATTTTTCTAGCAGCACGGTGAGACATATCCGGTTGAAAGATTTCTTGCAAATGGATTCGTTGGATACATAGTGGTGGTTATTCATTTACGTTACAATTAGCAAGAATTCGGATTAGCAATTGTTGTTAGTTGTTGGGGTCAAACAACT
Organism: Paludibacteraceae bacterium; assembly: GCA_963597965.1. GTDB lineage: Bacteria > Bacillota > Negativicutes > Veillonellales > Dialisteraceae > Dialister. Next base: position 1,284 of record CAVBRV010000153.1, on the reverse strand, counting down.
AACAACAAACAACCAACAACAATTATCGAGCTGTCACAAAATCTTCTAAAAGGAAATCGAATAAGTTTTGATGAATAATGCCATTGTCTGTGAGGGGAATGGGATCCATGGTGATGAGGTATTTCGGATAGTTGTCGTTGATTTTGTAGAAAGGGGCGACTTCTCGTTGGAGTACCTTTTCATCCATGACGGAGAGTGAGACTTGGTAATAGCGGATGTCCGCACCTTTGGCGGCGACGAAGTCGACTTCTAACGAATTGTATAGACCAGTGGAAATCGTGTAGCCTCGGCGGCGGAGTTCTAGGTACACCAGGTTTTCGATGACATGCCCCATATTTCCTCTTCGGAAACCGATGAGCTGATTCCGAAGTCCCAGGTCGGCTACGTAGTATTTGCCATTGGTGCGAAGTCGTTCTTTGCCTCGGATGTCATAACGTTCGCATTGATAGAGCACAAAGGCATTGACCATTTGAGTGAGATAGTTGTCTATGGTATCGGAACGAATGGATGAGCCTTGTGACTTTAAGGTGTTAGCTATAGAGTTGGCAGAAAGGGGATTTCCTATATTTTCCATAATAAATTTGGCAACTTTAAGAAATACGCCTTCGTTTCTGATGTTTCCACGAATGATAATATCTCTGGCAAAGATAGAATCAAACAGCCCACTATTGATGGTGTCTATCAAGGCAGAATCTTTTGTCAGAGCTACGGCAGGGAAGGAACCAATTTGCAGGTATTCTTGGAATGCTTGCGCTTTTTGTGTCAAATCATAGCCTCGGAAAGTCATAAATTCAGAGAAAGACAAAGGATAGACTTTGATTTCTATATAACGACCAGTGATGTAGGTCAAGTATTCTCCGGAAAATAATCGGGAATTGGAGCCAGTGACATAAATGTCCAGAGGAAATGTATTTTTGAGGCCATTGATGACTTTGGCCCATTCTTCTAATTCTTGCACTTCATCCATGAGTAAGTAGTAGGTTTCTGTTGGAGTTTTGATTTGTTCTTTGATGTAATTGTAAAGGGCATCGACCTTTTCTAAGGGATAAGAGGTGAGTTTTTCATAACTGATATGAATGATATGGTCAGCAGGTACGCCTTCGGACAGGAGGTAATTCTTATAAAGTTGTAGTAATGTGGATTTTCCTGAGCGTCGAATGCCGGTGATGATCTTGATGAAATCCGTATGACGCGCTTTAATTAATTGATTGAGATAATATGGGCGATTGATCATAATAACCTCCTGAAAGAAATTTTCTCTATTATACAATAAAAAAGTCTGTG
>CAVBRV010000152.1:0-6541 GCA_963597965.1 Paludibacteraceae bacterium | reverse complement strand
TGATTTAATCAAAGAATTTGAAATGATATGAATTTTTATCCAAAGCATCGTCAAGAAAATCCTTAAATAGCTCGCTATTCTCGGATTTTCTTTCCTCGCTTTGAATAAAAATTCAAGAATCATTTCAAATAACGATTAAATCAGTGTTTCCTTAAATCAATGAGGCTTTCTTCATGATGGATTGTTGCTGGTTGTTGGTTATCTGGCTCCACCAACTAACAACATTCTCCAATCTGGTTTCTTGCTGGCGTCTGTTGGCACATTCGAGAAACCTGAGAACCTTGAGAACCCTTAGAACCCTGAGCAACCTGTGTTTCTTGTATCTCCTTCAAGAAAACTTCAATATCAAGAATTTCTCCGGCAGCGTATGGTTTATGGACGGGGAAACGCAAAGACTTGAAATTGTCTACTTCTATAATGATTTTTTTGTAGTATAATAAGGATAAGTTAACAGAAACGAATCATGAATAAAAAATATGCCCAAGTCCTATGAGAAGAAAGGGGAATGGCCCAGACCTTTCTCCTCTGGTATCGTAGTCCAGAGGCAGAAGGGAATGATCGATTCCTTCATCGACTTGTAGTGACGGTTTATCGTGAGATGCTGTGTTTTTTCGGAAAGGTTACATGAAATAGCAGGAAGGATGTAGTTTCCTAAAAAGACCAAGCGTCTGCTTTTGCGTATCGGTCTGTCTCCCTATGCAGAAGAAAGATTTCCAGAAGAAAAAGAAAAGGCCATAGAGGCCCCTATCCACTGGCGGACGAGCTCATTGTGAGAGCGAGGAAGCCAGAAGAACGGGAAATCCCTGGTCCTTCCTCTATGCAAGGATTCATTTTCTTTTTCACGCATGAGGTCAGTGCTTCTTGTGAAATCTTATATTTATTTTTTCTCATGAAGAGAATTTGCTGACTGGCCGAAGGTGTCACGGCGAGAAAGGGCAGATGGTCCTCTGTCATTTTTCAAGAAATCTGATGATTTCATCACACCTCATTCTAGTTCTATAGTGATATGGGACTGGAAATAGATCATTCTGAAAACTCCAAAAATACAAAAGTCCTCATCGGCTGCCATCCGGTGAGGACTTTTTAAGTGCAATAAATTAGTGAGGAATTAGGAGTGAGGAGTGGTGGTGGCGTCGCAACAAAATAATAGAGCGACGCAAATTTTAAATATTTTTGAAAAAGATATTGTGATTTTGAGGTACTTCTGCAATGTAAATATATGGAGGGGAAAACTAGTAGGCAGTAAAATGAGTGACTGGTAGACTGGTGACTAGTGACTGGGGCAGATCTTTCTAGTCACCAGTCACTAGTCCACTAGTCACTGTTCAAAGAAAAACTGCGAACCGCAAAATCTAATGAAAGTCTAATGATAAAAATGTAACATTTTTGAGGGACTTATTTGACTATATAAGTAGAGGGGGGAAATAAGTTAGCAGTAGGCAGTTGGCAGAAAATAAACTGCAAACGCTAACTGCATACGGACAACTTTAACGAAAGCTTAATGGTAGAGATGTAAACTTTGGGGCTTCTCATTTTACTATATAGATAGAGGGACAAATAAGTTAGCAGTTGGCTGTAGGCGGTAGGCAGAAAAAGCTGCAAACCGCTAACTGCCAACTGCTAACTAAAAAGTTTTCGTTTCCATGAACTTCATCAGCCATTACCGCTGGTGGCGTTCCTGGAGGTGAAAACCTCTTGGAATCCAAATCTCTCCGGAGTCGAAACAGGATCGTTATGCCTTTCCAGCTGCAGATGGGAAGGGGTAGGGAGAATGGAGTCGATGTGCATAAGATTTGGATTCCGGCAGATGCTATGCGCAGGCGTCTGCTTACTAGTGACTGGTGACTAGTAGACTAGTGACTGGGGAAATTGGAAAATGCTAGTGTCACAGCAGCTAGCTTCTAGCGACTGGCTTTTAGCCGGCCGGCAGCTAGGAGCTAAAAGCTGGTCGCTGTGGCGCAACAGAAATCATCCAGTATTCCTAGTCACCAGTCACGAGTCACCAGTCACCAGAAAAGGCCAACTGCATAAAGCCATCTGTCAACAACCAAAACGCCTTGCGGAAGTATGCAGGTATCTGATACATTCGCTAGTGACAGCCCGCTGACGAGAACCGTACGCCACTCTTTACACTTATCTATGATAGGATGGGGAAGCAGAAGCTGCGTGGTGCCGCATTCACTGGGTCCTCACTTCAAGCATGACGACGTAAGTGCCGGACTTCCGATCGAACGGGGCGTGATTAGTTGGCAGAAAGCTGTTTGCAGTAGGCAGAAATAGTTGGCAGTTAGCAGTAGGCGGTAGGCAGTAAATTTTACCAAAACCGCCATCTGACATAGAAGGTGTAGCGGCTAGAGAGTATTCTTTAGCGGTTATGATGAAATGTTAGATAAGCGGTTTCATAGAATATATACTGCCAACTGTTTACTGCAAACTGCTAACTTTCCAAATCCCATTACCATGGTAATGATTCATGTGTTTCTTCATCATTCACTCCTCCGCTTTCCATGGAAAGTGGAATTGCCCGAAAGGGAAATGAATAGATTTTTTCAAACTTCTTTATAAGAGGTTTTGTTTACCATACGCAAAACATGTTGTTAGTTGTTGGTTGTTAGTTGTTTGGGGCGCCCCAACAACAAACAACCAACAACAGACAACAAAAATTTCTTACGAAAGGAACTACTATTATGAAAACCTTAAAACTCACTTTTTCCACCGCTAGCAAAAGAAACTACACCATGACCGTCAATGATGCCAAGGAAGATCTCACCTTGGAAGAAGCCAAAGCGGCAGCTGCGAAACTGATGAAAGTCCTGGTGAATCGCAATGGTCTGGAACTGACCGGCCTGGTGAAAGCAGAAATGACCACCTCCTCTACGGCAGAATTGCAGTAATTTATCGGTGACTGGTGGACTAGTGACTGGTGACTGGCAATATATTGTCTAATCTCCCAGTCACTAGTCACGAGTCACTAGCTACCTATTATAAAAAACGAAAGGATACACACACTATGGCTACCAAATCTATGATCGATAAGAAACTCAACATTCGCTTTGAAAACGGGACCTCCGCTTCCGGGAAGACCGCTATCAAAACCGTGAATCTCTCTAACGTGAAGCTCGCGGCTAGCGATGATGACATGATGGAAGCTGGCAGCGCCTATGCTTCTCTCACATCCCTGCCACTTTCTGGCGTTCGCATGACCGATGTGTATGAACTGACCGCCGATGGCGAATAAGGAAACAACTATAGTTACATAGTACGATAAAAAATCCCCTGTGGAATGATCCATGGGGGATTTTTTATATAGAAGTGGAAATATGGGTTATTGTGCATTTACTGTTGTTAGTTGTTGGTTGTTTGGAGCCAGATAACTAATAACCAGCAACCAGTAACGATCGCTAATCCAGTTTCTTACTAGTTAAAAAGTGAATGACCATTAACTTTCTATAAACCTGCCATGCAAAGATGTCTGCATGGTTTCACTAGACATATTATGCTATAATCCATTCTAAATAATAGCTGCTCGTTAATTTGTCTTTTCAATAGCAAAAAATCGGATTGGCGATTGTTATTAGTTGCTTGTTGCTGGGGCCAAAAACAACTGACAACAAACAACTAACAACAGCGAGTGCACAGGAATCTGCACAATAGCCCGGATTTCTATGTACTTAAATACCAAATTTCAATTCATATATTTCAGTAAACATCGGGCGTATGAATTATCGAGCATCTACTAAATACATAGTCTTTGGCAAGGAGATATGAGATGAATCAGGAACACAATCTTTCAGAAGAAACGGCCGTAACGGACCCAGAATTAGAAGCCATTGAAACAGAACTTTATGATTTACAGACTGATGTGGATCGGTGGATTGTCAGATCGGAAGGGTATCAGCTGAAAAATGTGATGCATTTTTTCCAGCATAAAAAGCAATGGATGCGCATTTTGCATGAGGCGGCGGGAAAAGTGTCTGCACTCAGGCCAGAAAATCAGCGGCAGGGGGCGAACTATTTGGCGGCGGCTTATTATCATCTGGGCACTGCGTGTTCCTGGACGGAAATGTGGCATTATTCCTATGTTTTGTTACGAGAGGGACTGCCCTTTGCGAAAAAGGCAGGAAATGAAGAAGCACTTTCCAAATATAGGGAAGAGATGAACTATTACGCCCGAGGCCCGCGGATGACGGAAGAAATCAAGGCTTGTCGGACGGTGGCGGAATTGGATGCGTTGTTAGCAGAAGATGATGATATAGGCGGGACTGCTCCTAGAAATACGAGCAGCGAGACACATAGGGACAAGGTCACGGCTGTTCATCAGGATACTGGCGTGGCTAGACCTAAAAATAGGGGCGGTTTGCATGAGGAGAAGAGTGGAAATCATGGCTGCTTGTGGATCATCGTTGGGGTGGTTATTTTTATTGTGATGATGGGGATTTTGTGAGGAATATAAGTTTCTTAGGGTTCTAAGGGTACTAAGGGTTCTAAAGGTTTCTTGAATGTGCGAATAGCTGCTAAGGGAAATACGATTCATGCGGATTAGTTTTTGCACGGTGTCATTCCGACCGAAGTGGAGGAATCTTTGTGCTATTCAATACTTGTATCATTGATATGCTATCCATATTGAAATGAGACTTAGCGTCTGGGGCGAGATGTATGAGGCTAACAGACAAACGGATAATGTCAGAATGTCTCTTGTGGTTTTTTTGTTAGCCTTGCATGTAGACGCCCCAGACGCTAAGTCTCATTTCATTCCGTAAGTTTTTCATCGTTCCTTTTAGGAATAACACAAAGATCTTTCGACACGCCCTTCGGGCGGTTCAAGATGACGATACGGGAGTAACTTTTAATTTACATGGGATATTTAATTCATCAAATTCTTGAAATGTCATGATACAATGAAAGAAATAAGTAGGCAATGTTGTTACGTTAAGAATTTGAGGCAATAGGGATGATTTCGATAGAGGTAAAGGTTGCTCAAGGTTCTCAAGGTTCTAAAGGTTTCTCGAATGAGCTGATGACACTGGCATTTATTAGCACAGTCGAGAAACCTGAGAACCTTTAGTACCTTGAGAACCTTGAGCAACCTGTATATCCAGCGAAGTCATCGCCTATTTCTCTGAACCCAATGCCACTACTGAACGAGGGAGACGTGTACGCATCTTGAATATTTCCTTAGACGAATTGAGACATATACCGAAAAACAAGATCCTGGTGTTTGACCTGGAACATACGGCCATAGAAAATCCGGAGCTTTTGGAATTTTCCGCGGTTTGGGCGGATGGCAGTTTGGCGATGAATAGCTATGTGAAGCCTTTGCATGCGACGGAGTGGCCCCATGCTATGGAGGTGAATCATATCACGCCGGCCATGGTGGCGCACGCGCCCACCATCGACACTGTGGGGCCGCAGATTGAAAAGCTTTTGCACGAGGCTCTGGCTATTGTGGGCTATTCTTATTGGAATGATTTCTCTGTGCTCGAAAAGAACGGGATTGCCATTCCGCCGAAAACGGAATTGCCGCGGGTGGATGTGTCGGTTCCGTTTTCTGTGGTGTATAGGAAACATGTGGTAGATGAGGGAAATTATAACCAGCGGAAGTTGTCGATTTGTGCGAAATATTACGGCTTTACCAGTGAGCATTGGCATGATTCCTTGACCGATGCCATGGCGACGGCGTATTGTTTCAATCGGATGTTGTTTAATGGGGATATTGTTTTGACGGTGCCCAAGAAGAAAAAGAATCCGCCCCAAATAGCGCCGGTCAGGGTGGGGCCGAAGATTCGGACGAAGGCACAGAGGCATCGGCGGACGGTGAAACGGCGGGAGCAACGGAAGCGGGCGAAGGCGAGGAAAATGAGGAATTAGAAAAGCAGTGAGGAGTTAGGAATGAGGAGTGAGGAGTGGTGGTGCGGCGCATCATAATTTGGAAGCGCCGAATTTATAAAAAGGTTATTATTTTGCTGCATCCTTTTTTCAAACAAATCAATCATACCGCCGATCAAAAGGTTATAGAAGGTTAAAAGGGTTATGAGGCTTTCGATAGTCTCATAACCCTTTTTATAACCTTTGGAAAGACGGTGCACTTGCTTTGTTGAATACGAGGATGTAGCAGAATAATAACTCAAACTTCCCACCTATAAAATGGTGATTCATTCTGATGTGATCTAAGTCACTTAGCGGTTTTGAATATGAATGATAGGTCCGTAGGACCTCGCCCCCTCCGGGGGAGATGCGGTCGGCAGAGGGGGTGTATTTCCTTCAGCCGTAGGCTGGTTGTATGGTTTTTATAAATACCATGCGGTATAAATCACGATGTTTGATTTATACCAAAATGCTTTCATACCGCCTAGTATTCAGAAAAACCATACAACCGGCCTTACGGCCGAGGGAAATGCACATCTCGCTTCGCTCGAAATGGCGTCTCACTACATCCCTGCGTCGCTACGCTCCTAGCGATGTAGTTCGCTTGCACACCCCTCTTTTTATTTCTCCCCCGAAGGGGGAGATGCCCGATGGGCCTATCATTTCAATTTAAATA